>DATDDN010000103.1:0-36442 GCA_036523795.1 Gallionellaceae bacterium | reverse complement strand
CACCAAACCAGGCCCCCTGCTGCGCCCGGTTCGCAGCCATCAGCCCTGCTACCCTGCAGGCGCCTCCCGATACTTGGAATTGCTGAGCAGCTGCATTCCTGTAATTAGTTTCCGGTCACCGTACTAAAGGCATTTTCGCATGCACATTACGGAATTGGCTGTATGTCCCTTTCAATTTACTCGTTTTACAGTACGTCTCCCTTTAGCTCGTTTGTGTACAGCCTTCTAGCGAGTAGGGTCGTACCGTTAGGGCCTACCAGTCGAGTGAGCTAATCGTTTTTTTTGCACTGCAAAGCTACGGTTAGTTGCTGAGCGATAAGGGGAATACCGTGCATTCTCTGTCAATTATCTACGTATAGAAGGAGTACATAACATGGAACAAGTCAACACATTGGTCAATATGATCAAAAGTGGCGCCGTCAGCTTTGCCAATGATGAAGAAGGCGCGCAAGTCGTTGAGTACGGCCTGATCATCGCCGTGGTCTCGATTGCGCTGGTGATCGCCCTGGCGAATATTGCCGGAGGCAGCGGCCCGTTCAGTGCATTCATCGCCCGCGTCACCGCCTGCCTGACCACCGCAACCTGCATATAAGCAGGCCCGACGCAGACCGGCGTTCACCGCAGCGAACAAAGGAAAGAGGGCACCCCCCTCTTCCCTTTACCCAACAGAACAAGAAAGAAATGAACAATGTCCCACTCCGAATTCAACGCGATGCTTGACTTGCTCGCCATGCTGTTCATGGATTGGCGCACTGGCATTCTGCTGCTACTGCTCACTGGCGCAGCCATCTCCGATTACCGTTCCCGCCGCATACCCAACCGGCTCGTGTTATCGGGCATCCTGTTCGGCGTGATTTACAACACTGCCCTGCCGCCGTCACCCCACGCCAACATTCTGTTTCCGCTCGCGGGCATCGGCATGGGCCTGCTGCTGTTCCTGCCGCTTTATCTGCTGCGTGCTATGAGCGCCGGCGATGTAAAGCTGCTGGCCATGGTCGGCGCCTTTCTCGGCCCCGGCAACACTTTTTATGCCGCGCTGGCCACCATGATCGTGGGCGGTGTGCTGTCCATACTGCTTGTTCTGGCCAGGGGCACAGCGAGGCAAATGTTTCACAACCTGGCTGCAATCTTTCAACCGGGATTTCTTGACGCCGCAGGTGGATTCGCACCTGGCCGGCGAATTACCGCGGGCACGTCTGCGGGCACATTGCCGTACGCGGTGGCGATCGCGCTCGGCACCATCGGCTACCTGGTGTTGCATCAACTGGGTTTCTTACTGATCGAATAGGGGGCTGACCATGAAGAACGCAAGGGCAGTATGGATGCTGAGTATCTCCGTCATATTGGGTTTTGCGGTTACTGCCATGGCCGTCGGGTGGGTATCGCACAAGGGGGCCATCGCGTCCAGCAAGGTCGCGGTGGCCGTGGTGGATATCGAGATGGGCAGCCGCCTCACTCCGCAAATGCTTGCTCTGGCGGACTGGCCAAGCGGCTCGATGCCGCAGGGCGCTTTCGAGGATCTCAATGTCCTGCAGGACCGCGTCGTGAAGACCTCCATCCAGCGCGGCGAGGCGATCCTCAATGCCAAGCTGGCTCCGCTTGGCACTCAGGGCGGCCTGTCGGCGGTGATTGCCGAGGGCAAGCGTGCCATGACGGTGCGGGTAAACGATGTGGTGGGCGTGGCCGGCTTCGCACTGCCCGGCAACTATGTGGATGTGATGGTCAACGCCCAGCAGGAGAGAGGGAACGGCGCGGACATGAAGCAGATCACCAAGACCGTGCTGGAGCATGTGCTGGTGCTGGCGGTGGCACAGGAAGCCAGCCGGGATGACACCAAGCCCAAGGTGGTGAACGCAGTCACACTTGAACTTTCCCTGGAAGATGCCGAGAAGCTCGACCTCGCGCGCAATATCGGCACGCTGACGCTGGTGCTGCGCAATCAGGTGGACAAGGCGCCGGTGAATACCGCGGGTATCACCAAGAAGCAGCTCTTCGGCGAGAAGGAAGCCGCAATCGAAGCACAGGCTGAAGCCGTCAAACCCATACGCCGTGTCAAAGCTGTTCGCCGCGCCAAACCGGCGCCGCCCGCCGATGCCCCACCCGCCGAGGCCGTAACGAGAAACTGTGTCGAGGTGGTCCACAACAACGCGCGCACCTTCAACTGCTTCTAGGCAACAACTCTTCCGCATGATCGATCTGTATCTGTGTGCCGATTGAAGCCATGCAAGAGCCTCAGGGAGAAACTAAAGTGAATAACAAATACGGTACTCTCACGCTGTTTTCCGCCATGATTTTCGCCGGCCAGGCCTATTCACAAGCCCTGCCGCCGATGCGGTGCACCTCGGTCACGGTGGATACGCCCAGTCAGATCGTGCTTGGCAAGTCCACAGTGGTAAAGCTCAGCACGCCGGCCACGCGCATGGTGGTTGGCGGCCTTTCCTCCACCCGGGCGGGGAAACCGGTCGAAGTGGTGGAGGACAAGAACCTGCCGCCAGGCCAACGGCAGATGATGTTGCCCGTCTCGGACGGCATCGCTGACGTCGACGTGATGTTGCTCAGCCCGACAGAGCTATTTTTCCTGGGCAAACATGCCGGCTCCATGAATGTGGTGCTGCAAGGTGCAGACGGTGAATGCCAGGTCAAGGATCTGATCGTGACCATAGATCCGGGCGCACTGCAGGCCAAGCTGGCTGAATTGATGCCTGAAGAAACCGGCATCAGAGTCAAGGGCGCCGAAAACTCCCTGGTGCTCACCGGCGTGGTCAGCAGCGCCGTCAAGCTGGACCAGGTGGTATCCCTGGCGACGTCTTACGGTGACGGCAAGAAGCTGGTCAACCTGCTGCGCGTCACCTCACCGCAACAGGTGATGCTGGAGGTGAAGGTCGCTGAGGTCTCTAAAACCATCCTGGATCGTCTTGGTTTTGACCTTACGCGAGCCTATGCGTCTGGAGACGGCACTTCGGTCAAAATCATGTCCGGCCTGTTCGGGGGCAATGCGCTCTTTGCCGGACATGCAGGTGGACTCGCTGGCGCCAACGTATTGGGGCAATTTGGAACTGGCAGCACCCAGGGCAACCCCATGAACGCCATAACTGGGCCGGTCAATTCAGCAGGCGCTGCGCTGCCCGGGGGAGATGCCACAACAGGCATGATCGATGCGCAGAAGAAGGATGGCCTGGTGCGCTTGCTGGCCGAGCCGAACATCATGGCGATCAGCGGCCAGCAGGCCAGCTTCCTGTCAGGCGGCAAGATCTTCATCCCTGTGACGCAAGCGAGCACCGTGGGCAGCCCCACCATGAGCCTGGAAGAAAGAGAGTTCGGTATCGGCGTGAAGTTCACCCCCACCGTGCTGGATGGCACCCGCGTCAACCTGAAGATGGTGACGGAAGTGTCGGACCTGTCGCAGACAGGCTCTGCATTCACCACCGTAAACAATGTGACCTCGGTGCTGCCATCGTTCACCATACGCAGGGCTGACACGACCGTGCAGCTCAACGATGGACAAAGCTTCGTCATCGCCGGGCTGATCAAGAACAACATCACTGAAACCATCAAGCGCTTTCCCGGTCTCGGCGACATACCGATACTTGGCGCGTTGTTCCGCAGCTCCGAGTTCCAGAAGGATCAGACCGAGCTGCTCTTCGTGATCACACCGCGCCTGGTCAAGCCGCTGGCGGCCGCGCCCAAATTGCCGACGGACAACCATGTTGAGCCCGGCCGCAGCGACATCTACATCAACGGCAGCATGGAAGGCTCTGCTCCGGCACCTGCCCCTGCGGCGCCGGCTGCACCGGTATCAGTCGCGCCGACACCGTCGGCCCCTGCTCCGACCGAACCGGTTACAGTCACACCGCTGTCGGCCGCACCGGTTCGTCCGGAAAGTGTCGCGCAGACCTCCGCCGCACCTGCTCCCGAAGGCAGCATTCCTGAAACGGCTCCCGCGAGCACTGTCCCCGAGAGTGCCCCTCCAGTTTCAGTCGAGCCCCTGCCTGACACCCCGGCTCATTTCGAAGATGACGCTCCCGCAGCTGCCACTCCTGCCCCCATCACTGAAAAGGAACAATCATGAAAACGCTTGCGATTGCACTGTTGCTCTGCTTGCTGGCAGCCTGTTCAACCACCCCGGATTACGACGGCAAGTTCGGCGACGCCGTGCGTGAAGCCAGACTAAAAATGACCATCAACCCGGATGCCGGCAGAAACCCTGACCTGGCCATGGGCCTGGACGGCAAGGCGGCCCAGAATGCAACGGTTCGCTATCAGGCCACATTCAAGACCCCGCCCCCCGCGATCAACGTCACCAATATCGGCGGGAGCATGACGACTGGCGGCACGAGCGCCAGCGGGTACTAGACGTTGGGACTGCGCGCTGGACATGCTTGACGCCAGCCGCTGCTAATTGCGAGGGAGGAGCCATGCGCAGAGTTGATCGCGAGAAGGGAGCGGTAGCCTTGACCGTTGCTTTTGCGCTGCTGTTTCTGATGGGCTTTATGGCCCTGGCCCTGGACTTCGGTCACATGTTTGTGGTGAAGGATGAGCTGCAGACTTCGCTGGATGCCTGCGCATTGTCGGCCGCTCAGGAACTGGATGGCGCCAGCGATGCACTGACACGGGCCACCAATGCGGGGATGACGGTGGGCAATCTGAATAATGTTGATTTCCAGTCGGGAACCTGGAGCGGCAAAGGCAAGATCGTCGCGACGGATATTACTTTCAAGGATGCCTCTTACGGCACGACAACATCGGCGGCCGCGGCCAAATACGCACAATGCCAGCACTCGCAAGCCGGCATCCAGATGTGGCTGTTTCAAGCCATGGGGGCGTTTTCTGGCAGCACCGATCCTGCCTATTCGAACACCAAAGACGTGGGAGCTTTAGCCGTCGCCACACGCGCCAGCGCCCAATCAGCTTGCCCTCTGCCGGTGGGCCTCCACCCCAGGACGAATACGCCACCGAACTACGGATTCCAGATAGGCGAATGGATCACGCTTTATAGCGTTGGATCACCGATCGGGCCAGGCGAGATGGGCTGGTACAACCTGGATGGAAGCACCAGCGCAAATGAAACAAAGGCTGAAGTTGGCGAGCCGGGAGTTTGCGGCATCACGATCAACGGAGCGCTCAAAACGCCGGGCGCACAAACCAGTGTCGACGTACCCTGGAACGCCAGATTCGGTATCTACAAGAACGGGGATCCGGGGCCAAGCGTGAACCATCCGGATTTTTCCGGCTACGTCTACACGTCAACCAACTGGAAGAATGCGGTGCCGCAAAATGCCTACGCCGGAACGCCTGCACCCGGCTCCGACCCGACTGCATCAAATTTCAAGAGCAAGCGCCTGGCCTTCGCTTCCTATGACGATAGCGGAACCAGTGTGACCGCTGGCGACAACATCACCGGCCTGAACATGAAGGGGGGATTCAAAAACCTGGCGACGCCGGGGAGCGGCGGGCAACACCAACAATATGGCTTCAGCAGAAGGATAGTTCTGGTGCCCGTCTTTAATGTCATGAATAGTACAGTGCAGGATTTTGTGTGCATGCTGATGCTGCAACCGATGTCGGGCCCGGGGACTTCTGTGCAATTGGAATTCCTGGGAAATGCGGCTAACTCAAACAGCCCCTGCACGAGTAACGGTCTGGGGGGGGCGACGGCAGGCCCCCTGACCCCGGTTCTGGTGCAATAGGAGAACATCATGAACGCAAGGCAGAACGGTGTGGCAATGGTGGAGTTTGCTTTGACTCTCCCCTTGCTTTTGCTATTGACCATGATCACCACCGAGTTCGGCCGCGCCATCTATCAGTACAACACCATCGTCAAGTCAGTGCGCAGCGCCGCGCGCTATCTGTCAATACAGACCCCGAACAGTGCGCTGATAGCGGACCCGGCAGCAATCGCCGCGGCGACGAATCTGGTTGTGTACGGCACCCCCTCCGGCACGGGAACGCCCCTCGTACCCGGCCTGACAGTCAGCAATGTACCCACGCCGACCTGGCAGACAACTGGCTCGATGCCCCTGATCAATACAGTGACCATCAAAGTCAGTGGATACACCTTCAAGCCACTGGTGACCGGCGTGTTCGGGACGGTATTTGGCAATATCACTTTTCACGACATCAGCGCGACCATGAGGTGCCCGTCATGAACAAAAAACAATCCGGCAGCACGGTGGTTGAATTCTCGCTGGTGCTCATCATCTTCCTGACCTTCTTCCTCGGCATCACGGATTTTGCGCGCATGCTGTTCACCTGGAATATCGCCAATGAGGCCGCGCGCAATGGAGCCCGCTTTGCCACGGTCTGCGGCGACACCACCAACCAGGCCAAGGTGCTGGCAAGAATGCAGGGCATGCTGCCGCAGATCAATGCCATCAATCTGGCATGGAATCCCTCAGGTTGCACGCCGGCTACCTGCCAGTCGGTCACGGTCACCATCACCGGCCTCAATTATCAGTGGATATCCCCCATCGCTGGCGTTGCGGCTCTCGCACCGATACCCATGCCCACCTTTTCCACCACCTTGCCCAGGGAAGCGATGAAGCAAGACCCGGTGGCGGCCACGTACGCTTGTTAGATAAAACCCAATCAGGAGAGTCCCAAATGAAAATCACCGTCATTTCTCCAAGCCCACAGTCTCTGCAAGAGATCAGCGCCATCCTTGAGCATGCCAACCCTTCGCACCTGGTCACCCTCCATGAAGGCGGCATCAGCAAGCTGCGCACCCTGAGCGAACAGGAGCACCCGGACGTGATCATCGTGGAGGGGATGTGCCACGACGCCGGCGAACTTGCGCCAATCGAGGCCATCACCACCAACCACCCGCAGCTGACCATCATCATGCTCTGCTCGCAACATACTTCGGAATTCCTCATCAACGCCATGCGCGTCGGTGTGCGCGAGGTGCTGCCGTCGCCGGTGAACAAGACGGCGCTGGAGGCCGCGATCGCGCGCACGGAGGCGAAGCTGGGCCTGCGCGGCAGCCAGCGCGCAGGACGGGTCATCGCGCTGATTCCATGCAAGGGCGGCAGCGGCGCCACTTTCCTGGCCACCAATCTGGGCTATCAATTGAGCAAGGAAAGCAAGAAGGTCTTGCTTATCGACCTCAATCTGCAATATGGCGAGGCAGTGCTCACCGTGCATGATCGCAAGGCAACCAGCGACATTGCCGACGTCGCACGCAACCTGGCGCGGCTGGATGCCTCGTTCCTGAGCGCGTCCACGGTACAGGTCACGTCCACCTACGAAATCCTGGCCGCGCCGGAAGATGCGGCGCAATCGCTGCAAATCAAGCCGGAGCATCTGGACGCAATCCTGAACCTGGCAATCAATCAATACGATTTTGTCATCCTCGACGTCAGCAACAACCTGGATGATCTGACCATCAAGGCACTGGATCGCTCCCACAATATTTTCCTGGTCGTGCAGGCATTGCTGCCCGACGTGCGCAATGCCAATCGCATGATGACCATATTCCGCTCACTGGGGTATACGCAGGACAAGGTCGAGTTGCTGGTCAACCGCTACATGAGGAATGCAGAGATCGGGCTGGATGATCTGCGCGAAAGCTCCGGGGTCAACAGGATGCGCACCATCCCCAACGGCTACAAGGAAGTGGCCAGGGCCATCAACCAGGGCGTGCCGCTGGAGGCCGTTTCCAAATCCAGCGTCGTGCATCTTGCCATCAGGGAGATGGCTGAATCGCTGCTGCCCAAGATTGATCGGGCGCAGGGGGGCTTGTTCAGCCGGCTGTTGAAGAACTAATCAGTGTCAATCCGCCCCGGGAAATCAACTCAGGAAAGGCCACGCCATGGGAACCACAAATATCAGGGAGCTGCTCATCGCAAGCAAGCAGGAAGAACAGAAGCCGCTGGCTGCCGTGATTGCCGAACCGCCAACGCCGCAGCGCGCGGTATCGGCGTCAACCGAAGCGTATGTCAGGCTCAAGAACAAGCTGCACCTGCAGATTCTGGACAAGGTGGACCTGGCCTCACTGGAGGCCATGCCCGAGCTGCGCCTGCGCCAGGAAATCGCCATGCTGGTCGAGCACATGCTGGCCGAGAGCCCAGCGCCGATCAATGAACAGGAACGGCGCGCGCTTGTTCGCGACATCCAGAACGAGATGCTCGGACTGGGGCCGCTGGAACTGCTGATGGCGGACCCGACCGTATCCGATATCCTGGTCAACAGCTACAACCAGGTGTATGTCGAGCGCAAGGGCAGGCTGGAGCTGACCGAGGTCACCTTCAGCGATGACAAGCATTTGCTGCGCATCATCGACAAGATCGTATCCCGCGTCGGCCGGCGCATCGACGAATCCAGCCCGATGGTCGATGCGCGCCTGCCGGATGGTTCGCGGGTCAATGCCATCATTCCGCCGATCGCGCTGGATGGCGCCATGGTGTCCATCCGGCGATTCGCCGTCGTTCCGCTGAAGATGAGCGATCTGGTCAACGGCTACAAGTCGCTGACGCCGGACATGGCCATGTTGCTGGAAGGCCTGGCCAAGTCGAAGACCAACATGCTCATTTCGGGCGGCACCGGCTCCGGCAAGACCACCCTGCTCAACATCCTCTCCGGCTACATTCCAGAAACGGAGCGCGTCATCACCATTGAGGACGCGGCGGAACTGCAGTTGCAGCAGCCGCACGTGATCCGGCTGGAGACACGCCCGGCCAACATCGAGGGCAAGGGCGAAATCAGCCAGCGGGCGCTGGTGCGCAACGCGCTGCGGATGAGGCCGGACCGCATCGTGATCGGGGAGGTGCGCGGTGCAGAAGCGGTGGACATGATGCAGGCGATGAATACCGGCCACGAAGGCTCGATGACGACCATTCACGCCAACAACCCGCGCGATGCCATTTCCCGCCTGGAGAACATGGTCAGCATGGCCGGGTTCAATCTGCCGCACAAGGCAACGCGGCAGCAGATCGTTTCCGCCATCACGGTCATCGTGCAAGGGAACAGGCTTTCGGATGGCCAGCGCAAGATCACCAGCATCCAGGAAATCACCGGCATGGAAGGCGAGATCATCACGATGCAGGAGATCTTTGCGTTCCGGCAGACGGGCGTTGATGCGAATGGAAAAGTCACGGGACATTTCCAGGCGACCGGCATCCGGCCGAAGTTCGCGGACAAGCTGCGCAATCAGGGCATTGATCTGCCGGATTCGATGTTCGATCCGGCCAACCGCTATGAATGAGGGGGAGCGAACATGAGCAACCTTCTGGCAAACCATTTCTTTCTCATCTTCGCGATTGTGGCCTTCATCGCGGTGGTGCTGCTGATCGAAGGCCTGTACCTGATATGGAACACGTATAAAGGCCCCGAAGCCAGAAAGATCGAACAGCGCCTGCGCGCGTTGTCGGCAAGCCTGGACAGCAGTGAGCGGGCCGCGGTGCTGAAGGATCGCCTGCTGAGCAGCGTGCCGGCAATCGAACAGCTGCTGCTGGGCATTCCGCGCATCAACCATCTGGATCGGTTCATCATGCAGTCCGGCCTGGAGTGGAACGTGGCCAAACTGCTCCGGGCTTCCTTTCTGCTGGCGGCAACCGTCTACATCGTGCTTTCCTTTGTCAGCGTCATCGCGCCGCTGCAGCTGGGAGCGGCACTGGCCGGCTTCCTCCTTCCCTGGGCGTACGTGCAGTGGAAGCGCAGCAAACGTTTGCGCCGCCTGGAACAGCAGCTGCCAGACGCACTCGACCTGGTCGGCCGTGCACTACGCGCCGGCCACGCCCTGCCGTCCGGACTGCAGATGGTGGGAGAGGAAATGGCCGATCCGATCGCCGGCGAGTTTCGCGTCATGTACGACGAGATCAATTTCGGCATCTCGATGCAGCAGGCGTTGACCAATCTCACCGAACGAGTGCCGAGCACCGACGTGCGCTATTTTGTGGTCGCGGTGCTCATCCAGCGTGAGGCGGGCGGCAACCTGACGGAAGTTCTGGACAACCTGAGCACGCTGATCCGCAATCGTCTCAAGTTTCACGCCAAGGTGAAAGTGCTGACTTCAGAAGGACGCATGTCCGGATGGGTCATAGGCCTGCTGCCGTTTATCCTCGCCGGCCTGCTCAATTTCGCCAACCACGACTTCATCAGCCTGCTGTGGACGGATCCCATCGGCATCATGATCACCAATATCCTGATCGGGATGATGGCGATAGGTGCCATCTGGTTGTACAAACTCTGTCAGATTCGTGTGTGAATCTGCATGCGAACGAGAAAGGCGGCCCAACATGTTCATTTACGCGGCAATAATCTTCCTGCTGGTAACAATGGTGAGCGTAACCCTGTTTGCCCTGTTCATTCCCAATAAATCGAAGCAGCGTTTACAGGAACTGGCGCCTTCTGCAGAAAGTGGCAACTGGGTGAAAAAGGTCGTCGACATTGCAGGTCCGCTGGCCAAGCTGTCGAGTCCACAGGGCGACTGGGAAAACTCGCCGCTCCGCATCAAGTTCATCAATGCCGGCATTCGCAACGCGAACGCGCCCACTCTGTTCTACGCAGCCAAAACCGTATTACCCTTGATCTTTACCGTCGTGGGCTACTTCGGGCTGCGCATAGCCGGCACCAGCCTGGAGTCCAACACGCTGATCCTGTTTCTGCTGATCATCGCTACGGTGGGCTGCTACTTGCCCAACATCCTGCTCAACCGCGCCATTAGAAACCGCAAACGCGAGATCTTTGAGAATTTCCCCGACGCAGCGGATCTGATGCTCGTCTGCGTGGAGGCGGGCCTGGGGCTGGATGCAGCCCTGGTGAGGGTCGCCGACGAAATGAAAATCACCAGCCGCGCGCTGACGGAGGAGATTCATCTGACCAGCCTGGAAACCCGCGCGGGCAATACGCGGGCACAGGCACTGCGCAATCTCGGCTTGCGCACCGGAGTGGACGAGATCCATACCTTTGCGTCCATGCTGTCGCAGGCAGACAAGTTCGGCACCAGCATAGGTGAATCGTTGCGCGTGTTCTCCGACGACTTGCGCCACAAGCGGCAAATGCGCGCCGAAGAGCTGGCCGCGAAACTTCCCACCAAGATGCTGTTTCCGTTGGTGCTGTGCATCTTCCCGTCCATCAGCATGGTCATCCTCGGGCCGGCAGGTGTGCAGGTTTATCGAGTAATTCTGCCCATGCTGGCCGGCCAGCACTGACACAGGCAACACCTGACCGGCTGGAATTTTCCTGCTCAGGCATGTCGCCATGCTGCCTGTCGAGACAAAAAAGGCACCTTCAAGGTGCCTTCTCGTTGCCCGTACATGCAGCAAAGCGTCCTACAACAACTGCACCTGCACCTCCAGGCCTGCAGCGGCGTTGCCCTGCTCCATCGGCAACACGATGAAACAGTTGGCCCGTGTCATCGAGCTGAGGATGCCTGAGCCCTGGTCGCCGGTTGCGGCGACCAGCCAGCGGCCATCGGCATCCTGGCTGAGGATGCCGCGCTGAAATTCGGTGCGCCCGACGGCCTTGCGGATGGGCGTGGTGGTGATGGCACGGAAGGTGAACGCCGGCTTCGGCACCTGCCCCATCAGCACGCGCAGCGCATCGCTGACAAACTGCAGGAAGGTGACCATCACCGCCACAGGGTTGCCTGGCAGGCCGAAGAAATGGCACTGGCCAACCTTGCCATAGGCGAGCGGGCGCCCCGGCTTCATCGCAAGCTTCCAGAACACCACCTCGCCCAGTTCCGCCAGCAGCTGCTTGATGAAATCCGCCTCGCCCACCGACACGCCGCCGCTGGTGATGATGACGTCGGCATGGCTGGAGGCATGCTGCAGGGTGGCACGTATGGTGTCCTTGTCGTCACGGATGTTGCCCAGGTCGATGATGTCCGCACCCAGCTCGGTCAACAGGCCCGTGAGGGAATAGCGGTTGCTGTCGTAGATCTGCCCGGTGCCGAGAGTCTCGCCGGGCTGGCGCAGCTCGTCGCCGGTGGAGAAGATGGCGACCCTGAGCTTGCGGTACACGTTGACGCTGGCGAAACCGAGCGAGGCGAGCAGGCCCATCTCAGCACCACGCAAAACGCGGCCGCGTGCCAGCACCACGTCTCCCTGTTTGATGTCCTCGCCCACCAGGCGGATGTTCTGGCCGCGCTTATGGCCGTCGCCCACTTCGATTTCGTCGCCGTGCACGCGCACGTGCTCCTGCATCACCACACTGTCGCAACCGGATGGGATCAGCGCACCGGTCATGATGCGCACGCACTCTCCCGCAGCGATCCGCCCGTCGAACGGACGCCCGGCAAACGCCGTACCCACCACCTTGAGGCGGCGCGGCGCCTGCTGCAGGTCGGCATGACTGGCAGCATAGCCGTCCATCGCAGAATAGTCGTGCGGCGGCACATTTATCGGCGACTGCACATCGGCGGCCAGCGTGCGCTGGAAGGCTTGCTGCAGGGAAATCGTCTCGACCTGGCTGAGCGGCTTGAGGAACTGGCGGATCAGATGGCGCGCCTGCTCGACCTGCATCGAGTTGGGGTCGTAGTCTTCCATCTTGGTGAGTTCAGACAGGGAGAGAGAGGATGCGTCCATGTTGTATTTTGCGGAAGATCAGTCGGAAAATTGCGGCACGCGGCGCAGTAACAGCGCGCGCGGTGATGAACAGGTGAGGGTGTGCGCGCCGCCGCGCATCAGCGGATTTCGGTATCACGCTGCTCAACGGCGAACAGCACGGCAGCCTCGACGCGCGAAGTCAGGTGCAGCTTGGTCAAGATGTGGCGCACGTGCTGCTTGACCGTATCGTTGCTGATGCCCAGGGTTTTGGCAATGGCCTTGTTGCTCTCGGCGCGGGCCAGCAATTGCAGGATCTCGCGTTCGCGTTCGGTCAGCTGGGTGAGCGAGGTTTTGGTTTCCTTCTCGCGCTGGCCATGCTGCAGGATGCCGATCATCTTGACGGTCATCGCGGGCGCCACCACCATCTCGCCAGCTGCCACCCGGCGGATGGCATCGGCCACATCATCCGGGGCCATGTCTTTCAGCAGATAGCCGCGCACACCGGCACGCAGGGCGGCAGCGAGGTCAGCCTCGGAATCGCTCATGGTGAGGATGATCACCGGCGTATCGTGGCCTTCCTTGCGGATCTGGGCCAGCACCCCCAGGCCATCCATCGGTTCCATGCGCAGGTCCATCACCAGCAGGTCAGGTTTGTGTTCGGTGAGCAGTTCGCCGAGCTCCTTGACCGAACCGGTGGCCCCCACCACCGTGATGCCGTAGCGGTGCGTCAACAGCTCGCTCAGACCACGCCGGCACAGGCTGTGGTCGTCAACCAGAACTACTCGTAGCACTTCGCTCATTCTTCCAGCTCCATACGGGGCGCCGGCACGGCAAAACTCAGCCGCACGCGCGTACCCGCTCCTCGCAGATTCTCAATCTGTACTTCACCACCCATGCGCAGCGCGCGCTCGCGCATGATCGTCAGGCCGTAGTGCCCTTCGGCCGGGGTGCTGCCGCAGCCTGTGCCGTTGTCCTCCACCGTGAAGACATAACGGCCGTCTTCAAACTCCACCATCAAGCGCGCCGTCGAAGCCCCCGAATGGGTACTCACATTCACCAGCGCCTCGCGCACGATGAGCAGGGTCTGCAGCTCATGCTCCGGCGGCAGTGCCAATGTGGCGATGCGGTTGACATACTCGAGCGCAATGTTGCTGCGCTCGCCAAATTCGCTGGCCAGTTTCTGCAGCGCAAATTGCAGTCCCTGAGGATCCATCTGGCAGCGGAAATGCGTCACCAGTTCGCGCACGGTCTTCTGGCTGCCTTCCAGCGCCTCGTCGATATCCCGCGCGCATTTGTAGGCCAGCAGCTGGTTCTCGGTGCGCATCGCATCCTGCAGCAAGCTGCTGCGCATCTTGGCGAAGTACAGCGTCTGCGCCAGCGCATCATGTATTTCGTTGGCGATCGACTGCCGCTCCGTCTGCACCGCGATGCGCTGCAGTTCGGCATGAGTCATGGCGTTGTCCAGTGCCACTGCCAGGAGGTGCGCATACGACGCGATGGCGGCGCTGCCTGCGGCCGGCTGCTCTTCCGCCGAGGCGTAAAACAGGGTCAGCACCCCGAACGGTACCGACTGTCCGTCGCGCAGCAACGGCGCTGCGAGTACCTGACCGCAATTGCTGGCGAAGTACGTGCTGCCATCACAACGCTGCTCGCACACCCCGGTATCGGCTACATCGATCTCGGCGCCATGGGCTGCCTTGCCGCATACGCCGCAATCGGCGGCCACATTCATCTCGGCGCGCCGCACCTGCGCTGGCAACCCCTGCGCACTCAGCAGCTGCAGCGTTTGCCCATCCGGCATCAGCAGTCGCACCGCACCCGCCTGAGCGCCGGTTGCCGGCAACAAGGTGGCCAGAAACTTGTCCGCCAGCGCAATCCATTCCGCCGCGATATCCAGACGCGCCGGAGGCGGCGAAAGGGGCTGCGAACGCTGTGCGCCAGTGCTACGGACCAGTTTTATTTTCTGCTTGCTCAAATTTCTCACCGAGTTGGGTGGCGTACATTCGCCTGACGGCGCGTGCACATAGCGCACTGCACACAGACACATGCCCACTGCGTCGCAGCAATCGGAATGATGATACATCGGACACCGCCCCGTGACGCCGCGCAGGGCCTGAGTTGCCTACATCGCAGAATGGTTTCGCACCTTGCCGCGCACGCTGCCAGACCAATCAATGCCGGCCACCACAACATGAAAAACTTGCGCGGTTCTGAGACACCTTAGCCAACTGCCATACCTGCAAATTCAGACAGCATAACGCAGCAGAAATTGCGACAGGCAATGCAATATTGGTAGTCAAAGAGGATTAAAACCACACCCCCCAAGCGGGTTATGACAACACCCCCCGATATAGCTACTTTCGCAAACTTAGCAAATTGTAACCATTTGAGCAAGCGCAAATTTGTGAGGCGCCAACACCCTTGCCAGCGTGTCAGTACCATTTAGGGCGGGGAGAGTGCAGACTAATCACTCTGGTTAAAAACCACCCCCCAATTGGGGTATCTGATCACCCCCCTATATAGTTATAGACACCCCACCGGCCAATTGCGCCTAATAGCGGCGGTTTCAGCTGTTCAAGCACGCGGGGACGCGTGCCTGATCTGGATTTCAGCCCGATAGAGAGTTAATGAAAATCTGCATCGTTTCCGATAGCCATGATCGCTCCAAGCCACTGCTGGCGGCTGTGAGTGCAGCTCATGCGGAGGGTGCGGAAGCAGTGATTCATTGCGGCGACCTGATCGGCGCGCACACTCTGCGCGCCACTCTCAAGATCGGCCTGCCCATCCACGCCGTGCACGGCAACAACATCGGCGACCAGATGGCCTTGCACCGGATGATGGTCAAATCCAGCGGCCAATTCAAATATTACGGCATGGACGCCAGTATTGAGCTGGGCGGCCGCCGTATCTTCATTACCCACTACCCGCATTACGGCCACGCCATGGCATGCACCGGCGACTACGACCTGGTGTGCTGCGGTCACAGCCACAAGGCCGAGGTCGTGCAACAACGCAACATCCGGGGCGGCACGTCCATCCTGGCCAATCCCGGCACGGTGGCCGGCATTGACGCCCCCGGCATCATCGCTCCCTGCACCTGGATCATGGGGGATCTCGACACCATGCAGTTCGAAATTCGTACCTTGGGCACACACAAGGAGCCGGAGGTGGCCGACGCCTGAGTTGCAGCAGGTGTCCGCTAACGAGCCTCACGCGCTTTTCAGCGTTCGTTAATTGCCAATCGATCGCGAGCGAGCACTTGGGGGCCGGCTTGACAGCGAAGGGGATTGAGCGAAACATGGTGCTTCGCACCCTGTTACTAGGAGGCCGCCATGCAGCACCTGACTCCCCAGCAGGCCTTTGATTATCTGCGGGCCAACCCCGAGGCCGTATTCATTGACGTGCGCAGCGAAATGGAACACCTGTTCGTCGGTCATCCCGAAGGCTCGTTGCTGATTCCCTGGGTGGACGGGCCGGATTGGGAAATCAACCCCGACTTCGTCGCTCACGTGAAGAAAGCTGCGAGCATGAACCGCCCCGTGGTGCTGATCTGCCGCTCGGGCAGACGCTCGGTGGATGCAGGACTTGTGCTGGAGAAAGCCGGGCTTCAGGAAGTGTATAACGTGCTCAACGGCTTCGAGGGCGATCTGGATGAAGAGCACCATCGCAACTCTCATAACGGCTGGCGTCATGCAGGCTTGCCGTGGTCACAGACCTGACCTTGAGTTGAACTAACCACATTCTGTGGTCCTGCGTAATTCTGCGCCCCGTGAAATTCATTTCAGGCTCCATCCAACATGGAGCCTGGGCACAGCCAACGATGTGAAGCTTACCCTGCTGCGGAGCAAGCATCACAGAGCAAACCGCTACGCTGGCCAAGCCAACCATCATCGCCTGCACTATAATCCCTCATCTCTGTTTACATTCATTTGATGAGGGTAATAAATTGGCACCGAATAAAGCACGCGTTTATTTCGCACTCAGCGGATATCACTTCGATCCCGATCACGTCACACGCCTGCTTGGTATCGAACCGACCTCAGTCGATGCGTCTGGCGCAC
This sequence comes from Gallionellaceae bacterium, assembly GCA_036523795.1. Lineage (GTDB taxonomy): Bacteria > Pseudomonadota > Gammaproteobacteria > Burkholderiales > Gallionellaceae > 39-52-133. Next base: position 19,896 of record DATDDN010000103.1, on the reverse strand, counting down.
GCAGCCCGCTGGATAAGCCGGTGATCAGCTCATGGGAGCTATCAACGGAGATGATGACGGACAGCATTGACCTTTACAAGATGACTGACACCATCATCAAGAAACTTGAGCCTGCCAAGGAAAAAATCCTGCAGGTGACGAAAAGCCACAACCTGTCGCCCAGAATCGGCGTGGTTCTGGTCTTGTCCACTGACAAGAATGAAGCGGTTCCGGACTTCGGATTTGGCGCCAGAGCGATTCGTTTTCTTGCCGATATTGGCGCTTTTATCAATGTGGATTACCAGCTCGCCGAGCGCAGCTAAGCGTTAAGTCGGCGCAAAAAAAAGCACGCTGTGCAGCGTGCTTTTATAACCCAGACAAGTTGACTGGCTTAGGGCTTCTTGGGGGTCTGGTATGCAACTTCCTTCTGGATTGGATCCCAGGTTGTCTCATAGCCAACAAAAAATTTTCCGGGTGTGATCTCTTTTTGACGTGTTGTCACACGGAATGCGTGGCCATCGGGGATTTTGGGACGGCAAAACGGCTTCTTTTCATCACTCATGCTCACATCTCCTTGCTGGTTGAAAACGGGAGGTAGTACTTCAGGCTGCCAGCCCCTCCCACTAAGCTGACTAAACTCTCTAGCGCGTGTAATGCCCCTTTTTGGTCACGTGCCTGACCCCGCCCTGGGGGTTCTCAACATCACCCTTGTAGCGGGGGATGAGGTGAATATGGACATGGAAGATACTCTGCCCGGCAGCGGGCCCCACATTGACGCCAATATTGTAACCATCGGGCTTGAACTCCTCATCCAGTCGTATGCGCTCCTCGGTGATCAGCCCCATGCAGGCATGAACCTCTTCGGGCGTCAGATCAAAAAAACTGGCTACATGGCGCCGCGGAATAACCAGGGTGTGCCCCGGGCTAGCCGGGTAGGTATCACGCGCACTGTAAGCCAGTTCACGCTCCAGCGATACGCCACGAGGGTCTACACAGAACAGACATGGATTGTTCGGATCCCGCTTTTTTTCTGTTGCTGTCACAAACATCTTCCCCGTATCAACGGCTTGCACTACTGGCAAGCTCCATGGATCTTGCCTTATCCATTTGCTCCCTGCAATGCCTTAAACAAAGCGGCTGCAGAGCATGCGAGAAACACTCGATAATTACTTCAAACTCATCGGCGACCTCGTCGGCAAGACGAGCATCATTCGTCAATTCTGCCAGCGAATTCTGTGCGGTCGCCTTGTTGACTCTGCACAGTACCGCGAGGTGGATGGGCAGCTGCTGCTCCATGCTGACCGTAACCGCCTTCTCATAGGACCTGATTGCCTCTTCCAGGCGTGCAGCGTTCGCTTCAGACTCGCCAAGATGATGCAGTACGACAGCACGGTTATTATGAGTTGCTGTTAACTCGAGGGCATAATTATCTGCATCGAGCACGGCAAGTGCATTCTTGTAGGCAACAACCGATTTCTGGAACTGGCGGTTGCCTTTAAGCAACTTTCCGAATTCATAAAACGTGTTACCCAACTGATGCATCGCAAACATCCAGTTTTCCGGCGAATTTTCTCGCGTCCACACCAGCAAAGCATTGGTATAGGCATCCACAGCCACTTTCAAAGGCCTGGTAGCCTCGGTCAGCCGGCCCAGCGCCTGGTTTGCCGTGCCCAGGTTATATTGCGTAGCGGCCCACTCCAATGGCGTGCTTTCCTGGCTGTACACCTCCAGGGCATGGTCAAAACACAGAATCGCACGTTCAAACGATTGAGCGTCCCGTCGTAGCTGCCCCAAGGCAGCAAGCACATTTCCGAGCTTGTTCTGTGCCTCAGCCCAGGCTAGCGGCTCCTGGTCACGGTTTATGGGTTGGACTGAAGCACCTGCAGCAGAAGTGCCTGTCAGCGATGCCTCAAGCACCTCACGCAGATTTTCAAAGATCTTCGAGCTGAAACGGTGCTGCTCAAAATTCCCTCGTGTGTAAAGGAAATTATCCGCCACAGCAATTTTCGTATCCGGCGCAGAAGCGGCAGCCACCTCTTCACTCAACAGACTGATGGAACTTTCTATTGCGCGCTCCAGAGCCCTGTTCTCAGGATAAATTATGTAATTTGTCGAGAATTTCATTGTGCCCGGTCGAGTATTTCGTTTAAGTCAGGATTGGCGCCAACCGCTCCGCCAAGGTCAATCTCTTCATCGGTCGCGTCACGGATAGACAGAACCTCCAACTTGAACGTGACCTCTCTACCGCAAAGCGGATTATTCCCATCAATGGTCAATGTCTTATCATCCATACGAGTGACGATAAAATTCCTGGGCTCGCCCTTTTCATTTTCCATGGTGATGGTCATGCCAATTTCGCGATATTCCTCAGGAACATTCTCGATGCGATCGGTAAACACCAGAGATTCATCTCTCTCACCATATAACAGCCTGGTGTCCACGGGCACTTCGATTACATCACCCACCTTCTTGCCATACAGAGCTCTCGTCACGTCTTCTGACATCACGTCATTGACACCATGCACATAACCCAGGGGGTAATCCACAGTAATCAATATGTCACCGGTCTTGTTATCGATGACCTTGTAATTTAATTCGACGAATTTTTCGTCTTCAATTGTGTCTGACATAACTGGATTCAACCTACTTAATAAATGTAACTTGCCTAGAACAGGGTGGCGCCAAAAATTTTCACCTTGTCGTTTTCATAACCCAGCACCAGCCTTCCCAGCCATTCGCTGTTATTTTTCTTGTTTATAACCTTATATAAAACAGTGACATATTCGCCACGGCGTATCATGCCCAGATACGAGTAATCTTCGGACAGGTTTTTTGCCAGGTCGCTTCGGGCAAACTGCTTGCCCATTTCAATTTCATTCGCGCCCTGTATGAATGAGGAGGAAAAATTACGCGTAAATGCACCGTAATTCCCTTCGTTAGAGTACTTGATAAGATCAGCCCACATAGGGTTGGCCAACTCTAAAATCTCTGCATCAGTTCTTTCAAGAATATTCATAAAGTATCTCACATACACAGTGTTTCAAAATTGCGTCTATAGCGAGGCAACCCACTCTCTGAATAGACAAAAAAAGGACCAACAAAATATGCCGGTCCTTTTTCAGCACACCAACAAATTACCGCAGCAAATATTTTATGACCTGATTGATTTCACAAACCGGCAAATCAGGCCTGCATTTGCTTAGTGCACACCTTTAGCTTTCAGTTCAGCCAGCGCCTTATCCTCGACTTCACCTACCAGGTGGTAGAGCGGTGCTTTTTCCATCGTGTACTCACCCGTCTTGGGATCACGACGGGAAACGGTCAGCACGTGCCAGTTCTGATCATCCAGCTTCATTACGTCACCACGGTAGTAGTAACCCGGCCAACGTGTTTCCTTACGGAACAGCGTATGGTGGAAGACGCTTTCAGAAGTCAGGAAGCGATGCTTCAGTTCCCATGCACGCAGCAGTTCATGGATATCTGACGCAGCAACCTTTTCCAGATCTTCACCCAGAATCGACATCTTCTTCAGACCGATGTTCAGGAGCTTGTCGTTGGTCATGTAGTTTACGCCAAAACCACCGCAGTACTCATCCATCAGTTTCTGCAAACGATCCAGACCCTGTCTTGGATTGATGAAGTTAGGATTGACGGTACCAGCAACCACTTCATTGCTGAACACACGGTAAGTTTCCAGCGGCTTGTAGATCTGCTCCTTGCGACGCTCAATCTGAGCATCAGAAACACGGATGCCTTCTGCTTTGCCATCGTCAATATATTTGCAGGCAGCCTTGGCAGCCAGACGACCTTCCGTGAAAGAACCGGACGAGAAGGCGTGAGGTGTACCGCCTACCGCATCACCAGCGCCGAACAGGCCTTCAATGGTCGTCATTCGGTTATAGCCCCAGAAGTATTCCTTCGGAGAGATATCTTCGGGGCCGGAACACCAGGCACCGCAACCGGTAGCATGCGAACCCATCACATAAGGCTCGGAGGTAGTCAGCTCAGGGTTTTCGTACTTGGGATCAACGTCAGTTGCAGCCCAAAGCACAGCCTGACCAACGGTCATGCCCAGGAAGTTGTGCCAGCCGATCTCCTCCAGATGAGGATCCTGGAAGGCTTCCATGGTGACCATGTGAATCGGGCCGCGACCAGCGTTTACCTCGTTGATGATCGCGTGGTTACGCAGGCAGGTCGGGATCGGACGGTGCGTTCTGTGCGACACTTCCGGATCCAGATACTCCTTACCAACCATTTGCTGGAGAGCCGGGAACCACTTGGACTCATACTCTTCACCATAGGCATTCTGAGTATAGGTCTTGAGGTGCAGGAAGTAGGCGCCTACTGGACCATAACCGTCCTTGAAGCGAGCCAGCACGATACGGTTTTCCATTTGCGTCATCTTTGCGCCGGCCTCGATCATCAGGCCATATGCAGAACCGGAAGACCACGGTGCGTACCAGACACGACCTGCGCCTTCACCGACAGAGCGCGGCTTGAAGATGTTGGAAGCACCACCGGCACCACAGACAACGGTCTTGGACTTGAACACATGGTAGTTACCAGTGCGGACATTAAAGCCTACGGCACCAGCAACGCGGTTTTCCTTGGACTCATCCATCAGCAGGTGAGTTACGCAGATACGGTTGAAAACCTTGTCAGCTGACTTCTTCGCTGCTTCAGCAACGATAGGCTTGTAGGATTCACCATGAATCATGATCTGCCAACGGCCTTCGCGCAGGAAAGAACCCTTCTTCTCATCGCGCATGATGGGCAGGCCCCACTCTTCAAAGTTATGCACAGCGGAATCTACGTGGCGTGCCATATCAAACAGCAAGTCTTCACGCACCATACCCATCAGGTCGATACGTGCATAGCGCACATGATCTTCAGGATTGTTCTCGCCAAAGCGCGTACCCATGTAGCAGTTGATCGCATACAGGCCCTGTGCTACCGCACCAGAACGCATGATGTTTGCCTTTTCGGCGATAACGATCTTCTTGTTCTGCCCCCAATACCTTGCTTCAAATGCTGCACCGGTTCCGCCCAGGCCCGCACCTACAACCAGGATATCGATATTGTCTTCAATAATTGTCGAGTAGCTCATCAGTATTGCACCCCTACTTTAATCTCCAAGCCATTAGATTGCAGTGTGTGCAACCCACCGTCATCCATACGGATATATTTAGGCTCATTAAACAACAGTTGGCTGTCTCGCATCTCCTTGCTGGGGGCGGGCACCTTTGCGAGGTCCGGTGTCGCAGAGCCCCATGGCTTGGTCGTGATCGGCGCCAGCAGCTCCATATCTTTCTTGCCGTTGCGGAACTTGATGCGCCATGCAATCGTGCCTTTCTCTTCATCACGGATCACTCGGACACTGTGTCCCAATGGTGCAAAGTCGGCATAGCCGCGCACGTCAATCGCTTGATGAGGACATGCTTTCACACAGGAATAGCATTCCCAGCACATGCTGGGTTCGATGTTGTAAGCACGACGCAGCTTCTTGTCGATGTGCATGATGTCGGACGGGCAGATGTCAACGCACTCTCCGCAACCATCACAACGCGTCATATATACAAAGGTTGGCATACGATACTCCTCTATTTCTTATAGAAAATTAGTCAAGACAGCATTAGTAGTGGTTGGCTCGTTCAGCCTTGATGCAAAGCCCCATGTTGGGCGGGTTTTTGCCCATGTACATCGGCACATCCGGGAACTTGCGCTGTACTTCAGGATCGGTCAGGTCATAGTCGGGCGGCAGGTTCTCGCGGCCACCGTCGGCCATGATGACGCGCTTCTGGAAGGCCGCAGCGGGCTTGAAGAACATGTGGGCGAACTTGGACCAATAAACGCCGCCAAACAGCACTGTGCTGGACAGGACAAACAGGGCAAAGTAGACAGTTACGCCACCACCAGTATAGGACCATACCAACGCGAAAGTCGCAGTGGCGAGCAGCGAAACAATAAACAGATCCGCACGCTCGAACCGGAACCATGAAAGACCTTCCGCAGACACATCAACGCGGATGGCAAACCAGAACCAGTATCCACCAACGGCCAGCATCAGTGCGCCGATATGCCATAGCTGCGGCACCAAGGTTGATGCAGATGGCGCGAAAATCATAATCGCGGTAGTCACTATGAAAATAATGGTTCCCCACATGGTCAACAGATGAGAAAGCCTGCGTCTTGGATTGTCAAATTCGCCAGAAGTTAATACCTCTTTTACCAGCACCGAAGTGGCAATCGCTACTTTTTCTCCACCACCCACTGACCGCTTTGCGCTCTTCTGCGCTTTCTTTGCATTTTCAAAAAAGTACTTCGCGCTCTTCTTGTGAATCATGTCAAGTATGGTTCCACCGGCGACCAGCAGGACCATCAAGACGACATACCACTGCATGTAAGCAGTTGGAATTGTTGCCGAGAGATCGGCGAAGGGGTTGCTCGCAAACATCAGTTTCTCCTCAAAAGTTGTCAGACGAAATCGATCGCTAAATCAGTTGGCTGTCGAATGCAGAAAGCGTTACCCCTACAAATTCCTGACCCGACCAAACCCAACTTACATTGCTTAAAACGAACGGGATGCATTCATCTCGATGCATTCATCTCCGTAAATCACTCACTACTTCGCATCCAGGCCAGCGTAGTATTCCTTGAGAATCGCCAGCACTTCCGGCCGACTGAATTCGGCAGGAACCTGCTCGCCCTTGGACAAAGCATTGCGCAGCTGGGTACCCGAAACTTGCAGACGATCCGCATCCTCATGCGCACAGGTTCTGGCCGAAGCCATGCCGCCGCACTTGTAGCACCAGAAAGAGATATCGATCTTCAGCGGTTCGGTTTCCAGCGCACCCTTGGGCACCTGATCAAAGATGTGGTGCGCATCGAAGGGGCCGTAGTAGCTGCCAACGCCGGCGTGATCACGACCAACGATCTGGTGCGAGCAGCCATAGTTCTGGCGGAAGGTTGCATGCAGCAGCGCTTCGCGGGGACCCGCATAGCGCATGTCGAGCGGATAGCCCGCCTGCACCACTGTTTTCTTCACGAAGTATTTTTCCGTCAACGTGCCAATCGCCTTGGCACGCACTTCAGCCGGAATGTCGCCCGGCTTCAGGTTACCCAGCAAGGAATGGATCAGCACGCCATCACAGACTTCGATCGCGATCTTGGCCAGGTATTCATGGGAGCGGTGCATCGGGTTGCGGGTCTGAAAGCAGGCAATTTTAGACCAGCCCATCTTGTTGAAGATTTCGCGCGTTTGCGCGGGAGTTTTGAACAGCTCGGGATACTTCTCGGGGAAGCCGCCTTGCGACAGCACTTTGATCGGGCCTGCCAGATTGACATCACCCTGCTCCATCACCATCTTCACACCAGGATGTTTGGGATCGGTAGTCTTGAAGACCATGGCGCATTCGTGCGCTTTGTCGATCACATACTTCTCGGTAACCATCATGGTGGCCAGTGGCTCACCGCTTTCGGAGTCGATCAGGGCGACTTCCTGCCCTGTCTTGATTTGATCTGCCGCCGCCTGGGCAACTGAAAGGGTAATCGGGATCGGCCAGAACAGGCCATTGGCGGTCTTCATTCCATCACACACGCCCGTCCAGTCAGCGTGAGTCATAAAGCCATTAAGGGGAGTAAATCCGCCGATACCGAGCATAATAATATCGCCCTTCTCGCGTGAACTTACTTTAATTTGCAGCAACGTCTTCGATTTCTCGATTTCAGCCTTGAGTGCAGCGCCTTCCAGTAGCAACGGGTTTAGCTCCCCGCCCCCGTGCGGTCTTACTAGTGCCATCTTGCTCCCTTTCATTAAACAACGTATAATTAAATGCTAAAATACTGTTTGTTAACGTCAGTGCTTCTGTGCCCGTTTTCAGTGCCGATCTGGATAGTAGAGCATTCAACCCAAGCCTACGATACCCCAGATGTGCAAAACACCACACCCGGAATGGTTGTTGTTATGTAACCCTTTTGGGTTATGTCAGCATTACTCGTCACGGCTATAGGACATGACATGAACATTGCGCATACTTGCGGACTCATTTGCTGCGTATCCGCTTGCCCAATTCGCCATGCGCTGATTGGCCTGGGCGGCTTTTTTACTCTTTAAATTCCCATAAACTTCAACGATCTGAGCCTATGTCATCGACCCCATTACACGACCCGATAGGAGCTTCTCAGGCGGGTGCCAAGCTGGAAATGCGCACGACCACCTGTTATATGTGTGCCTGCCGTTGCGGCATCCGCGTGCATCTTCGCGATGGCGAGGTACGCTACATTGACGGCAACCCCGAGCACCCGCTGAACAAAGGCGTGATCTGCGCCAAAGGCAGCTCAGGCATCATGAAGCAGTATTCTCCGGCACGCCTGACACAGCCGCTGCTGCGCAAACCCGGCGCCCAACGTGGCGACGGTGACTTCGAGCCGATCAGCTGGGAGCAGGCGTTCTCCATGGTGAGCGAGCGTTTGGGCAAGATTCGCGCAACTGATCCGAAGAAGTTCGCACTGTTTACCGGCCGCGACCAGATGCAGGCGCTGACCGGCATGTTTGCGCGCCAGTTCGGCACCCCGAACTATGCTGCGCACGGCGGCTTCTGCTCGGTGAACATGGCCGCTGGCCTGATCTACACCATCGGCGGCTCGTTCTGGGAATTCGGCGGGCCGGATCTGGATCGTGCCAAGCTGTTCATCATGTTCGGCACGGCTGAGGATCACCACTCCAACCCGCTCAAGATCGCGATCTCCAAGTTCAAGCGCGATGGCGGACGTTTCATCTCGGTCAACCCGGTGCGCACCGGCTACTCCGCCATTGCCGACGAATGGGTACCCATCCGTCCCGGCACCGACGGCGCCCTGCTGCTGGCCATCATCCACGAAATCATCGCCATGGGTCTGTATGACCGCGAGTTCCTGGCACGTTACACCAACGCCGGCGAACTGGTGAACCTGGATGCTGAGCACGACGAGTTCGGCATGTTCGTGCGTTCCGAAGTGCCCAAGGAAGAGGGCTGCTTCGATCCGCAGAACAAGCTGTGGTGGGACCGCATCACCAACCACCCGGTCATCACCCACTCCGAAGGCGCAGACCCCTTCCTGTTCGGCGAATTCAACCTGGCAGACGGCACGCCGGTCAAGCCGGCATTCCAGCTGCTGCAGGAGCGCGTAAAGGATTACACCCCGGACTGGGCTGCCAAGATCACCGGCATTCCGGCCGAGACCATCCACCGTCTCGCTTATGAAATGGGCGTGACCGCGCGCGACCAGAAAGTGATTCTGCCGATTTCCTGGACCGACTCATGGGGCAAGGAACATGACACTGTCACCGGCAACCCGGTTGCCTTCCATGCCATGCGTGGTCTGGCCGCACACTCCAACGGTTTCCATACCATTCGCGCACTGGGCATCCTGATGTCCATCCTGGGCACCATTGACCGTCCGGGTGGCTTCCGCCACAAGGCGCCGTTCCCGCGCCCGATCCCTCCCTGCGCCAAGACGCCGAATTCGCCCAATGCGGTCAAGCCCAACACCCCGCTGGACGGCTTGCCACTGGGCTGGCCGGCAGATCCGGACGACCTGTTCGTCAACGAAGATGGCAGCCCGGTACGTCTCGATAAGGGTTTCTCGTGGGAGCACCCGCTATCCGTGCACGGCCTGATGCACAATGCCATTACCAACGCTTGGCGTGGCGACCCCTATCATGTCGACACACTGCTGATTTTCATGGCCAACATGGCATGGAACTCCACCATGAATACGGTGGAAGTGCGCAAGATGCTGAACGACAAGGACGAGAATGGCGAGTACAAGATCCCGTTCCTCATCGTGTGCGATGCATTCGAGTCCGAGATGACTGCCTATGCCGACCTGATCCTGCCGGACACCACCTATCTCGAGCGTCACGACTGCATGTCCATGCTGGATCGTCCGATCTCTGAGTTCGACGGCCCGGTGGATTCCATCCGTGTGCCGATTTTCCCGCCCAAGGGTGAATGCAAGCCGTTCCAGGAAGTGCTGATCGAGCTGGGCTCCCGCCTCAAGCTGCCGGCCTTCACCAATAAGGACGGCTCGCGCAAATTCCGCGACTATCCTGACTTCCTCGTCAACTACGAAACCGCACCGGGATCCGGCGTGGGCTTCCTGTCCGGCTGGCGCGGCCAGGGCGGTGAGAAGTCGATGGTGGGTGAACCCAATCCGAAGCAACTGGAAATGTACGAAGCCAACAACTGCGTACACCACTACGAGCTGCCGCATTCCTACCAGTACATGCGCAACTGGAACAAGGGCTATCTGGAGTGGTCGCAACGCAACCTGATCACACGTTACTCCGATCCGATCCAGATTCACATTTACTCGGACGTACTGCAATCGTTCCGCCTCGCCGCACAGGGCAAGGGGCTGACACGCAAGCCGCCCGAGCACCTGAAGAAACGCGTCGAGACCTTTTTTGACCCGCTGCCGTTCTACTACGAGCCGCTGGAAACTCAGATGTCGGACCTGCACAAGTATCCGCTGTCTGCCGTGACCCAACGCCCGATGGCGATGTATCACTCGTGGGATTCGCAGAATGCCTGGTTGCGCCAGATTCACGCGCACAACTATCTGTACGTCAACACGGCGACGGCCAAGGAAGCCGGCATTGAAGACGGCGGCTGGATGTGGGTCGAATCGCAGTGGGGCAAGGTACGCTGCATGTGCCGTTACTCCGAAGCCGTCGAGCCCGGCACCGTGTGGACATGGAACGCCATCGGCAAATCCGCCGGCGCATGGAACCTGACCCCGCAGGCCAACGAGTCACAGCTGGGCTTCCTGCTCAACCACGTGATCTCCGAGGAGCTGCCCACCAAGACAGGCGGCACGGTCTCCAACTCTGACCCGGTTACCGGCCAGGCTGCATGGTTTGACGTGCGCGTGCGCATCTACCCGGCAGAGGCTGGCGAGCCAGAACAGACATCGCCGCAATTTGAACCCATGAAACCTTATCCCGGCACTCAGCCACACCTGAGCAGTTGGTTGGCCTACTTTGCGGGAGGAAAGAAGAAATGACTCAGTTAGCCCTCGTCATCGACTTGAACGTGTGCGTTGGTTGCAGCGCGTGCGTGACAAGTTGCAAAGAATGGAACACCTCCGGCCCTGCGGGCCCGATGAGCGATTTCAACCCCTACGATGCCAATCCAACGGGCACTTTCTTCAACCGCGTGCAGACGTTTGAGGTTGGCACTTTCCCGCACACCGAGACAGTGCACTTCCCCAAGTCCTGCCTGCATTGCGAAGAGCCGCCCTGCGTGCCGGTTTGCCCGACTGGCGCTTCCTACAAGCGCAAGGAAGACGGCATCGTGCTGGTGGATTACGACAAGTGCATCGGCTGCAAATACTGCTCGTGGGCCTGCCCGTACGGCGCGCGCGAAATCGACGAAAAGCAGAAGGTGATGAAGAAGTGCACGCTGTGCGTGGACCGCATCTACAGCAAGACACTGCCCGAAGCGGATCGCCGTCCATCCTGCGTGATGGCGTGCCCAACCAGCGCACGTCTGTTTGGCGACATTCACGATCCGGAATCGGAAGTGTCACGTGCCATCCGCGACAACGGCGGTTACGCACTGATGCCCGAGTGGGGCACCTCGCCGGCCAACCATTATCTGCCACGCCATAAGACCACCATGCACATCCATGAAGATCAGCTGGTACGCGCAGACAATCCGCTCAAGATCGACGGCAAGCTGCCCAAACCGTCCAAACAACAACCTACACTTGACGATACAAGTTGGTAACAGGATAAATAAACATGAATCCAGCATTCTCTGTCGTTTTCCTAACTACCCTGATCGGTGTTGGCCAGGGCCTGTTCCTGGCGCTGTACACCGGCCAGGTGTATTCCTTCTTCGACCTGATCCCGGACCAGGACAGCCGCTCGTTCTACGCGATGGGCAGCCTGATCTCGCTGGCCTTTCTGGTAGCCGGCCTGGTGGCGTCGTTCTTCCACCTTGGCCATCCCGAGCGCGCCTGGCGCTCCGCCGCGAAATGGCGCACCTCCTGGCTGTCGCGCGAAGTGATCGCACTGCCGGCCTTCATGGGCGCCGTGTTTCTGTTCGGCGTGGCACACTGGTTCGACCTCCACGCACCGCTGGTGGAATTGCCCGGCAGCCATCATGTTGAAGCAACCCTGATCCTCGGCGCCGTCGGCACCGTGCTGTGCTTTGCCTTGTTTGTCTGCACCGCCATGATCTACGCCTGCCTGCGTTTCCTGCAGGAATGGCACTCGCCGTTGACTGTGTTCAACTACATCCTGCTCGGCAGTGCCTCCGGCTTCCTGCTGGCCAGCGTGTTCTCCGCCTTTACCGCACCGACACTGACCGCATTCTACTCTGGCTGGACCATCGTGCTGACCGTGTTGGCCCTGATCAGCCGCAGTGCCTCGCTGTGGCGCAACAAGCGCATCAAGCACAAGTCGTCGCTGCGCACGGCGATCGGCATCAAGCACCCTCAGATCGTGCAAAAAACTCAGGGAGCGATGGGTGGATCGTTCAATACGCGTGAATTCTTCCATGGCAAGAGCGCCGGCTTCCTGCGCACCATCAAGCCTGCCTTCCTGGTGCTGACCTTTTTTGTGCCCGTGCTGCTGGTTGCCGTGGGCATGACTTCGGCAGGCCTGCTGCTGCTTGCATTCATCGTGCAGTACATTGGCCTGCTGGCTGAGCGCTGGTTCTTCTTTGCGGAGGCCAATCACCCGCAGAACAACTATTATCGTGGTGTAGCCTGATCGAACGTCAAGGAAATGTTAAAATCCCCGCTTTGCGGGGATTCGTCATTCCAGGCCGGCGAATCCGTAAGTTGAATTGCTTGAAACGTTGTTCCGCACCAAATGGCTTGTGCGTTATGTTTTCCTTCAGCCCGCTGCGGGTGCACAGAAGGCAAAATCTGAAACTTGGAAATACACGTGAAAAATCTACTCGCTTGCAATCTCTGGCTGTATAAACTCCTTCCCTTCCTGCGCTGGTGGCCGATGGTCAACAAGGACACCCACCGCGTCGATCTGATGGCCGGCCTTACCGGGGCACTGATCGTGCTGCCGCAGGGTGTCGCATTCGCCACCATTGCCGGCATGCCGCCCGAGTACGGCCTGTATGCCGCCATGATCCCCGCCGTGATTGGCGCCTTGTTCGGCTCCAGCTGGCATCTGGTTTCCGGCCCCACCACTGCGATTTCCATTGCCGTGTTCGCGTCCGTCAGCCCGCATGCTGCGCCTGGCAGCCCGGAGTTCATCAGCCTGGTGCTGACCCTGACCTTCATGGTGGGCGTGTTCGAACTGGTGCTGGGCCTGGCGCGCATGGGTGCACTGGTCAACTTCATTTCTCATACCGTGGTGATTGGCTTTACCGCAGGCGCGGCGATTCTGATTGCGTCCAGCCAGATCCGCAATTTCTTTGGCATCAACATTCCGCGCGGCACGCCATTCTTTGAGACGCTGCACCTGCTATTTGTACAGTTTGCGGACATCAACCCGATGGTCTTTGGTGTTGGCATGCTCACCCTGCTTTCCGGCATCCTGGTCAAAAAATTCTTCCCGAAATTTCCGTACATGATCGCTGCCATGATCATTGGCAGCGTAGTTGCAGCCCTGCTTAACCACACATTTGGTGGTGTCGAAGCAACCCACATCAAGACCGTGGGCGCATTGGCCTCCGGCTTGCCGCCGCTGTCCCACCCGGACCTGTCGCTGACTTCCCTGCAGCACGCCTTCTTTCCGGCGCTGGTGATCACCATGCTTGCGCTGACCGAGGCTGTTTCCATCTCGCGCGCCATCGCAGTCAAATCCGAACAGCGCATTGATGGCAACCAGGAATTCATCGGCCAGGGCCTGTCCAATATTTTTGGCAGCTTCTTCTCGGGATACGCATCCAGCGGCTCGTTCAACCGCAGCGGCGTCAACTATGCTTCCGGTGCCCGCACGCCGCTGGCGGCCGTGTTCGCATCGGTGTTCCTGGTGCTGATCCTGCTGCTGGTGGCTCCTCTGGCCGCATACCTGCCGACAGCCGCCATGGCCGGCATCCTGTTCCTGGTGGCATGGGGGCTGATCGACTTTCACCACATCGCCGTCATCATCAAAGCCAACTGGTCGGAGGCCACCATTTTCGCCGTGACTTTCGTGGGCACCCTGGTCGATCTGGAAAAGGGCATCTTCTTCGGCATCATGTTGTCGCTGATCCTGTACCTGTACCGCACCTCGCGTCCTTCCGTACGCAGCATCGTGCCAGATCCGAGCAGTGAGAAGCACAAGTTTGCCATTCAGCGCGATGAGCTGAACGAGTGCCCGCAGCTGAAAGTGGTGCGCATCGATGGGTCGATCTTCTTCGGCGCGGTGAACCACATCCAGACTTCCCTGCATAATATCGACGAAGCCAACCCCCAGCACAAGCATGTCCTGGTGGTCGCAGATGGCATCAACTTTGTTGACCTCGCTGGTGGCGAAATGCTGGTGCAGGAAGCCAAACGACGCAAGAAGCTGGGCGGCGGCCTCTATCTGAAAGGCGTCAAGGAAGGCGTTTCGGAAGTGCTGCACAAGGGCGGCTACGTCGCCGATATCGGTGAGGAGAATCTGTTCAAATCGAAGACGATTGCCATTGCCAAGATATATTCCAGCCTGGACGAAAATATCTGCCGCGATTGCACAGCAAGAATTTTCCGGGAGTGTCAAAATCAGCTACCTAATGGAGAAGCGAGGAAAAATTGATACGTAAAAACCCCAGTGGCGACTTGCCGGTCATTCATGAATCGGCTTATGTGGACAGCACCGCGATCCTGTGCGGCAAGATCATAGTTGAAGAGAACGTGTTCATCGGCCCCTACGCCGTTATCCGCGCCGATGAGGTGGATGAACATGGGAAAATGGACCCGATTATCATCGGCGCCAATTCCAATATTCAGGATGGCGTGGTGATTCACTCCAAGGCCGGCGGCCTGGTCAACATCGGGATCAACACCTCGATTGCGCACCGCTCCATCGTGCACGGTCCGTGCGTCGTTGGGGAAAACGTATTTATCGGTTTCAACTCGGTGCTGTTCGACTGCGTCATCGGCAACAATTCGGTGGTGCGCCACAACTCCGTGGTTGAACATTGCGAGGTGCCGGCAGGGTTCCATATCCCCTCCACCACGAATGTCCGCTCCAATCAGGAATTGCAGTCCATTCCGCAAGTTTCGCCCCAGGTCAGCGACTTTTCTGAATCCGTGCTCAAGGCCAACCACGAGCTGGTCAAGGGATACAAGAAGTTGCAGAACGAATTCTGAGCCCATCCCTGTGGCAAAAATGTTGTCGCAAGACAGCACAATCGCTCCACGGCTGCGCCGCTGCAGCCAATTGCCCGTGTGAGCGATTGATTTTTAAGGGCAAAGCAACATATAACCCTTATGGGTTATACCAGCAACACTCGTGTGGGTTATAGACGCAAATCAAGCACTTCTTCTTTAATAGCAGCCATTCTGCCCAAGGCTTTGGGCCGGGATATTTTTAACCTCGATATTGATATTTGGAGACATTAAATGAACGTAGATAAAGAACTCGACGCACGTGGCCTGAACTGCCCCCTGCCCATTCTGAAGACCAAGAAATCCTTGGCAGACATGTCCACCGGCCAAGTTCTGAAAGTGATTTCTACTGACGCTGGTTCCGTAAAGGACATGCAGGCATTCGCCAACCAGACTGGCAACGTTCTCGTATCCCAATCCGAAGTAAACGGCGAATACGTTTTCTTCATGCAGAAGAAGTAAGTCGCATCAAAGTACGGCGCCTGCAAACATGGGAGTGTTTGGCGCCGTATCAATTCAAGCTGGCTAACATATTAAAAGGATAACTCATGAAAAAGATGGGCATTATTGCGACCAAGGGCACGCTGGACATGGCTTACCCGCCACTGATTCTGGCATCTACTGCTGCCGCTCTGGGCTGGGACGTTCAGGTGTTCTGCACATTCTACGGCCTTGATCTGCTGCGCAAGGACCTTTCCGGCATCCGCATCAGCCCGCTGGCCAACCCGGCCATGCCTATGCCCGTGCCTATGCCAGTGCTGGTATCTGCACTGCCCGGCATGGAAGCCATGGCAACCATGATGATGAAGCAGAAGCTCAAGAGCAAAGGCGTTGCCTCGCTGGCAGAACTGCGCGATCTGTGCATCGAAGCCGACGTTAAATTTGCCGCCTGCCAGATGACCGTGGAACTGTTCGAATACGACCACAGCGAGTTCATCGGCGGTGTAGATTTTGTTGGCGCAGCTTCCTTTATGGAGTTTGCCGGCGAAGCCGACGTTTGCCTGTTTATCTAAGCCTATAGGGACGGCCGGGCATGCCTGGCCGTGGCTTGATTAGCTTCCGTGCCCGTTGTGAAGCCTCAGCAACAGGCACTAGCCCAATAGGACGGTTAAGAGGCAAAAAAATAAAGGCTGGAATCTAGTTCCAGCCTTTTTCTTTGCCAAGATTCAACACCAGACCCCGCAATCTCCACATTACGTTGCTGCAATCCGGTCGAAGTACCTCGCCCGATACAGCAGGCGCGGTGACGCCGCATCATCCACAAAGCCAGATCGGTCGTGCAGCACGTTGTTGCAGAGCAGCCCCATGCCGGGCTGCAGCTGCGCGCTGTATATGTATGGCGAATCGGAAGCCAGCACTTGCTCCAGTGCGGCGACCGCCGCCTGGGTGGCGGCATCCTTCTTCCACTCGATACTGCGTGTCCTGGCGGTGTAACGCATATGCAGATGGCCGGCTGGATCCACCGAGAACACCGGGCCCGTCTGCTCGGCGCGCGCCACGCCTTCCTCGTCGGTGCGGGCAGGAATGGTCATGGCGTCCGGCGCGCTCAGGGCGCGGATGTGCTCGGGGTTGAGGTCGCGCAGCAGCAGGTAAAGCATCTCGTGATCCATCAGGCGGTTGACGCCGCCCTCGCCGGCGCTGCGCACGCAATGCAGCACCATGCCGCGGATCTGCTCTGCAGGCGGATTGTAGTAGCCATCGGTATGCCATTTGATCGGCTTGTTGGTATAGGGGATGAAGCCTTTGGCCGGCTCGCCACTTTTCACCTCGATCTGCGAGATGCCGTCCTCGCCCGCCAGCCAGTTGGCATTGAGATGATCAAGGCCGAATTGCTGGCCGATCTTGCGCGCGATGTCCTTGTCCGCCTCGACCCTGCGGCTGGCATAGATCACCATGTTGCAGCGGCGAATGCGATCCAGCAAGGCCGCGTGTTCCGCCGCCGTCAATTGGCGCGGGTCATCGATCTCAACGATCAGATCCCTGGCCGAGGCAGGCGCTTGCGCCAGCTTCTGCTTGCGCCAGGCCTGGTAGCTTGCTTCGTCGTGGAGGTCGAACGGGGATGCCATGATATGAACTCCTGATGGATTGCAGTCAATCGCCGGAGGCTGAGGAGCGCCGCGGCCGCGCCTCGCCCTCTTCCTCGAACAGGCCGATCAGGGCCTTTTCCAGTGTCTTGACCGCCTCCGGCACCTCGATGGCCATTAGTTGATCGACCACCCAGGTCTGGTCCTTCTCATGCATGACTTCGCGCATACATTGGCCGAAGTAGAGGATGAAGGTGAATGAGGTTTCCACGCCTGCGTATTCAAACTGCGCGTACTCTCCCGAGCGCTCATTCAGGCGATCGATGAAGCGATCCTTCACCTCGCGCAAGTCGCCACCCAGCCACAGCGTACGGTTTTCGGCAAAATTCTCCGCCACGCGATTGGCCAGCGCAGAGGTGAACTCGGCACGCTCTTCCTGCGTCATCCGCTCATAGACGATGCGGTCAGCCAGCAGGATCATGAAGATGACAAACTCGCCAAGAAAATTGATGTACTGCGGGCCGACGTCAATGCTGAAGTCGGCCTTGCGCAGATTCTTCAAGGCGTTGTCGCTGATGCGCCAGAGTATGAAAGCGAGCGCCCCGGCGATTTCCTGCGGCGTCTTTTCACGCCCATTTTTAAACCAGCGGCTCTTTACGCGCATTGCTTGCTCCGTGATCGATGAGTATTTGATTGACTAGCTCTGGCGAGTTAATCGGGTGTTTTGTCAGCACGATTCTGGCCTGATGCGATGACGTGCCGCCTCATCGCTCAGAAAGCAAGGCCGGGTTACCAACGCAACCCGGCCCGTATATCAACATCGCCATGCGGCTGATGTTGGGTCGATTCCAGACAGGGGCACCCCCTGGCCGGAATCGACTCGATTAGTAACCGCCCTTGCCCAGAGGCTGAGGCAGGCCTGCCACTTTGGCAGCCTGCTTGGCCGGACCAACCGGGAACAGGTCATACAGCGCCTTGCTGTCTGCCTCGGGCCAGAACTCATTCACGCCCTTCAACATATTGCGGAAGTTGGGAGTCGCGCCTTCTTCCTTGTACTGCTCGCGCATGTAGTTGATGACTTCCATGTGGCGTGGTGTCAGTTCGATGCCTTCGGCGGCCGCAATGACATTGACCACTTCATCACTGTAATCGGCTTCCAGCAGATAGCCTTCTGCATCGGTTTCGAGTTCTTTACCTGCTACAACGTACGACATCTTTCAGCTCCTTAATAAAAGTACAAAAAAACAACAAAAAAAACCCAGGAGGCCAAAAAAGCCTCCTGAATATATCCAGCGACTACCTGATTCCTACGAGCGGCGCTATCAGTCCAGCCCGGTAATTGCCTTGAAGTGAACAAACATGCCACAACCATAGCGACGCGCCCCCCCCAGGCCCACGCTCTGGATCAGCAGCGAGGCAGCGGGCTTGAGGTCATGCAGCACCAGACCGTAACCGGTCAGCTGCTGATCGGTATTTTTAATTGTGACATGTTTGTCGCAAATCAGTTTGCAGGGGACATTCATCGCCTGCAGTTGCCCTTGCATCGCAGCCAGGAACTCAACCTCGCCCAAGCTGCTTTCAACCATTTGCGCATGCAGCGTGTTGGCCGGCAGAAGGCTCTTTACCTTGGCGTTACCAACTTGCAGCACGCTGCCACCAACATTGAGTTGCTGCCCGCATAATTCAAGGGCCTTTTCTGCATGATTTACCGGCAATCGCAATACCAGCTTGGTGCGCTGCGATAGAAGTGTGTCCTCACCGCTTGCCGAGCCCTTCAATGGCACGATGCCTGCATGCTCAACATTTTCCAGCCAGGGCAGGCAGCGGACCACCTCATCCCATAGCGAAAAGGCATACCCGCCGTGAACACGCTCCGCTTTCAGGTCAAACACGACCTCGACGATTTCCGGCACTCCCGCTTCACTCATTTGACCTTTGCCTCCTGAGCGCTTGCCCACTTCAGCATCGTTTCAGCCCAGCTGCGTGCGGTCACCGGATCCAGATCGAAGATGGTAAAACGCTTGGCTTCGCGAATGCGGATGCGCAACATGCTCATCCCGCCCTCAGCATGGTCTACTTGCTGCAACTCCAATTCCTGACCGCCGAGCGGAACCTTGAATTTAGCCAGTTCACTGATTTGCGACATTTTATCTCCGTACTTTTACACGCGCTACAAATAATGTATTATTAATAAGTTCATCGCTTGCAGCGTTACTTCCCAAAGTCAGTATTGAGCGCAATATGGGGCTCGATCGTCTATAGCCAACAAAGGGGGGGCGGAAGATAACACCATAGGATGACTCTCGCACCCCCCCATTAGAGTTATTTAATATACTTAAAAACTGCGTATCATTTGCGGACGACTTGCAATAAGTTAGGTTTTTGGTTTACTGCAGCACCTGAAATAGTCTTCACCTGAAGAAATCGAATTCCCGTTAACACGGGTTTTTTTAACTGTGCGCCAGCCATTTTTGTCTGGGCTTATATATCAATGGAAGGAAGATTCATGGCAAAGAAAATGCATGATACACCGAACCTCGATCAACTCGAGAGCGGCCCTTGGCCCAGCTTTGTAACTGGGATTAAG
>DATDDN010000102.1:0-4254 GCA_036523795.1 Gallionellaceae bacterium | reverse complement strand
ATGGGCAATCGTTTGATGACGCTGATATCGGCGCCCAGGTGGGTGCCGCTCTCCCGCTGCAGCAGTTTTGCGGCGCGCACCACCAGATCCGTCTCCGCAGGAACGCCGGGCAGGTCGCTGAGCCGGTGGATGGCGCCGTCGCTGCGTATGGTGAGATGGAGCTCGTCGCTGTAGTCGAGAAACTGGAACACCGTCTGCAGCAGGTGGTAGCCATCGGCGCGGCGGCCGACGACATGCAGGAACAGGTTGAGCTTAGCCGGTGCCGCGCAGGTCAACGGCGCGCTCATGGCTGGCTCTCCCATTCGTCGATCAGCAACTTGAGTTCCATGCCGTCGCGCTGCAGGGTCAGGCGCAGCGGCAGGCTGTCCGGCGCTTCGCTGGCATAGCGCTGGTAGTGGATCTCCCAGCCGTCCTGGCGCAGCACGCTGATGCGGCCATCCGCCGTACGCTCCATCTCGGCGATGCGGCCGGGCGCCGGCAGCGCCAGCACCCAGTAGCGCATGCCGGCCATCGGCAGGTGCCAGCCCAGCACCTGTTCGGTCAGGCTCTCGGCGTCCTTGGCGGCATAGTATTTTCCGTCCGCTTCCAGCACCACGCCGCGCGCATCGCCCTTGAGTCGCGCCACAGTCTGGCCTAGCGGGGCCAGCAGGAGAATCTCGTCAGTGTCGCCGCGGTGGGTCCAGCGCACGCCGGCCGAGGAGCTGGTGCCCTCGTGGCGGGTGGCGACGCGGCCGTTGAAGGCAAACGGCGCCTGCTCGGCCTGCACCGGGCGCGTCTGCATGGGCACCACCGTGCTGGCGCAGCCGCCCAACAGGGCCAGCAGGCCCAACAACAAGGGGATTTGCCGCATCAGTGCATGAACCTCTTCATCACGGCCTGCAGTGCGGGGTGGCCCGGGTTGGCCTTGAGGCTGTCCTGCCACACCTTCGCGGCTTCATCATGCTTGCCGCTCTGCCACAGCACTTCACCCAGGTGGGCGGCCACTTCAGGGTCCGGAAACGCGGCATAGGCACGCTGCAGGAATTCCACGCTCTTGGGCAGATCGCCCAGGCGGTAGTAGCCCCAGCCCATGCTGTCGATGATGGCCGCATCGTCCGGCGCCAACTGGTAGGCCTTCTCCACCAGTTGCATGCCCTCCTGCACGCGCACATTGCGCTCCAGGAAGCTGTAGCCCAGTGCGTTGTAGCCATGTGCGTGGTTGGGGTCCACCTTGATCAGTTTGCGGATCAGGGTTTCGAACTGCTCGTGCTTGTTCTGCTTGTCCGCCACCATGGCCGCCTCGTACAGCAGGTCGGTGTCGTTGGGCAGCTTTTCCAGCCCCTGGGCCAGCACGCCGGCGGCGTTGCCGTATTGTTTGGCGTCGCGCAGCATCTGCGCCTCAACCAGGATCAGCTGCGCGCGCTGCTGGTTGTTGTGTGCCGCGGTCTGGTGCAGCACCTCGCGGGCCTCCTTGAGATTGCCCTGCTTGTTGAGCACATAGGCCGTGCGCAGGCGGGACGGATAAAGATATTCGCCTTCGCTCACCTGGCGATATTGCGCCAGGGCGGCAGCATCGTCCTTCTTCGCCTCATTCAGCTGCCCGAGGTAGTAGTACACGGTGCTGCTGTCCTTCTTGCCGGCCTGCAGCGATTGCTTCAGTTCCTGCTCTGCCCGCTCCAGCTCGCCCATTTGCAGCGACAGCAGGGCGGTGGCAAACGCCAGCTCGGGATTGCCGGGGTTCTGCTGCTGCAGGCGCTGGAACTCCGCGCGCGCATCGCCGTAACGCTTCTGCTCCAGCAGGGCGCGCGCATAGAACAGGCGCACTTCGCTGGCGTCCGGATAGGTGTCCAGGTATTGCTGCAAAGTTGCCAGGGTTTGCTGCGGCGCCTCGCGCTGCTGCAGCTGCGCTTCCAGCAATACGGCCATGTCCCACTCCGGACGCAGGCTGCGCGCCTGATGCGCGGCATTCAGCGCGGACGCATGATCGCCGGCCGCTTCGGCCGACTGCGCCAGCACCCACTGTGTTTCCGCCTGGCGCAGGTAGGGCTGCGCCAGCTCGCGCACGCTGCGGTCGCTGGCGGCGTGATCGCTATAGCGCGCAAACAGCGGGTACAGCTGCATCAGCATGCGCCCGGCATTGACCGGGTCCTGCTCCAGCATGCCGGCGATCTGCGGCTGCGCCTCATCCAGGCGTCCCCCACCCAGCAGCAATGTGGAGAGCATTTGCTTGGCCAGCTGCGACTTGGGCTCGATTTCCTGCCACAGCTTGAATGCCTGCAGCGCGCGGCGCGGCTGGTGCGTCTCATAAGCCAGCTGCGCCGCACGCCGCGCCACGCGCGGATCGCGTGTCGTGCGCGCCAGTTCCAGATACAGCTGCGCGGCCAGGTCGGCCTGGCCGCGCTGCGCGGCAATGTCGGCCAGCAGGAACTGGTAGAGCATCTGGTCGGTCAGCTCCATGCGCGGCAACACCTGCGCGCCGTCGTCTGTATCGGCAGCGTCGTTTGCCGCGCCCGCCTGCGGTGGCGAATTGCTGGCGCAGGCAGCCAGGAGCAGGGACAACAGCAGCAAAGATAGTTTCTTGTTCATCATCATGAATGCGTGCGGGATATAAGGGGCAATGTACAGCGTATCAGGCATGGCCCCTAAAGCTGGCGTGCCAGGTGGCTGCGGCTTTTTACAGGCGCCCATATTAGCAGGTTGTTGAAAAACGTTGCGAGGATGCGCCTGCGCTGCAACAGTGGTTTTTCGTCGTCCCGATAGGTTATATTCGCGGTCACTCACAACCCGGCATTTACCCCATCCCGCATGAGCGCCCAGATCACCCTGTCTGCCCATAACCTCAACCGTCGCCACGGCCAGCGCCAGATCATCCACAATGTCAGCCTGCAGCTGAGGCGCGGCGAAGTGCTGGGACTGCTCGGCCACAACGGCGCGGGCAAGAGCACTACCATGCAGCTGCTCACCGGCACGCTGATTCCCGATTCCGGCCGGATCGAAATCTGCGGGCACGACCTTGCCACCCAGCCGGCCCAGGCCAAGGCCTGCATAGGCTACCTGCCGGAGACACCGCCGCTGTATCGCGACATGCGCGTGGACGATTACCTGGCCTTTGCCGCACGCCTGCACGGCATGGGCAAGTCCGCCATTCCGGCCGCACTGGCCGATACGAAGCGCCGTTGCGGCTTGCAGGATGCCGGGCAGAAGATCATCGGCACCCTGTCCAAGGGTTACCAGCAGCGCGTGGGCATTGCGCAGGCGATCATCCACCAGCCCGAGGTGATCATCCTGGACGAACCCACCGTGGGCCTGGACCCGGCGCAGATCCGCGACATACGCGCACTGATCCGCGAGCTGGGCAGCGCGCACAGCGTGATCCTCTCCACCCACCTCTTGAGCGAGGCGGAGAACATCTGCGACCGCGTCGAGATCATGCAGCACGGCCAGCTGATCTACGGCGACACCAGCGTGCGCATGCAGCGCTTCGGCCAGCAGCCCGGCTTCATGGTCACCCTGCAGGCCCCCCCGCCGCTAGCCGAATTGCAGGCAATCAGCGGCGTGCAGTCGGTGGAGGCGATAGGCGCCACACGCTTCAAGATCCTGCATGCCATCGACACCAACACCGCCTCCATCCTGCTGGAAACCGCCGCGCAGCGCGGCTGGCAGGCACAGCAGCTGACCCCGCTGCAAGGCAGCATGGAAGACGCCTTTGTCCATCTCACCCAACAAGATCCGGTGCAACAATCATGATTTTCACGCTCGCCCACAAGGAGTTCCGCAGCCTCCTGGCCATGCCCTCCACCTGGCTGCTGCTGGCCGGCCTGCAGTTCATTCTGGCCTGGTACTTCTTCGTCCGCCTGGATGCATTCCTGCAGGTGCAGGCGCAGCTCGCACAGATCGCCAATGCGCCCGGCGCCACCCAGGCCGTGGCGGCCCCCGTGGCCGC
Source organism: Gallionellaceae bacterium (assembly GCA_036523795.1). Classification (GTDB taxonomy): domain Bacteria; phylum Pseudomonadota; class Gammaproteobacteria; order Burkholderiales; family Gallionellaceae; genus 39-52-133. The sequence goes on along the minus strand of DATDDN010000102.1, from coordinate 332 downwards.
CACCGTGGCACTGGTGATGATGATGCTGGTGCCGCTGTTCACCATGCGCCTCATCGCCGAAGAACGCCGCAACCAGACCCTGGTGCTGCTGATGGCATCGCCCATCCGCAGCTGGCAGATCGTGCTGGGCAAGTTTGCCGGGCTGTTCCTGTTCCTGCTGCTGATCGTTGCCAGCAGCCTGCTGATGCTGCTGGTGCTGGCGCTGGGCACGCAGGTGGATGGCGGCCTGATGTGCAGCAACGCATTCGGCCTGATCCTGCTGGTGGCCAGCTATACCGCGCTGGGCCTGTACTTTTCCGCACTCACCAACCAGCCCATCGTGGCGGCCGCAG
>DATDDN010000101.1:0-39464 GCA_036523795.1 Gallionellaceae bacterium | reverse complement strand
CGCACCTCGTGCGCACAGGTCATGGTCACCTTCACCGCCCCGGAGCCGGCCTGCCCCACCACCTCGATGGTGGCCAGCTCGTCCTGAGCCTTTTTCATGTTGGCCTGCATCTGCTGCGCCTGTTTCATCAGGCCGCCCAATCCACCCTTCATCATTTGTAGCTTCCTCCAGAATTACTGTTGTATGAATCTGACTGACTCTTCCACCACCTGCGCATCCAGCTGCGCCTGCGCCTCGCGCACGAACGGGTCCTGCTCGATGGCTGTTTCGGCCTGCTGCTGGCGCACCTGCTTCTCCTGCTGCTCCAGCGCGGCCGGTGTGGCCGCCGTGGCCGGCGCTCCCACCGCCAGGGCAAGGCGCACCGGCTGCGCGAAATAGTCGCTCAACGCAGCCTGCAGCTTGTCCTGCGCGATCTTGTTGGTGAGGAACTGCTTGTGCTGCGGCGCCAGGATCAGGGTCAGCTTGCCTTCGGCGAAGCTTTCCAGCACGCAGTTGCGCGCCAGTTCGCGCGCCATGCCCTGCACATTGAGCTGCGCCAGGATGACATTCCAGTCCAGCTGTCCGCTCCCCGGCACAGGCGTCGCCACGTATGCGGCCACCGGCGCCGTCGCTTGAGGCTCACGCACTGCAAGCGCGGGGGCTCTGGCTGGTACAGCGCCAGCAACGGGCGCTCCACTGGCCTGAACCGGCTGAACGCTGCCTGCCGGCATGAACGCCAGCATGCGCAGCAGGGTCATGGTGAAGCCGGCATATTCATCCGGAGCCAGGCTGATGTCGTTGCGGCCATGGATAGCAATCTGGTAATCGAGCTGCACTTCTTCTGGCGTCATCTGCTGCGCCAAAGCCAGCAACCGCGCACGCTCCGGCTCATCCTCGGGGATGGCCTGCGGCACCGTCTGCGCCAGCGCGATGCGGTGCAATAGCGTTGACAGGTCCTGCAGCGCCGCATCGAACGCCACGCTGCGCAGCGCCAATTGGTCCGCGATGCGCAGCAGCCCGGCGCCATCGCGCGCCTGCAGGGTTTCCAGCAGGTCGAACAGGTAAGCCTGATCGATCGCACCCAGCATGTTGCGCACCGTTGCCTCCATCACCTTGGCATCGGAATAGGCGATTGCCTGATCCATCAGGCTCAGCGCATCGCGCATGCTGCCCTGAGCCGCGCGCGCCACCAGGTTCAGCGCGCCGCCCTCATAGGCAATGCCTTCCTGCTCCAGCACATACCTGAGGCGCTCCATGATCAGCGCCGGCGGCAGCTGCTTCAGGTTGAACTGCAGGCAGCGCGACAGCACGGTGACCGGAATCTTCTGCGGGTCAGTGGTGGCGAGAATGAACTTCACATGCGCCGGCGGCTCTTCCAGCGTCTTCAGCATGGCGTTGAACGCCGACTTCGACAGCATGTGCACTTCGTCGATGATGTACACCTTGTAGCGGCCCGAGGTCGGCGCATACAGCGCGCTCTCCAGCAGCTCGCGCATATTGTCCACCTGGGTGTTGGACGCCGCGTCCAGCTCGATCAGGTCGACAAAGCGGCCGCTGTCGATCTCGGTGCAGGCGCTGCAAGTGCCGCACGGCGTGGCGGTCACGCCGGTCTCGCAATTCAGGGATTTGGCAAAGATGCGCGCGATGGTGGTCTTGCCCACGCCGCGCGTGCCGGTGAACAGATAGGCATGGTGCAGGCGGTTCTGCGTCAGCGCATTGGTCAGCGCCTGCACGACATGCTCCTGCCCGGTCAGCTGGGCAAAGCTCTTGGGGCGCCATTTGCGCGCAAGGACTGAAGTCGCTGACATATGGCCTATCCCTCTCCTGCCTGTCGAGTGCAACACCCTCGATAAATAAGGAGGCGAGCCTTACCCCCGGCACTTGCACCGCTTGGCTGTGGCTGCTTCCTTCCGGACCTGACCAGGTTCACCAAAGTGCAATGCGGGGAGACCCGCCAATTCGTGAAATCGGTGTTTTACGGGTTGGAAAGCGCCCGAAAACGAGCCGTAATGATAGTCGAAATGCGAAGATAAATCCATGAGATGACTTATTTCGGACCGGGAACAGTTTGGCTCAAGGACATGGGTGACAGTCAGTTAGGGTTCGATGGCCAATGGGCATCGCGACGCATGGATTCAAGGCAAAACCGTCGGGGGTGGCCCGACAGCCAGTTACCTTTCTTGCTTCGCCAAGAAAGGTAACCCAAAGAAGGCGACCCCGAGTTCGCCGCCCCTGCGGGGTTCCCTCGCTCAGGCAGAAACAAGCGGGGCTGCGGAACTCGCCCTAGCGTGGCACACAAGACGTGCCACGCCGCGGAGCTCAAACAGTCCTCGCCTACCCCTCCGCTTGTTTCTGCCTGAGCGAGGCGGCTCTCAAGGGGGAACTCAAAAACCAGAACCCAAAAGCATTGAGGCGTGGGCCAGGCCCACGCCTCAATCACAAAACAAACAACTTGTGCGCAACGCGCACTCAACATCGCCTTTCCCTCCCCTTCTGCGCCACCGAGTAGCACAGGCTGGCCAGGGGATGTCGGCGAGGACTGTTTGAGCTCCGCGGCAAGCCACGTATTGTGTGGCTTGCTAGGGCGAGTTCCGCAGCCGCCTGGCCAGCCGAGCAACGCAGGGAACCCCGAAGGGGTGGCGCAGCAGGGGCCGCCTTCTTTCGGTTACCTTTCTTGGCGGTCAAGAAAGGTAACTTGCTGTCGGGCAACCCCCGACGGTTTTGTTTTAAATCTCAATCTACACTATGCCCTGGTTGTTGGACCGTAAGCTTGCTGCGCTTATATGCCTTCCAGCGAGACACAGATTTAACGAACATGTAAGACCAAGAAAAACTTGTTAGCAATTGAAGGAAGCCAAACAACGCCAAATCCAGCGTCTTTGATTGATAGAAATAAATACCCGCCGGCGCATTCAGAGCTTGCCACACATATACGAAGAAAGTATATGCACTCTTTGCCACCCCGGAGTCAGAAAAACCAATACCCAGAACGCTAATGGCAATCAAGTAACCACTCATGAGAGCAACGATCAAATGAAGCAAAGTTAGCTTTAGCAGCATAGGCATAGAGCGACTCAAGATATTATTCCCTCACCCCACCTTCACCTTAATCCCCGCAATCCTCCCCTGCCACTCCCTGGGCCCAATCTCATGCACCGAATTCCCCCGTGCATCCACCGCCACCGTCACCGGCATATCCTGCACCTCGAATTCGTAAATCGCCTCCATCCCCAGGTCAGCAAACGCCACCACCTTGGCCGCACGAATCGCCTTAGCCACCAGGTATGCCGCGCCACCCACCGCAATCAAGTACACCGCGCCATGTTTCTTGATCGCCTCGATGCCGGTCTTGCCGCGCTCGGCCTTGCCCACCATGCCGATCAGGCCGGTCTCGGCCAGCATGGTCTCGGTGAACTTGTCCATGCGCGTAGCGGTGGTGGGGCCGGCCGGGCCCACCACTTCGTCGCGCACCGGGTCGACCGGGCCGACGTAGTAGATGAAGCGGCCGTTGAAATCCACCGGCAGTTTTTCCCCTTTGGCCAGCATGTCCACCATGCGCTTGTGCGCGGCATCGCGGCCGGTGAGCAGCTTGCCTGACAGCAGCACGGTCTCGCCTGGCTGCCACTGGACGATGTCGGCGCGGATCAGTGTATCCAGGTTGACCCGGCGCGCATCGGCTGCGGCGTGCCAGTGCACGTCGGGGTAGTCTTCCAGTTTGGGCGGTGTGAATTGCGCCACTCCGCTGCCGTCCAGCTCGAAGTGGATGTGGCGTGTGGCAGCGCAGTTGGGGATCAGTGCGATCGGCTTGGATGCAGCATGGGTGGGGTAATCCAGGATCTGCACGTCGAGCACGGTGGTGAGCCCGCCTAGGCCCTGGGCGCCGATGCCCAGCGCGTTCACCTTGTCGCAGATCTCGATGCGCAATTCTTCCAGGCGATTCTGCGGCCCGCGCGCCTTCAGCTCGGTCATGCTGATCGGCTGCATCAGCGCTTCTTTCGCCAGCAGCATGGCCTTCTCGGCGGTGCCGCCGATGCCGATGCCGAGCATGCCTGGCGGGCACCAGCCGGCGCCCATGCCGGGCAGTTGCTTCACAACCCAGTCCACCACGTCGTCACTCGGGTTGAGCATGGCGAAGCGCGCCTTGTTCTCCGAGCCGCCGCCCTTGGCACCGATGCGCACATCGATCTTGTCGCCCGGCACCAGCTCCACGTGCACCACGGCCGGGGTGTTGTCGCGCGTGTTCTTGCGCGCGCCCGCGGGATCGGCCACCACGGAAGCGCGCAGCAGGTTTTCCGGCAGCATGTAGGCCTTGTGTACGCCGGCATTTACCATCTCGGTCACGCTCATCGAGGCATCCGCCCAGCGCACATCCATGCCCACGCGCACGAAGGCCACCACGATGCCGGTGTCCTGGCATACCGGGCGGTGGCCCTGCGCGCACATGCGCGAGTTGCTCAGGATCTGCGCCATGGCGTCCTTGGCCGCGGGCGATTCCTCGCGCGCATAGGCGGCGGCCATGGCATCGACAAAATCCTTGGGGTGGTAATAGGAGATGAACTGCAAGGCATCGGCAACGCTGTCGATGAAATCCTGCTGGCGGATGGCGGTCATGATGAGTGGGGATTGGAAAAGGGACCAGCTGATTATGTGAGGGTGCGCAGGCTGCGTCAATCAAGCCTGCGGCACTGCAGGCCGGCTGCTGCCGGCCCGCGGGTCAGAGCTGGACTGCCAGGGTGCCGACGCGGCCTTCCACTTCGCGCAGGCCGACTTCGTGACGCGGCAGCTCCTTGGGCAGGCTGGTGAAATAGTCGCGCATCGACACCAACTGGTAGCCCTGTGCCTTCCAGCCTCGCAGCAGTTGCTCGAACAGCGGCAGCAGCTTGCCGCCTTCCAGCTCGGCATGCAGGGTGAACACGTGGCCCATGACGGGCTCGTCGCGGGTCAGGTCGAGCAGTTGCTGCACCACATTGTCAGGTGTAACGCCCACCTGGTTGAACAACTCGTCCAGCGTCGGCAGCGTGGTGGGCAGCTGCGGGCAGGCGATGATCTCTGCATTCCAGGTGGGAATGAAGGGATGAGTGCCGCGCGTATCCGAGCTGTAGTCCAGCCCCAGCTTTTGCGTCAGGCGCATGGCGTGGCGGTTGGTCTGCCAGCCTGCGGCGGCATGTGCCTTGGGCGGCACGCCGAAGATTTCGACAAAGCGGTCCACCGCCAGCTGCATCTCGCGTTTGGTCCAGGCCTCGTCCTGTTTGGCCACATGGTCCTGCCAGCGGATGTGGTCGTAGCAATGAATGCCGACCTCGAAGCCGGCATCGCGCACCGAGCGCATCACGTCGGCACAGTTGCGACCGATGTCGGGGCCGGGCAACAGGGTGCCATACAGCAGGGTCTTGATGCCGTAATGCTCCACCACCGAGGTGCGTGACACCTTGCCCACGAAGCCGGGGCGAAACACGCGTTTGATGGCGCGGCCGGTGTGGTCCGGGCCGAGCGAGAAATAGAAACTGCCCTGCGCCTGATGGCGCTGCAGGGCTTCCACCAGGCGCGGCACGCCGATGCGTGTGCCGCGAAAGGTATCCACATCAACCTTGAGTGCGATTTTTTTCATGTCGGGAAAATGCAGGCAACGCAGGGTGAGGCAGCCGGCAGGCCACCCTCACCCGCTGCGATTTCAGTCAACCAGGCCTTTGGCTTCGGCGATCTGGCTGCGGTAGGCATCGTAGATCTTGCGCAGCATGTCCGGCATGGTGGTGGTCGGTTTCCAGTTCAGCTCTTCGCAGGTGTTGGTGATCTTGGGCACGCGGTTCTGCACGTCCTGATAACCCTTGCCGTAATACGCATCGGAAGTGGTCTCGACAATCTTCACGTTCTTGGCAGAATCGCGGTACTCCGGATACTCGTTTGCCAGCTTCAGCATCATGTCGGCCAGGTCGCGGATGGCGAAATTGTTGGCCGGGTTGCCGATGTTGTAGATCTTGCCGGTGGCGATGCCGTTTTTGTTTTCGATGATCTTCATCAGGGCATCGATGCCGTCGTCGATGTAGGTGAAGGCGCGCTTCTGATGGCCGCCGTCGACCAGGCTGATGTTGTTGCCGCGAATGATATGGCCGAGGAACTGGGTCACCACGCGCGAGCTGCCTTCCTTCGGCGTATTGATGGAATCCAGGCCGGCACCGATCCAGTTGAACGGACGGAACAGGGTGAAGTTCAAGTTGTCCTGCATGCCGTAGCCCCAGATCACGCGATCCATCAGCTGCTTGGAGTTGGAGTAGATCCAGCGCGGCTTGTTGATCGGGCCGCAGATCAGCTCGGAGTTGTCCGGGTCGAATTCGGCGTCGTGGCACATGCCATACACCTCGGAAGTGGACGGGAACACCAGGTGTTTCTTGTATTTCACTGCCGCGCGCACGATCGGCAGGTTGGCTTCGAAGTCCAGTTCGAATACGCGCAGCGGTTCCTTCACGTAGGTGGCGGGTGTCGCAATCGCCACCAGCGGCAGGATCACGTCGCACTTCTTCACGTGGTATTCGACCCATTCCTTGTTGATGGTGATGTCGCCTTCGAAGAAATGGAAACGCGGCTTGTCGAGCAGGTCGCTGATGCGATCGGTGCTCATGTCCATGCCATACACTTCCCAATCCGTGGTGGCCAGAATGCGGTTAGACAGGTGATGGCCGATGAAGCCGTTCACACCCAGGATCAGGACTTTTTTCATTTGCTCTTCTTTCCTCAACGATTAAATTCAAATCTTGCCGTGCCATGCCGCGCCGCGAATTCGGCCGCGCTCATTTCCACCCCATCCAGCTCGAAACGCACCACCCGCAACAGCCCCTGCCCGCACGCCGCATACGCCTTGCCGTCGGCCACGTAGAATCCCGCCGGCTGTGCTGCCGCGCCCTCCACCACCAGCGTCTGCAGGATGCGCATCGGTTTGCCCAGCAGCGTCGTGGTCGCACCCGGATAGGGCGGCGCCACCGCCCGAACCAGGTTGTGGATGCTGCGGGCATCCTGCGACCAGTCGATGACGCCGTCTTCCGGCTTGCGCCCGCCAAAGTAGGCGCCCTTGCTCAGATCCTGCTGCACCCGCGGCGCCGTGCCAGCCAGCAGGGCCGGCAACACGTCGTTCAGCGCCATTTCGGCCGCCACCGTCACCTTCTGGAACACCTCGTGCGCGGTATCGTTGGGCAGGATGGGCACCGCCTGCTGCGCAGCGATGTCGCCGTTGTCCGGCTTCTCCGTCATGTAGTGCAGGGTGGCACCGGTTTCGGTTTCGCCGCGTATTATCGCCCAATTCACCGGCACCCGTCCCCGGTATTTGGGCAGCATCGAGCCATGCAGGTTGAGCGCCCCGTGTTTCGGGATCTCCAGCAGCTCGCGCTTGAGCATTTCGCGGTAGTAGAAGGAAAAAAAGAAATCCGGCTGCAGGGCACGGATCTGTGCCACGATTTCTGGGGTGTTGGGGTTGTCCGGCGTGATCACCGGGATGTCGTGCAGCGCGGCCAGCGCCGCCACGCTGTCAAACCAGATGTTCTCTTTCGGGTTGTCGCGGTGGGTCACCACCAGCGCCACATCGACGCCATGCGCCAGCAGCACGCTGAGACAGCGATAACCGACGTTGTGATACGCAAAGACAACCGCCCGGCTCATTTCTTCTCTTCCAGCACGGCTTCAATCAGATAGCGCGGACGATGGCGCACCTGCTGGTAGATGCGGCCGATGTATTCGCCCAGCAGGCCGATACCAAACAACGCGATGCCGATCAGGAAGAACATCAGGGCAAACAGGGTGAACAGGCCTTCGGCTTCCGGCCCGATGATCAGGCGCCGCGCCAGCAGCAGGATGAACAGCAGCCCGGAGCCGACCGAGATCAGCATGCCCAGCATGGAGAACCATTGCAGCGGCACCAGCGAGAAGCCGGTCATCAGGTCGAAATTGAGGCGGATCAGGCTGTACAGCGAATACTTGGACTCGCCAGCGGCGCGCTCCTCGTGCCCCACCACCACTTCTGCCGGGTTGCGAGCAAAGCTGTAGGCCAGCGCCGGGATAAAGGTGTTCACCTCGCGGCACGAGTTGATGGCGTTGATGATGTTGCGGTCATAGGCGCGGAACATGCAGCCCTGGTCGGTCATCTTGATGCGGGTGATGCGCTCGCGCAGGCCGTTCATGGCACGCGAGGCGATGTGGCGCCACCAGCTGTCGCTGCGCTGGCGACGGATGGAGCCGACATAGTCGTGCCCCTCATCCATCTTGGCCAGCAGCAGATGCGTGTCTTCCGGCGGGTTCTGCAGGTCGGCATCCAGCGTCACCACGCGCTGGCCGCGGCAATGCTCGAAGCCGGCCATGATCGCCATGTGCTGGCCAAAGTTGCCGTTGAACAGCACCACCCGCGTCACATCGGGGCGCCTCTGGAACTGCTCGCGCAGGATAGCGGCAGAACGGTCGCGGCTGCCGTCATTGACGAACACGACCTCATAGCTGATGCCCAGCTTGTCCAGCGCGGGATACAGGCGCTCGAACAGGGCCTGCAGGCCGGCTTCTTCGTTATAGACGGGGATGACGACGGAGAGTTGGGTGGTATTCATAGGGGCGGCATTTTACCGCAGAGCGCAGGGTTCGCGAAATCGGCCCTCAGCCCAATATCTCCCGTACCGCCGCACACACACGCTCCACATCGGCATTGCTCATGGCCGGGAACAGCGGCAGGGTGACGATGCGTCGCCCTACGCTCTCAGCCAGCGGGAACATGCCTTCCTTGAAGCCGCGTTCGCGATACAGCTGGAACAGGTGGATGGGCGGGTAATGCACGCCGCAGCCGATGTTGCGCTGTTTCATCTGCGCCATGAAGTCCGCACGCACCACGCGCTCAGGCAACACGATCTGGAACATGTGCCAGTTGCTGTTTGTGAAATCCTGCACAGGCAGCTGTGCACCGGTCTGCGCTTCGAACGCGCCACCCAGTGTGGCGAAATAATGCTGTGCCAGTTCGCGCCGACGCACGGTGATGGCCGCCAGTTGCGGCAGCTGCCCCAGGCCGATGGCGGCGGCGATGTCGGTCATGTTGAACTTGCCACCCAGCACGTCCACCTCGATGCCGTCGAAGCCGCTGCGAGTCACGCCCTGCAGGCGGTATTTTTCGGCCAACCGCGCCTCCTCCTCGTTGTTCAGCACCAGGCAACCGCCCTCGCCGGTAGTGAGGTTCTTGTTGGCCTGGAAACTGAACGAGACGAAATCGCCGAATGCGCCGATGCGCTTGCCCTGCCAGCTGGAACCCAGCGCCTGGGCGGCGTCTTCCACCACGCGCAGGTTGTGGCGGCGGGCGATGGCGTACAGTCTGTCCATGTCCACCGGCAGTCCGGACAGATACACCGGGATGATGGCGCGGGTGCGGGGGGTGATGGCGGCTTCGACCTTGTCCAGGTCGATGTTGCGCGTGACCGGATCGATATCCGCAAACACCGGCGTGGCGCCGACTTCGAGGATCACGCTGGCCGTCGCCACCCAGGAGATCGGCGTGGTGATCACCTCGTCGCCTGGGCCGATACCGGCTATGCGCAGCGCGATCTCCATGGTGCAGGTGCCGGAGTTGAAGGTGCGCACCGGACGGCCGCCGAAATAGGCCGACAGCTGTTTTTCGAACTCCACCACCTTGGGGCCGCTGGCAATCCAGCCGGAACGCAGCACATCGCCCACGGCGGCGATGGTCGCTTCATCCACATAAGGGCGGGCAAACGGCAGAAATTCACTCATCACTCTGTTCCTCGTGTTCCATCAATCTATTGGGTAGTCCTGTAACCACAGCCCCACCCTCTCCCCTACCCCTCTCCCGCCTGCGGGAGAGGGGAGGCTGAATTCCTTTTTTATCTTTCCTCTCGCTACGCTGAGGCCTGCTCACCCACTCCCCATCTCCACCACCGAGTAGCACAGGATGGCCAGGGGGTGTCGGCGAGGACTGTTTGAGCACGTGGCCGCGTAGCGGATCGTGCGAGTTCCGCAGCCGCCTGGCCATTCGAGCAACGCAGGGAATCCCGAAGGGATGGTGGAGCTGGGGTCGCCTTCTTTTGGTTACTTTTCTTGGCGAAGCAAGAAAAGTAACTAGCTGCCGGGCTACCCCCGGCATCGCCCTGATTCCACAACACGAAACCCTTTCAGCATTCACGCTTGCTCAGCACATCCCTATTGCTTGCCCGGCCTGAACAACCGCAACTGCCCCGGCAGCGACCAGCCCAGGCAGCCCAGCAGCAAGGCCAGCTTGAGCAGGTTGGTGCCCGGGTACACATCGTCGTAGTCATGCCACAACGACCATACTGCCCACACCGACAGCGGCGTCACAATCAGCGCGGCGGCGCGCTGCGCCCAGATATTCAGCCCGACGCGCCAGTAGTCGCTCAACACCACTGCGCCCCAGGCCACCAGCCAGCCGCCCAGCATGCCGCCCAGCACATCCAGCGGCCAGTGCACCCCGCTGGCGATGCGCGACAGGCCGATCAACAGCGCCAGCAACAGCCCGGCCAGCTTGTAGCCGATAGGCACACGATGCAGGCACAGCAGGCCGCCCAAGAGGAAAGCGGAGGTAGTGTGACCGGAGGGAAACGAGTTGGTCTGCAGCGCCGGGCCGATCAGGTGGAAGCTGTCCAGCGCCAGCATCGCCGGCGGACGATCATGCGAGAAGAATTCCTTCATGCCCTGCACACAGAACGTCACCAGCACGATGGCCAGCACGAACTGCCACACCACATCCGGGCGCCGGCCCAGGAAAGGCAGGATGAACAGGATGGCAATCTTGCCGTCGCCCAGCAGCGACAGGTGGATCCACAGCGCATCGCCGGCATGGGCAGTCAGCTGATTCAGCGCGTAGAACAGCGCAACGTTGCCGCCAGTTGCGCCCAGCAGCGCCAGGCCGGCGGCCGCGAACAGCGGCACGCCCCAGCGCCACAGGCGGTTTTGCAGGGTGTCAGGGCTTGAAGTCATCGCAGGCATAGAAACTGAAAGTAGAGATCACATGGCCATGCGCCTGCACCGGCAGCTGCTCGCGCAGGCTGCAGCGGGCAAACTGGCCGGGGCCGCCGGTGGGCGGTGCTTCCGGCTCGGGCCACTGCAGCACGATGCCGCGCGCACCTTGCTGCGGCGCGCCGAACCACAGGTCGAACTGGTTGATTTTGTTGTCCACCACCAGCACCGGTTGCGGCCGCGCATACCAGGCCAGGCGGCTGGCCAGGGTCCAGTTGAGGGTGAACAGCTGTGGCGTGCTGCCCGGCGTGGCCGCCATTTCGCTGCGTAGCTGCTCGGCGCGTTGCGAGGCCTGCTGCCAGCCGAACACGTCGCGCAACGGGTTACGGTTGTCGCCGAACACCGGCCACTGCCACAGGAACTCGGTGAGCAACAGCACCAGCAGCAACACGGCATAGGCACCGGAGATGTGCAGGCCGATCCTCAGCCAACGCGCCTGCTGCCAGCGGCGCAACAGCCAGCGCGCCAGCAAGGGCAACACGGCCAGCCAGCCCAGCGAGGTCCAGTGCGGGAGGGTCATCTCGTAGCCGGCATTCCAGCCGAACAGCAGCAGCACCGGCAAGGCCAGCGCCAGGCACAGCTGCACACCGCTGTCGCGCCAGTCGCGCAGGCTGGCCACCAGCGCGATCAGGCCGAACAGGTAGATGGCCGGGCCATACACGATCAGCTGCGCCAGTTGCGACACCACCACGCGGTACAGCTTCCAGCTGGCGCCGGCGGTGCCGTGGTGCAGCTGGAACAGGAAGGAAATCCACTCATGCCGTGCATTCCAGTACAGCACCGGCAGGATCAGCACGCCCGCCAGCCCCATCGCCAGCCACGGGCCGGGCGTGCGCAGCTGGCGCCACTGGCGACTGAAACCCAGCGCCAGCAGCACGCTCAGCACCAGCGTCACCGCGGTGTATTTGGAGATGCCGGCCAGGCCCAGCCACAGCCCGAGCAGCAGCCAGTCGCGCGTCCTGCCCTGCGTCACCACGCCGTGCAGCGCCAGCAGGGTGAGCAACCCCAGCAACAGCAGCGGCGTGTCCGGCAGCATGGACATGCCGATCAGCTGGAACATCAGGCCGGATTGCAGCAGTGCCACGGCCACCAGTCCGAGCCAGCGCGACTCGTGCGGGAACAGGGTCAGCGTCACCCGGTACAGCAGCAGGCTGGTGGCAGCAAACAGCAGGATGGGGATGCTGCGCATGGCCAGGTCGGAGCTGCCGAACTGCAGCGCCAGCGCCTGCAGCCAGCCGATCATGGAAGGGTGGTCGAAATAGCTCCAGTCCAGATGGTAGCCATACAGCGCGTAGTGCGCCTCGTCCGTGCTCAGCCCGACCGACGCGCCCAGCACCACACGCAGGAAGGTGGCGGCGGCCACCAGCCACAGCGTGGCTTGCCAGGGGGTCAGGCGTTGCAACCGAGCAGTCATGGGCTCTAGCTGCGGCTGACGACGTACACGCCGATGATGATGATGCCGATGCCGACGATGCGGGTCATCGTCACTGCCTCGCCGAACAGCCACCAGGCCGCCAGCGCGTTGACCACGTAGCCGATCGACAGCATGGGATAGGCGATGCTCACCTCCACCCTGGACAGCGCCATGATCCACACCACCACGCTGATCACGTAGAAGCCGAGGCCGCCCATGATGTGCGGCTCGGTGGCCAGGCGCCAGCCGATGGGCCAGAGATTGTCGCGGCTGAATTCGAAATGGCCGACGGCATTGGTGCCGGCCTTGAGCAGCAACTGCGCGCCGGCGTTGAGCAGCACGCCGGTGAGGATGAGGGAAAAACTGAGCAGGTTCATGGTTTCCTTATCACGACGTATTGTATGTCCTGCGCGATCACTTCCATCTGCAGGCCGTCGGCCTGCAGCTCTTTCAGCATCGGCGTTTCCATGATGGCCAGCGCCTCGCGCTCATTGCGCCAGTCCTGTTTGAACTGTTCGACACTGGGCAGCCATTTTTGGGGTTCCTGTTGCAGGCCGAATGCCATCTCATCCTGGAAGGCGACCAACGTCACCGGCCGTTGCAGGTAAAACGACAGCGTCGGGTCATACATGACCAGACTGTAGAACGGCGTATCCGCCTTGTCATAAGGGCGCACCTGCTGCGCAAGGCGCCAGGCAGAGCTTAACGGTGACAGCGTGTTATGGCCGGTGATGGTGAGCTGTCCAAACAGCAGGGCAGACAGGGCCAGCGCCAGAATGCCGGCACGCACACGCTGGCGATGCAGCAGGTAGAGCCCGAGCAGGGTACCCGCCAGCCACACGCAACCTGCCACGGCCAGCCACACCGCATATTCACGGTAATACACGGCTTCGTCCGGGCTGCCGAAATCGACCGCACGTTGCGCCAGTACCAGCATCGCGGCCGCCAGCACGGCTGTCGGCGCCATCATCCAGAACTGCATCCGTGCGGAAATCTGCGTCAGGCGCAAACCGATCAACAGGGCCAGCGCGGGGAAGATGGGCAGGATGTAGGACGCCAGCTTGGAGCCGGACATCGAGAAGAATACAAAAATGAATACCGACCAGATGAGCAGAAAGCGCCTGGTCTGGAAACGCTCCTGCACGCCCGTGTCGCGCCGCCAGGCGCGCAGCAGGGCGTCGCCCAGATTGAGCAGCCAGGGCAGCATGCCACCGATCAGCACCGGAATGAACCACCACCACGGCTCATAGCGCTTGTGCTCGGTGGTGAGGAAGCGTTCGAAGTGTTCGTGGATGAAGAAGAAGTGCGCGAATTCCGGATTGGCGCGCGACACCGCAACAAACCACGGCGCCGCGACGGCAAAGAACAGCAGCGTTCCGGTCAGCAGGTGCAACCGCTTCCACAGTGCCCAGTCGCGCTGGATCAGGGTATACAGCACCAGCACCGCGCCCGGCAGCACGATGCCGATCAGCCCCTTGCTCAGCACAGCCAGCGCCAGCGCCGCCCAGGTGACATGCATCCACCAGCTGTTCTCGCGCGCGCTGGCACCGTCATGCTGCGCCAGCACAAAGCCGCACATTCCCAGCGCCATGAAGAAGGTCAGGCCCATGTCGAGCGAATTCATGTGCCCGATCATCACATACAGCAGACTGCTGCCCAGCACTGCAGCGCCGTACAGGCCGGCGTCGCCGCCCCACACGCGCCGCCCGGTGTAATAGACCAGCGCGATGCCCATGAGGCCAGTCAGCGCTGTCCACAGGCGCGCGGTCCAGTTGTGCTCGCCAAACATCTCGTAGGCAGCCGCGGTGGTCCAGTATTGCAGGGGAGGTTTTTCGAAATACTTCAGGTCGTTCAGGCGCGGCGTCGTCCAGTTGCCGCTGGCCACCATTTCGCGCGAGATTTCGGCGTAGCGTCCTTCATCCGGCTTCACCAGCTTGCGATATTCGAGATTGCCGAACCAGACCACCGCGACGGCAATCAGCAACAACGCCCACACCCAGCTTGTGCCAGCACGTTGGCTCATCATTGCACGGACTTCCAGGCAACAAACTGCAGCACGCTGGCAAACAAAGTGGCGTTGGCTAATCTCATTCGGAAGTCACTCTCGGTCAAAAACACGGCACACATCGTGAAAGGCGCGAATTTTAACCCAGATTGCCCTTGCCGGGCTTCAGAAGTATTGCCGGAAGGCCTATTGTCCCGTGCTATTACGCCCGGCACCAATCAGCAGGCGATTGGCATCGGTTGGGCAGATTGCAGACGCCCTTTCCTGATGCAGCCAGCAACTCTTGCAGCGCGGCCGCCGGCATCGGCCTGGCAATCAGGTAGCCCTGCAGAAAGTCGCACCCCAGCTCTTTCAGAAAGTTGCGTTGCTCGGCCGTTTCAATCCCTTCCGCCACCACTTCGAGGCGTACCGATTTCGCCAGGGCAATGATCATGCGCACAATCTGGGAGTCATCCTCATCTTCCGGCACCCCTTCGACGAAGGTCCTGTCGATCTTGATCGTATTGACCGGCAGACGCTTGAGATAGGAGAGGCTCGAATAGCCGGTGCCAAAATCATCCAGCGCAAGGCTGATGCCGAGTTCGCGCAGGCGGTTCAGCGTCGCCAGGGAGCGCTGTGGATTGCGCAGCACCATGCTTTCGGTTAGCTCAAATTCGACCGCTGCGGTCGGCACACCCGTTTCTTCGAGTATGCGCTCGACTGTGCCGATGAAAGCCTCCGATTCAAGCTGGATAGCGGAGAGATTGACTGCAACGCGACGCGGCCCCAGGCCTTGCTTCTGCCATTCCAGAACCTGTCTGCATGCCGTCTCGATTACCCACTCGCCGATATCGATGATGAGTGAAGTCTCCTCGGCAAGCGGGATGAATTTATCAGGCGGCACCATCCCAAGGCGCGGGTGCCGCCAGCGTATCAGTGCCTCGACACCACAAATCGCGTTTCGTGCAACGCAAAGCTGGGGCTGGTAATGCAGTTCGAATTCGTTGTTTTTCAGGGCCAGCCTCAAATCCTGCTCCAGCTCGATACGCTCCATCGCGCTGCGATTCATGGTGGCATCGAAATAGCGATACTGGTTTTTGCCGGAAGCCTTGGCAGCGTACATTGCCGCATCCGCGTGTTTGAGCAGCGTTGCCGCATCGTCGCCATCGCCGGGGTAGATGCTGATACCCATCGAAGTGGTGACGTGGAAGTCGTATCCGGACAAATCCAGCGGCTGCGCCAATGCAGCGATGATCTTGCCGGCGACCTGTGAAATATCGGCATCACCGCCGGCCTGCGCCAACAGCACGATAAATTCGTCACCGCCAAGGCGGGCCACCGTGTCCGAAGTCCTCACCATGTCCTTCAGGCGCTGGGCAACCGCGACCAGCAACTTGTCGCCGCTGGTATGCCCAAGAGAATCATTCACCCATTTGAAATTATCGAGATCCAGGAACAGTACACCGACAGCCTGCTTGCTCCGTGATGCGAGGCCAATCGCACTTTCCAGGCGGTCCAGCAAGAGATGCCGATTGGGCAAGCCGGTCAGGGTATCGTGATTGGCAAGATAAGTGAGGCGCTCCTCGTTCTGCTTGTGCGCGGTGATATCGCGGAATGTGCCAACGAAGTTGGTCAGCCCACCCTGTTCATCATGCACCATGCTGATATTCAGCCATTTGAGATACAACGAGCCATCCTTGCGCCTGTCCTGTACCTCTCCTGACCAGTGGCCCTGCTGTTCAAGCTGCTTCCACATCGCTGCATAGAACTCCGCCCCCTCTCGTCCGGACGACAGGATACGCGGGTTCTTTCCGATCACGTCGCCTGGGGCATAGCCGGTCAACTGGGTGAATGCGTCGTTCACCGTAAGAATGTTGTTGTCCCTGTCACAGATGAGAATCGCTTCGCTGCTGCTGGCAAATACCATGGCCCAGAGTCGTCTCTGCGCCTCCTCTTCGCGACGCTCAAGATCACGACTCCAGCTCAACTCCGCCATCTCGGCAATCGCATCAGCGACGTCGCTAACCTCATCAGACTGTTCGTCGCGCGCGCGCTCCAGCTTCGCCCCCAGGGCGAAAGTCGACTGGTGATGCGCGGCCAATTCGTCAATCGCACCGCCGAGCGCCCTGATGCGCCGCGTATTGCGCATCAGCCAGAAGCCCAGGGTGAACCAGAGTATCAAGCCATCAACAACCGGGATCAGAGCTGCCCCCAGTGCCAGCTCAGTTGTCGTGAACAACACCTTGATTGGCGCATCGATGAAGAGTTGCGTCTTTTCCGAATTGCCGGTGCCCCAGGGAATCTTCCGCACCTCGGTGTCAACCGTATCAGCTGAATGAAACCTTGCCTGCTCAAGCCCGGATTGTCCAACCGAGCTGGCAACGGGCCTGCCGTCGTGAGTGGCCGTCAACACAATTCCCGGAGTCGCGAGGTTGAACAGCAGAGAGTTGTCGATCTCGTAGAACATCGCCATACGGCCTGTCCCCGCCTCCCCCAGCCAGATGGGCACAACGAAAACACGATACAGATTGCCGCTCCCGGCAAGATACCAGCCACTCTCCAACTGATCACCAATCGGAATGCGTTCGAGATTGAGGGCAAGGCCAAAATCGAACACCTTTTTGCCGGAACGGCTCTGGATCAGCATGTATTGAAAACGCCGGCTGGTGCCCTGCACTGTCATGAACGCCTGGAGATTGCTCAGGCTGGATTGACGCTGCTCCAGCAGTCTCGTGACTTCGAGGCGCACCTTGAAATCGCGTGCCTGCAGTTCCCAATCCCGGTCCAGCTGCCGCAGACGCGTATCGTAGAACGCTGCCATGTCTTCCGCGCGTTCGAGCGCCGACTTCTGCAAGGCAAGCGAATAGAGCTTGTAGCTCGAGTAACCGAGTAAGACGACAAACAGCCCAAGGCTGAAGATCAGCCTCAAACCGGCCTGTCGGGCGATTGATGAGCGCGGCAGATTTATTGTTTTCGGCCCGACCATCTCGCGTCTATGATGCTTTCAATTGGCAGGCTCTGGGCTTTGGGATTACCTTCGCTGGTCTTGTGAAAGAAGGTCTCTGTTTCCCTCAGCTGGCTGCTGGAAAATTTTCCGTCATGGCTGAAGGCGTGCGAATATTTTTTCAGTGCCAGCAATAGCGAGGCACGTTCTTCGGAGTCCGTCACCTTGAGCCTGTCCACCACCTCTTCAGGCGTATGCGTCGCTATCCATTTCAGCGATTTCACCATCATGCGCACCATTTTCTCCACCTTCCGCGGCTCGTTTCTAACCATGTCGCCACGCGTCGTCAGCGTTGCATGAAGAAAATTGGCACCGGCTATTTTGCGTGTCGTTGCGGGATCAGCAAGATTGGCGAGAAAAAATACTTTGCCCTCGGCAGCGAGGCGCGATGCAAAAGGCTCATCGCCCATCACCGCGTCGGCGGTGCCGGATATCATCAGCGAGGATTGCTCCACCCAACTCTGTCCAGCCGGCACAATACGCACCATCTCAAGATCGACGCCATCAGACTTGAGCAGCAGCTCGGCCAATTGCTGCGAGGTTGTCTTGCTGTTTTTCGTGCTGGTATTGACCCCAACCACTTTGCCGCGCAAATCTGCAATGCGTTTAACCTGCCGCTTCAGACCGCTGCGCACCATCAGGACAAACAAGGGTGCGTCATCCACCGGTGCAATGCCTATGACATCGCCGCCATTTGCGTCAAGTGACATGACAGCCGGGAAGCCGGCGACGGCAAAATCAGCGTTACGAGTAACCAGGTTGTTAAGGGCAACGGCACCGCCGCCGGTGTGCAGTATCTGCAACGAGACCCCCTCCTCACGATCCGCATCAATGGCGGGTATCAGATCTACCGGCAAATAGGAAAGGTTGCGCGGGCCGGGTGAACTGATCACCATCTTTTCCAGCTCCTGGGCGTTTGCGGCAAACGAAACAGCCACGCATGCGCATCCAAGAAAAATACGTCTCATCATCCTCATAGCCGCCCCCCAGCCCATTATGCATGAATTTCCGCGCGCAGAAATGCCCCATGCAACTCAGTCCGTTACCGGGGTGGGCCGCTGCGGTTCCAGCGCTAGCGCTCTCCCTTGTCCCTTACCTCAGCCTGCGCCCATCCCTGCGCAAAGGTAATTTCCACCCGCGCCCCCAATGACAAGTCCGCCGCTGCACGTATGATGCTGCCATGCTCATCGCGTACCATGCTGTAGCCGCGCGCCAGTACCTGGCTCGGATCGAGGTGCTGCAGATGCTGGCCGGCCGCAGCCAGGCGCACGTCATAACGCTCCAGCGTGCGGCGCATGGCTTCCTGCAGGCGCCTGCCCAAGTCGGCCTGGCGTTCATCCAGTCGGGCCAGTGCGGGACGTGCCGCAAACACGCGTTGCCGCAGGGATTGCCAGCGCCAGAGTCGGCTTTGCACTGTGTGGTTCAGCCCACCCTGCAGACGCTGCTGCAGCTGGGCCAGGTGTAGCCGTTGCTGTTGTGCGCGCTGCGCCGGGTGCACCAGGCGGCGCTGCAGGTAATCCAGCTGCTGCATGCGCTGCTCCAGCTGGCGCAGCATGGCACGCGCCATGCGCTGCTCGATCTGACGCAAGACCTGCACCTGTTCCTGGCGGCTGGGCGCAGCCGCCTGTGCCGCCGCGGTGGGAGTGGCCGCGCGCAGGTCGGCGACAAAATCGGCGATGGTGAAGTCGGTTTCATGCCCTACCCCGCTCACGACAGGAATATGGCTGGCAGCAATGGCGCGCGCCACCACTTCTTCGTTGAACGCCCACAGGTCTTCGATGCTGCCGCCGCCGCGGCACACGATCAGCACATCGCATTCCTTGCGCGCATTGGCCTGCTGGATGGCCTGGGCAATCTTCTGCGCCGCACCTTCGCCCTGCACCGGCGCGGGGTACAGCACCACGGGCAGGCTGGGCATGCGTTGAGCCAGGGTGGCCAACACATCGCGCAAGGCGGCTGCCTGTGGCGAGGTGACGATGCCAACCTGCGTCGGGAAGAATGGCAAGGGGCGCTTGCGCGCTTCGTCGAACAGGCCCTCAGCCTGCAGCCTGGCTTTCAGCTTCTCGAACGCCTCGTACAGCACGCCCAGTCCGGCAGGTCGCATCTGTTCCAGCGTCAGCTGGAAATCACCGCGCGCCTCATACAGGGTAGCCAGCCCCAGCACTTCGACCTGGGCACCGTTTCTGGGCTGCCAGTCGAGATACTGACTCTTGTGGCGGAACATCACGCAGCGCACCTGCGCCTGCTCGTCCTTGAGCGAGAAGTACCAGTGGCCGGAGGCGGCACAGACGAAGTTGGAGATCTCGCCGCGCACCCATGACAGTGGCAGGCTGCTTTCAATCAGTTGTTTCGCGGCGAAATTGAGTTCGCGCACGCTTAAGACACGGTTTCGGTCAAACATGGAGAATTTGGCGCAAGGCAATAACGTGAGGTCAGCAGGATGCCAGAAATATCACCGGGATTTTAATCTAAACAGGCTGATTCTTTTCCTGTCCACTCGGCCCACGCCTGCCACGCCAAAAAAAATTCGCACGAAATCTGTCGCAGGAATGCCGGAATGGATGGGCATCTGGCAAACAGGTTCCCGTGTTTTCGGGGAAAAATCGCTATTGACAAACGTGAACAATCCACAAGCCGCGCCCCTGCGCGGCATTGTCGGCAAGGCATTCGCACAAGCCGGGCCGTTTTTTTCGTAACGCATTGTTTTTTATACAACATTTTTCCAGCGCAAAAAATGCGCAGGCAGAAAAAAATGTTTTTCGCAGAGGGGGTTAGCAGGACTGCAACAAGACTATCCACAAAGTTGTCCACAGATTATGTGGATAACAAAACATCAGGCAATTGCAGGGCCCGCCGCACTCAGCGAGTCTGGTCTTGCTTGATTGTCACTCGTGGTCGATTGCGACTATCTCATGCATTTCTTGAGCGCCGGCCGTCGAGTCGACGGCGCAACCAGTTGCCTGGAAACAACGGAGGCAGCAATAACTGGCAGAGCAGCTGCCTCCCCAATCACAACTCCCCCTGCACTGGCCTGCGCATTCCGCGAACCACGATCACCTCACCGGCATGCGGCGGACCCGATGCACCGGACGCCCTCCGCCCCGGAAACGCCGTCTGCACGGCCCTTCTGGCCTACCCATCAGAACGTGTAGTGTCACTTGGAAAGAACGTCTGCCATCGCTCGCGCACGTTGGCGTTGGCATGACCATCGAACAGAAGATTGCACTCAGGGGGCTGCATGTATCAGGCAGGATCTCCCACGCTTGTCCTACAACCATCGCCTCTGGAATCTTGCGCGTCGCGCGGGTGGCGACCCGGCCGAGAGCCAACTCTGCCCTGTCAGGACACGTCATGGCCAGGAGTTTTGTCCGCTCCGACCACAGAATATTGACCCACCACCGTTGCGAATTAGGCCAAATGGCCTATTGACAAACGCAAACAATCCACAATCCAACGCGGTGCGGGGCTTTTGCCGGGCAGACGTGGCCGACAAGCCAATCTTTCACAACAACCAATTGTTTTTGTTGGTATATTTTTCAAGCGCAAAAAACAAGCAGGTTTAAAAAATGGTTATTCGTGAGGGAGTTACTCCAGTGCGGATAAAAGCATCCACAAAGTTATCCACAGATTTTGTGCATAAATAAAAAATTGCTTTTCGCAATTGGGAGTTAGTTCAGATCAAACGCGCGCGAAGGACTCAATCTTGCCCAAAGCAGGATGACTAAGATACAGTGCGGGCTTCAAATTCAAACCGAGTTTACTCATTCCGTCTGGAGAAGTTGCGTGTTCACTATCGTCGAAGCAGCAGGTTGGCCCATCTGGTTTCTGATTATTGCATCCGTCATCGCCGTAGCCCTGATCGCAGAACGCCTCATGTTCCTGCGCAACAAGACCATCGCACCCGCCAATCTCCTCAATGAAATCGTGCAGGAACTCAAACAGAAGGGTGTCAGCGAGCAGATGCTCGCCAGGCTGGAAGCCAATTCCCCGCTGGGACGCATTTTTGCTGCAGGCCTGAAGAACGTGAAGAGCACGCCGGCCGTGATGAAGGAAGCCATTGAAGAAACCGGCCGCGCCGTCACCCATGAACTGGAACACTTCCTCACGACGCTGGGTACCATCGCCTCGATCAGCCCGCTGCTCGGCCTGTTTGGCACGGTGGTGGGCATGATCGAGATTTTCAGCGCGCAGAACGGTGTGGGCAATTCGCCGGCCGTGCTGGCGCACGGCATTTCAACTGCACTGTACAACACTGCGTTTGGCCTGATGGTGGCAGTACCCAGCATGATTTTCTATCGCCACTTCCGCGCCAAGGTCGACAGCCTGATCGTGGAAATGGAACAGCAGGCGATCAAGCTGGTGGAGATCGTGCACGGCGAGCGCAGGAACTGAGTCATGAATTTTCAGCGCGGACGCAGCCGGGAAGAGCCGGAAATCAACCTGATCGCCATGATCGACGTATTGCTGGTGATCCTGATTTTCATGCTGGTGAGCACCACCTATGCGAAGTACTCGGAACTGCAGATCAACCTGCCGCAAGCCACTGGCAAGGATGCCAGCGCTGCCTCCAACCAGATCAATGTGGCGGTGGACGCATCCGAACATTATGCGGTGAACGGCAAGCCTGCCAAATTCGACGGCATAGATGCCCTGGCAGAAGCCCTGCACAAAGCAGCCGGCAGCCAGACTGACCCCACCATCATCATCAATGCCGATGCCAAGGCCACCCACCAGTCCGTGGTCAATATCATGGAAGCCGCGCGTGTGGCGGGCTACGGCCGCATCACTTTCACCACACAAAGCCAAGACAAGTAGCCATGCCTAGCAACTGGGACGGGTTGCAGCGACAGTGGTACAAAACATCCCCGCTGCACCTGCTGCTGTGGCCGCTCAGCGTGCTGTTCCACCTGCTGTCGTCTGCTCGCCGCCTGCTCTTTCGCCTCGGCATATTCCATTCCGTAAGACTCCCCGTTCCGGTCATCATCGTCGGCAACATCACCGTGGGCGGCAGCGGCAAGACTCCCTTGACCCTGTGGCTGGCGCAGCAGCTGATCGCACAGGGCCTCCACCCCGGCATCGTCAGCCGCGGCTTCGGCGGCAGCGGTTCACAGCCGCAAGCCGTGACGCCTGCCAGCACTCCGGATGAAGCGGGCGACGAGCCGGTTCTGATGGCGCAACGAGGCTTGTGCCCGGTATGGGTGGGACGCAATCGCCCTGCGGCCGCACAGGCCCTGCTGCAGGCACATCCGCAATGCGATGTGATCATCAGCGATGATGGCTTGCAGCACTACCGTCTGCAGCGCGACGTGGAAATCGTGGTGGTGGATGGCGCACGCCGCTTTGGCAACGGCTGGCTGCTGCCGGCCGGGCCATTGCGCGAACCGGCCTCGCGCCTGCTAGGCGTGGATGCCGTGGTGGTCAATGGCGGCAGCGCCGGCCACAACGAATACCCGATGCAATTAGTCGGAGAAAAATTTTACAGCCTGATGCAGCCGACGCGCAGCGCGACTGCTGACCAGTTTGCCGGACAGCAGCCGCACGCCCTCGCCGGTATCGGCTACCCCGAGCGCTTCTTCGCGCACCTCAGGCAGATGGGGCTGGCGCCGCGCGCGCATGCCTTTCCCGACCACTACCGCTACCGCGCAGAAGATCTGGCCTTCGGCGACGCCGCGCCGATACTCATGACCGAAAAAGATGCGGTAAAATGCCGCGCATTCGCCTCGGAGCAATGCTGGGCACTACGCGTGGATGCGCAACTGGATTTTTCCCTCATACAACACATTCTGAAAAAGATCAGGCCCTAATGGATCCCAAACTTCTCGACATTCTGGTTTGCCCCCTGTGCAAATCCCCGCTGATTTACCGCAAGGCCGAACAGGAGCTGATCTGCAGGGCAGACCGCCTGGCCTTCTCCATCCAGGACGACATTCCGGTGATGCTGGCCGATGAAGCACGCAAACTGACCCAGGAAGAAATCGACAAGCTCTGATGGTTGCCTTTCACGTCGTCATCCCTGCGCGCATCAGTTCCACGCGTCTGCCCGGCAAACCGCTGCTGCCGATTGCCGGCAAGCCGATGGTGGTGCGTGTGGCCGAACAGGCCGCGCAAAGCGGTGCGCAGCAGATCTGGATAGCCACCGACCACCACCCCATCATGGCCGCCGTGCACGAGCATGGCTTCAAGGCATGCATGACACGTGCCGATCATCCCAGCGGCACCGACCGCATCGCCGAGGTGGTGGAACAGCACAACTGGCCCGACGACACCATCGTGGTCAACGTGCAGGGCGACGAGCCGCTGATTCCGCCTGCGCTGATTCGCGCCGTGGCCCTGCACCTGCACAACCATCCCGAATGTGCCATTGCCACCGCCTGCCATCCCGTTCATGACGAAGCCTCGCTGCGCAATCCGAACATCGTCAAGGCGGTGATCGACAAGCACGGCAACGCCCTGTATTTCAGCCGCGCCCCCATCCCCTATCCGCGCGATGCCTTCGCCAGCAATACCGCGCTGCCCGCCAACCTCAGCGTGCTACGCCACATCGGCATCTATGCCTATCGCGCCAGCTTCCTGCGCGCCTACAGCCAGATGACGCCATGCGCCATGGAGCAGATCGAATCGCTGGAACAGCTGCGTGCACTGTGGCACGGCTACAAGATTGGCGTCGCCGTCACCTCCGAGGCACCGCCCAGCGGTGTGGATACCGAGGCCGACCTGGTTGCGGCGCGCAAACTGTTTGAAGCAAACAATTCCATTCAATAAACCAGCAAAAGGAGAACCACCGGCAGTCCCGCCTTACTCGATTCGCAACGCACAACATGTCACACAACTACAGGGAGAAGTAACAATGAAACTGATTTTGCTTGGCGCCCCCGGCGCAGGAAAAGGTACTCAGGCTAACTTCATCAAGGAAAAATACGGCATTCCGCAAATCTCTACAGGCGATATGTTGCGCGCCGCAATCAAGGCAGGCACGCCACTCGGTACGGCGGCGAAAAAGATCATGGACGCTGGTGGGCTGGTCTCCGACGACATCATCATCAACCTGGTGAAAGAGCGCATCAAGGAAGCGGACTGCGCCAAGGGCTTCCTGTTCGACGGCTTCCCGCGCACCCTGCCCCAGGCCGAAGCGATGAAGCAGGCTGGCGTGGCCATCGACTACGTGGTGGACATCGACGTGGCCGACGACGAGATCGTCAAGCGCATGAGCGGACGCCGTGTGCACGTGGCCTCCGGCCGCACCTACCACGTGGTGTTCAACCCGCCCAAAGTGGCCGGCAAGGATGACGTGACCGGCGAAGAACTGATCCAGCGCCCGGACGACACCGAAGAGACCGTGAAGAAGCGTCTGCAGGTTTATCACGACCAGACCAAGCCGCTGTGGGACTACTACTCCAAGTGGCAGAAGAGTGGCGAGAAGGGCGCGCCGCACTGCGTCAAGGTGCCTGGCGTAGGCAGCGTGGACAACATCCGCGACAGCGTGTTCAAGGCTCTGTCGTAACACTGGGCGGCAATGCCCTCAACAAGCCAGGCTGCGGCCTGGCTTTTTTATTGCGCATTCGGGCTTGACCACCCAGCCTGGCTTGCTTACCCTGCCCACCCTCAACCTGGCACTCACGGAAAGAATTCATCATGGCAAGCAAACCGATACTGACACTGGAAGACGCAAAACGCATCGCAGCCGCGGCCAATGCCGAAGCACTGAGCAACGGCTGGGCCGTCACCATCGCCATCGTCGATGACGGCGGCCACCTGCTCTACCTGCAGCGCAGCCACGACACCCAGTTCGGCAGCGTGGAGACCGCCATCATGAAGGCCAACGCCGCCGTCGCCTTCAAGAAGCCGACTAAATCTTCGGAAGATGCGGTGCTCAACGGCCGCCTCATCCATCTCGCCCTGCCCAGCGTCATCCCGGCGGAAGGCGGCGTTCCTTTGCTGCTGGATGGTGCGGTGGTGGGCGGTATAGGTGTCAGCGGCGTGCGCTCGTTTCAGGATGGGCAGATCGCCCAGGCAGGGGTGGCCGCTCTGTAGCGCAGCTGAGGTCAATTTGTGGCCGTTCGGGGCAGCCGCGATACTCCGGCGCACCTCCACCACAACTCCCTGCCGACCTCAGCCTTCCAGCAAGTCCGCCAATGTGGTCTGATCAAGGCGATCAAAGAAAGCCTCCTGCGCTGCATAAAGCTCGACTTTCAGCCGGCATTTGGGCAATAGCGGGCAGTAAGACGGCGTGTCTTTCATGCATTCGACCAGTGCAAGACTCTTCTCCATCAGACGGATGACGGAACCGATGGTAATCTCGCTCGCATCCCGCGCCAGGCTGATGCCACCATTCCTGCCGCGCTCACTCACCACCAGATTGGCGCTGACCAGCGTCATCACCACCTTCATCAAGGAACTCTTGGCGACACCACACTCCTCGGCGACCGTAGAGATGGTGACAGGTTCATCCCTTTGCGCAAGATTGATCAGCGTACGCAAGGCAATGTCTGATGTAACGGTAAGCTGCATGTGCACACCCCGAAAGTTATTGGTGCTCATTATAAAGCCACACTTCTGTATCAAATAAGGCTCGACAAATGATTCCGTTTTGTTGAATCTTTTTGCGAGCTCGTATATATTCCGCGCCTTTGAATCTTTTAACAAGGGAGGGAATACATGTATCAGCAAGTTGCCTGGATCGTTTCTTGTGTTTTGATCGCGTTGCTCGCGATTGCATTCGCGTATGTACTCATCAACAGCAGTCGCACGGGGAGCAACGCCGACGTGGCCGCGGCAACGGGGCGCTGGAGGGGGCGTTTGTTGTGGGGCGTGACGCTGCTGTGCATCCCCATCGTCGCCTACTCGCTCACCAGGCTGCCTTATGCAAAAGAAGCAATGGCAAGCCTGGGCAGCATCGAGGTCCAGGCCAGGGGCTACCAGTGGTACTGGGAATTGTCGAGGACCGAGCTGCCGGTCGGCAAGCCCATCGAGTTTCAGGTGAACGCCGCCGACGTCAATCACGGCTTTGCAATCTATGACCCAAACATGCGGATCGTGACGCAGACCCAGGCCATGCCCGGCGTGACCAATGTTCTGCGCTACACGTTCCGTGAACCCGGCACCTACCGCATCCTGTGTCTCGAATATTGCGGGGTCGGGCATCACACCATGATGACCGAGCTCCACCTGGTTGACCAATAAGCTTCCCTACGGAGATAAAATGAACTTGCAAAAAGACAGCGTTCGCCCGCTGAACAGCGGGGCAGTCAAAGCCTACGCCGCCATCGCGGGCATAGTGATCATTCTGATGATGTTGTTTGGCCTGGTCATGCGCATGACCCAGGCGCAAATGTTGCCGATTGAACCGAATGTGTTCTACCAACTGCTGACCGCGCACGGCATTGGCATGGTTGCCATTGCCGGGCTGGGCGGCTCGGCGGTGATGTGGCACTTTCTGGGCAAGTACGTCAGGCTCAGGTCCGGATTTGCCTGGGCCAATCTGGCCTTCTTCCTTGTCGGGGTCGTGCTGGTTCTGGGCGGCATATTCCTTGGCGGATTTGCCGCTGCGTGGACCTTCCTGTATCCCCTGCCGACACACGCGATGGGTATGTGGAGCAAGCATGCTGCAGCCGCCTATATGGCCGGCGTGCTGCTGGTCGGAGTAGGCATGCTGCTGTTCTACCTTGAAACTGCGCGTGCCATCGTGCAGCAATACGGCAGCTTCGCCAGGTCGCTGGGCTGGCATTTTCTCAAGAGCGGCCAGGATGCACCGCCCGCGACGGTGATCGCCAGTACGGTCGTCACCGTCATCAACATCATCTCCATCCTGGTTGGCGCGGTCATCCTGAGCATGATGCTGATCAACCTGTACGTGCCTGAAATCGCAATCAATTCATTGCTGGCCAAGAATCTGATCTTCCTGTTCGGCCACGTCTTCATCAATTCCACCATCTATATGGCAGTCATTGCGGTATACGAAATCCTGCCGCAATACACCGGGCGTCCGTGGAATGTGTACAAGCCATTTGTCCTTGCCTGGTCGGCGACCTGCCTGATGGTGCTGGCGGTCTACCCCCATCACCTGCTGATGGACTACGCCCAGCCCTTGTGGATGCACATCATGGGACAGATCATTTCGTACACCAGCAGCCTTCCTGTGCTGGCGCTCACCCTGACGGCCACGCTGGGCTCGATCTACCGCAGCAACATCAAGTGGGATCTGACTTCGGCGCTGCTCGTGCTCTCTATCTTCGGTTGGAGCGCAGGCGTCATTCCGGCAGTGATAGACGGGACCATTGCAGTGAACCAGGTCATGCACAACACCCTGTGGGTGCCGGGGCACTTCCATCTCTATCTCTTGCTGGGCTGTGTGCCCATGATCCTTGCCTTCATCCGCTGGATCGCCAACAGGGAAAAGCCTGCCGGTTTCGGCATTCTGGAAGGCACCATGCTGTGGACTTTTGGATGCAGCGCCTTTGCCTATGCGCTGATGTTCCTGCTCTCCGGCCAGGCCAGCATCCCGCGGCGCTGGGCAATACACTTGCCGGAATGGCTCCTGTATAGCCAGGTGGCCTCCCTGTTCGCGGCCGGCGTTGTGATCAGTGCCACGGTGATCATCGTCAGGGCACTGGGCGGCATCAGCAGGACCGCGCAGCGTGTCTGAGCGCAACGGCAGATCGTGGTGAGAACAGGCATCGCCACGCTGATCCTGCTTGCGCTTGGGACATGGGCGACATGGGCGATTACCGAGGGTTTTGCGGTGGTCACCGCGGAGCAGGCGCGCCGCCTCGACATCGCGCGCAAGCAGCCAGCTGTTCCCGGCGTGCGCCTGGTCGATCAGGTCGGCCGGGATTTTCTTCTGGATGCCTGGGTGAAGCAGAACAATAGCCTGCTGGTGGTCGAGTTCATCTACACCAGTTGCCAGTCGCTGTGCCTCGCGCTGGGCACCGAGTTTCAGCAGCTGCAGCGCAGCATCGTAGCGCAGGGCCTGCAGGACCGCGTTCACCTGCTGTCGGTGAGCTTCGACCCCGCGCATGACAGCCCTGCCGTGATGCGAAAATACGCCGAACGCATGCAGGCCCAACCTGCGACCTGGACTCTTGCGACCGTGCGCGATGCACGGGAGCTCCCCACCCTGCTGCGTACCTTCGGCGTCACCGTCATTCCCGATCAGCTGGGCGGCTTCCAGCACAATGCCGCCCTCGTCTGGGTTGCACCTGCAGGCAGACTGGTACGCGTGACCGACCTTGACGCAAATGGCCTCCGCTACCTGCTGGATGAACTGGCGTCTTCATAGTGAGCATCACAAGAATTCGATCAATGCGGATGCGGCCCGGCCTCGGCCTGGGTGTGCTGCTCGTCCTGAATGTTCCGTCTGTACGCCGCATGATGGAGGGCGACATGGCCCTGCATATGCTGCTCCAGTTTCCCCTCATCCTGTTTGGCGGATGGTTGCTCGCAAGAGAACTGCCCGGGCAGGCAAGAGCCGGGCTGCAGAAATGGAACCACGCGGGAATTGCCGGCCTGCTGGCGACTTCCCTGATTCTCATGTTCTGGATGCTGCCACGTGCACTGGATATGGTGTTAATCAGCCGGGCCATGGAACTGGGGAAATTCCTCACGCTGGCGCTGGCCGGTGCGGCGCTGCAGCTTTCCTGGAGAGCAGCGGGAACGATCGTGCGCGGCTTCCTTCTGGGCAATGTGCTGCCGATGATGATGGTGGTGGGCTGGCTGTACGTCGAGGCACCGGTGCGCATCTGCAACGCTTATCTGAGCAGCGATCAGCTGCGTGCGGGGAGCGGGCTGCTGGCCGTGTCCGCGGCCGCCTGCGCGGCGTGGCTATTTGCCTTCTTCATGCCCGCCAGCGGAGAACGCAACGATGAGACTGTGCAAAGCGGGGACACGACGTGTCAGCAATCAGCAGGCCATCCGAGCTGAGGGTTACAGCGCAAGCGCCTGCTGCCCCCTGCGCGGCCTGAAATACGCTGCATTGTCGTAATAGCTTTCCCGCTCATTGTCTTCTGACCACCCGGGCACACCGAGCAAGGGCACCGGCTGCAGCTCGCGCGTACTGCGGCAATGCGCGGGGTCGGCCAAGTAAGCGGCCACCCGCTGGTCCACATGGGCCATTTGCTCAACCAGGGGCCAGGTAAAGAATGCTGGCTCCACGTCCAGCAGCAACCCCTGTCCGGTCATGCCGACATAGGGCCGCAGCATTTTTTCATGCAGGCCATGGCCAAACACATAGAAGCCCATCGCCTCGCGCACCCGCTGGCGGTGCTGCCAGAACAGCTCCTTCCACCTAAAACCGCGCAGCAGTTCGCCCAGCATCTTGTCCGCACTCACCACGATCACGCCCGATTCATCCAGCAGGGTAGCCATGTCGCGCACCCTGCCGCGCTGGCTGTGGCCGTCATGCGCACCCTGCAATGCCTGGTAGTGGCGCAGGTTGATCGCGGCCTTGGCCCGGGGGAAGACCAGCCATACCAGAGCGTTGAACAGGTCGTGCCAGTTGTGCTCACGGGTCTGCACCTCACCGTTTAGGTAGCAGCGCGGTTCATATTGCGATTCGAAGGCGAGCCGTCCGTGCGCCTGCGCCACGAAACGCAGGAGGTGGCCGCTGTGCACGCGGATGCCCAGGTAATGTTCATCCAGCAGGCTGTTCCAGGCCGCAAGATCTGGAAAGGGCTGGCCCACGAGGTGCTGCAGCGCCGGGTGCAAGGGTGCAAACAGCGGCGATCGCAGCAGCCGCTCTGGCTCCCAGGCGGGGTTGGTCTGGAGGTATTGCACAGCCATGGTCATTTCCTACTCTTTTACTCGGAATAGCGCTCCCCATGCGGGTTTGCGCCAGATCAAATTATGCTCGATAAGTGGTATCTCAAGGACTATAAAAAAGCGTAAGATGCTCGCTGCAACATCAACGCCGAACCATGACTGCCCTGAAAAAGCGCTGCGGATAGTTGAACAAGTGCACTGGCGGAATTGGCAAGCGTCTCGCTTCACCGTTTGACCCACTCAGGTGGGGCAGTATCTTCGTTCAATATTCAATATCTTTCAGGGAGTGTAGGGTATGGCAAAGAAGAATGCGTTTTATGCACAGTCCGGTGGTGTAACAGCAGTGATCAATGCGTCGGCCTGTGGTGTAATTGAAACAGCTCGCAAGCACAAGGACAAGATAGGAAAAGTTTACGCCGGCCGCAACGGCATCATAGGCGCACTCACCGAAGACCTGATCGACACCACCAAGGAATCCGCTTCTGCCATTGCTGGACTGCGTTACACACCCTCCGGAGCATTCGGCTCCTGCCGCTTCAAACTCAAGAGTCTGACCGAAAACCTGGCGCAATACGAGCGCCTCATCGAAGTATTCAAGGCACACAACATCGGTTACTTCTTTTACAATGGTGGCGGCGATTCGGCCGACACCTGCCTCAAGGTTTCCCAACTGGCCGACAAGATGGGCTACCCCATCCAGGCCATCCACGTGCCCAAGACTGTGGACAACGATCTGCCCATCACCGACTGCTGCCCTGGCTTCGGCTCGGTGGCCAAGTACATCGCCGTCTCCGTGCGCGAAGCCAGCTTTGACGTGGCTTCCATGGCCAAGACTTCAACCAAGGTGTTTGTGGCCGAGGTGATGGGCCGCCACGCCGGCTGGATCGCCGCCGCCGGCGGCCTGGCCTCCGACCCCAAGTGCGAAATCCCCATCGTGATCCTGTTCCCGGAGATTCCGTTCGACAAGAAGAAATTCCTTGCCAAGGTGGATGCCATGGTGAAGAAGCACGGCTATTGCTCCGTGGTGGTATCCGAAGGCGTGAAAGGCGAAGACGGCAAGTTCCTCGCCGACCAGGGCCTGAAGGATGCCTTCGGCCACTCGCAACTGGGCGGGGCCGCTCCAGTGGTCGCCAACATGATCAAGGATGCGCTGGGCTACAAATTCCACTGGGCCGTGGCCGATTACCTGCAGCGCGCCGCGCGCCACATCGCCTCCAAGACCGACGTCGACCAGGCTTACGCACTGGGCAAGGCTGCGGTCGAACTGGCGCTGAAAGGCAATAACTCGGTAATGCCTACCGTGGACCGCCTGTCCGACAAGCCCTACAAGTGGAAAATTGGCGTAGCCAAGCTGAAGGACGTGGCCAATGTCGAGAAGATGATGCCGCGCAACTTCATCACACCGGACGGCTTTGGCATCACGGAAAAATGTCGTACCTATCTCACCCCGCTGATCAAGGGCGAAGACTATCCTCCCTACAAGGATGGCCTGCCGCAGTATGTGCGCCTGAAGAACGTGGCGGTGGCCAAGAAGCTGCCTGACTTCAAGCTCTAGCAGCAGATGTTCCCCGCGCGCCGGATCGCCTCGTGCAGTAACCGCTGCCGGCGGGCGGGGTTTGCTTTGTGTTTCACGGTCTCTGGTTCAAATGCACTGTTTCTGCAACTTTACCCAAGGAGGAAAAGAACATGTCAGGAGGTCTAGGATTTGCACTGTTATGCGCAATCGCGGCGCTGCTGTATGGCGCGATGTCTATCAAGTGGATTATCGGCAAGCCCACAGGCAATGAGCGCATGCGCGAAATTGCCGCCGCGATTCAGGAAGGTGCTTCCGCCTACCTGAACCGCCAGTACACCACCATCGGCATCGTTGGCGTGGTGCTGTTTATCGCCATACTGCTCTCCCTGAAATGGCCCACGGCCATCGGCTTTGCCATCGGCGCCCTGCTGTCCGGCCTGGCTGGCTACATCGGCATGAACGTGTCGGTGCGCGCCAACGTGCGCACCGCCGCAGCAGCCTCCGACGGCCTGAATGCAGCACTCAACGTAGCCTTCAAGGGCGGCGCCATCACCGGTCTGCTGGTGGTAGGCCTGGGCCTGCTTGGCGTGGCCGGTTACTACGCCTTCCTCACCCTGGGAATGCACGCCACCACAGGCGAAGCCACGCACGCACTGGTGGGCCTGGCCTTCGGCGGCTCGCTGATTTCCATCTTTGCACGTCTGGGTGGCGGCATTTTCACCAAGGGCGCTGACGTCGGCGCCGATCTGGTGGGCAAGGTCGAAGCCGGCATTCCCGAGGATGATCCGCGCAACCCGGCGGTGATTGCCGACAACGTGGGCGACAACGTGGGCGACTGCGCAGGCATGGCAGCCGACCTGTTCGAGACCTATGCAGTGACCATCATCGCCACCATGCTGCTGGGCGGCATGCTGATCACCAATGGCGGCGCCAATGCCGTACTCTATCCGCTGGTGCTGGGCGGCTTCTCCATCATCGCCTCCATCGTCGGCAGCTTCTTCGTCAAGGCCTATGAAGGCGGCAAGATCATGAATGCGCTGTATCGCGGCCTGATCGTATCTGCAGTGTTGGCAGCCATCGGCTTCTACTTCATCACCAATCAAATGATGGGCGATGGCGTGATGATCGGCGGCACTACAATCTCCGCGCTGAAGCTCTACTACACAGCACTGATCGGCCTCGCGCTGACCTCGGCGATGGTGCTGATCACCGAGTACTACACCGCAACCGAGTACGGCCCGGTCAAGCACATTGCCCAGGCTTCCACCACCGGCTCCGGGACCAACGTGATTGCCGGGCTGGGTGTTTCCATGCGCGCGACCGCCGCCCCCGTGCTGACCGTGTGTCTGTCGATCTGGGGTGCATATGAACTGGCCGGCCTGTACGGCATCGCCATCGCTGCCACCTCCATGCTGTCGATGACCGGAATCATCGTGGCGATCGACGCTTATGGCCCGATCACCGACAACGCCGGCGGCATTGCCGAGATGGCAGGCCTGCCCGACGAGATCCGCAACATCACCGACCCGCTTGACGCCGTGGGCAACACCACCAAGGCCGTGACCAAAGGCTACGCCATCGGCTCTGCCGGCCTCGCCGCACTGGTGCTGTTTGCCGACTACACCAATGCGCTGTCCAGCCACCATGCCGGCCTGACGTTCGACCTGTCCAACCACATGGTAATCATCGGCCTGTTCATTGGCGGCATGGTGCCCTACCTGTTCGGTGCCATGGGCATGGAGGCAGTCGGCCGTGCTGCAGGCTCGGTGGTGGTTGAGGTGCGCCGCCAGTTCCGCGAGATCAAGGGCATCATGGAAGGCACAGGCAAGCCCGAATACGGCACCTGCGTGGACATGCTGACCAAGGCCGCGATCAAGGAAATGATCGTCCCCTCCCTGCTTCCGGTAGCCGTACCCCTCATCGTCGGCGTGGTACTCGGCCCACAGGCTCTGGGAGGTGTGCTGATCGGAACCATCGTCACCGGCCTGTTCGTGGCGATCTCAATGACCACCGGTGGTGGCGCGTGGGATAACGCCAAGAAATACATTGAGCAAGGCAATTTCGGCGGCAAGGGTTCCGATGCCCACAAGGCAGCCGTGACCGGCGACACCGTCGGCGACCCCTACAAGGACACAGCCGGCCCGGCCGTGAACCCGCTGATCAAGATCATCAATATCGTGGCGCTGCTGATCGTACCGCTGATGTAATCAGCTTTTTCTGGTTGCACTCTTGGGGGCAAGCTCGCTTGCCCCTTTTTTACGCCCCTACGTCCTGAATCGGCAAATGCTATAATCCGCGGCTTTCACAACCCGTTAAAAGGCTGCGCAACATGAGTTTGAACAAAGTTCCCTCCGGCAAAGACCTTCCGAATGACTTCAATGTCATCATCGAGATCCCGGCACATGGCGAACCGGTGAAATACGAGGTAGACAAGGAGTCCGGCGCGATTTTCGTGGATCGCTTCATGAACACCGCCATGCACTACCCCTGCAACTACGGCTACATCCCCCATACGCTGTGCGGTGACGGCGACCCCGCCGACGTGCTGGTGATCACTCCCATCCCGCTGAACACCGGCGTGGTGGTGCGCTGCCGTCCGCTGGGCGTGCTCAAGATGACCGATGAAGGCGGCCAGGACGCAAAACTGCTGGCGGTCCCCGTGGACAAGCTGTGCACGCTCTACCGCCACGTAAAGGATTACAAGGACCTGCCCGAACTGACCATCAAGCAGATCTCGCACTTCTTCGAGCACTACAAGGATCTGGAGCCCAACAAGTGGGTCAAGATCGACGGCTGGTTCGGCCTGGAAGAGGCGCGTGCCGAGATCATGTCTTCGGTAGCCAATTACCAGAACGCAACAGACAAGCCCGCATTCTGATCCGCTTCAATTCCGACAGGAGACTCCCTCATGACAGCTCGCATCATTGACGGCAAGGCCATCGCACAGGAGGTGCGTGCCGAGTGGAAAGTACGCGCCGATGCCTTGAAAGCGCGCGGCACCACGCCGGGCCTGGCGGTGATCATCGTGGGCGAGGACCCGGCTTCCAAGGTGTACGTGGCCAACAAGGTCAAGGCCTGCGCCGAGCTGGGCCTGCATTCCGAACACATCGCCCTGCCCGCCGACACCAGCGAGGCCGCCCTGCTGGACAAGATCGCGCAGCTGAATGCCGACCCGAAAATCCATGGCATCCTGGTGCAACTGCCGGTCCCCAAGCACATCAATGGCGACAAG
The DNA here is from genome assembly GCA_036523795.1 of Gallionellaceae bacterium. Taxonomy (GTDB): domain Bacteria; phylum Pseudomonadota; class Gammaproteobacteria; order Burkholderiales; family Gallionellaceae; genus 39-52-133. The sequence continues at coordinate 4,575 of DATDDN010000101.1, read as the reverse complement.
GTGCTGAATGCCATCAGCCCCGAGAAGGACGTGGACGGCTTCCATCCCGTCAATGTCGGCGCACTGGTGACCGGCAACATGCGCTTCGCCCCCTGCACGCCCTATGGCTCGATGGTGCTGCTGCAGAAGAGCGGCGTCGCCATCGAAGGCAAGCATGCAGTGGTCGTCGGCCGCAGCAACATCGTGGGCAAGCCGATGGCGCTGCTGCTGCTGCAGCACAATGCCACCGTCACCATCTGCACCTCCAGGACCCAGGACCTGGCCAAGCACACGCGCGACGCCGATATCCTGGTGGTCGCCACCGGCAAGCCGAAGATGATCACGGGCGACATGATCAAGCCCGGTGCCGCCGTGATCGACGTGGGCATCAACCGCCTGCCCGATGGCAAGCTGTGCGGCGACGTGGACTTCGACTCCGCCAAGGAAGTGGCCGGCTGGATCACGCCGGTGCCCGGCGGCGTCGGTCCGATGACCATCACCATGCTGGTCGCCAATACCGTGCAGGCAGCCGAACGCACCGCAAAATAATCAACGAAACTACCGAGAGGAAACACAGATGAGCACCATCACCACTGCATCCGGACTGCAATACGAAGATATCAAGGTAGGCAGCGGCGCCACCGCCACCGCCGGCAAGATGGTCAGCGTGCACTACACCGGCTGGCTGACCAACGGCTCCAAGTTCGACTCCAGCAAGGACCGCAACGAGCCGTTCGAATTCCACCTCGGCGCCGGCGAAGTGATCCGCGGCTGGGATGAAGGCGTGCAGGGCATGCAGGTGGGCGGCGTGCGCAAGCTGACCATCCCTGCCTCGCTGGGCTATGGCGCACGCGGCGCCGGCGGCGTGATCCCGCCGAATGCCACGCTGGTGTTTGAAGTGGAGCTGCTGGGCGTTTAATCTACCGCTCCTGCAACGCCAGCAACAAAAAAGCCTGCGATTTTCATCGCAGGCTTTTTTGTTGATCGCCAGTGCAACTAGGGATTGCCAGCCGGTCTTGCGGAAGTGGCGGGCACGCCCGACTGCGCCTGCTCACCCACCACCTGATAGAACACCTCACCCGGCTTGATCATGCCCAGCTCGGTGCGTGCATGCTCCTCGATGGCGTCAGTGCCCTGCTTGAGGTCGCGCACTTCCGCGTCCAGCACGGCATTGCGCAGCTGCACCTGCTGGTTGGCCTTCTTCTGCTCATCCAGCTGGCGGCCGATGTCCCACACCTTGAACCAGCCGCCCTTGCCGAACCACAGCGGGTACTGCAGCAGCACGACCACCGCCAGCAGGATCAGCGTCACCCCGCGCATGCAGCTTCTCAGCCGAGCTGGTAGTAGGCACCGCGGCCTGGATAGGAAGCGCTGTCACCCAGATCTTCCTCGATGCGCAGCAGCTGGTTGTATTTTGCCATGCGGTCAGAACGCGACAGGGAACCGGTCTTGATCTGCAGCGCGTTGGTGGCTACAGCCAGGTCAGCGATGGTGGAGTCTTCGGTCTCGCCGGAGCGGTGCGAAATCACGGCGGTATAGCCGGCGCGCTTGGCCATCTCGATCGCGGCAAATGACTCGGTCAGCGTACCGATCTGGTTCACCTTGATCAAGATGGAGTTGGCGATGCCCTGCTTGATGCCTTCGGCCAGGATCTTGGTGTTGGTCACGAAAATGTCGTCACCCACCAGCTGGATGTTCTTGCCCAGACGCTCGGTCAGCATCTTCCAGCCTGCCCAGTCGTGCTCGCTCATGCCATCTTCGATGGTGATGATGGGATACTTGCTCACCCAGGAAGCGTACATGTCGACCATCTGCTCGGAGGTCAGCACCAGTCCGTCCGCCTTCAGGTGATATTTGCCGTCATGGTAGAACTCCGAAGCGGCCGGATCCATGCCGATCGCCACGTCCGCACCAGGCACGTAACCCGCTGCCTCGATCGCTTCCACGATCACCTTCAGCGCTGCCTCATTGGAACCCAGTGCCGGTGCGAAGCCGCCTTCGTCGCCGACTGTAGTCGCGAAACCCTTGTGGTGCAGCACCGCTTTCAGGCTATGGAACACTTCAGCGCCGTAACGCAGCGCTTCTCGGAAACTTTGTGCGCCCACGGGGATGATCATGAATTCCTGCATGTCGGAACCGCCGGTTGCATGTGCGCCGCCGTTGATGACGTTCATCATCGGCACCGGCATTTCCATGCGCGCGGCACCGCCCAGGTAGCGGTACAAGGGAAGGCCAGATTCCTCTGCCGCTGCCTTTGCAACGGCCATCGACACCGCCAGAATGGCGTTGGCGCCCAGGCGGGATTTGTTCTCGGTACCATCCAGCTCGATCATGGCCTGATCGATAAATGCCTGCTCGGCCGCATCCAGACCGATGATCAGCTCGGCGATTTCCGTGTTCACGAATTCCACTGCCTTCAACACGCCCTTGCCCAGATAGCGCTGCTTGTCGCCATCACGCAGTTCAACTGCCTCCCTGGTACCAGTAGAGGCGCCGGACGGCACAGCTGCACGTCCCATCACGCCGGATTCCAGCAATACGTCGGCCTCAACCGTGGGATTCCCACGGGAGTCCAGAATTTCACGCGCTACCACATCTACAATTGCACTCATTTCTCGCTCTTTTCCTATTATTGTCTAAACACTACGCAAATCAATTTTCTCTTCGATCAAACCTTGCTGCTTCACTGCTGCATCAATTACTTTCAATGTCGCCAACAATTCTTTTATGTGCCCCAGGGGGAATGCATTGGGGCCATCGGACAATGCCTGGGATGGATTGGGATGGGTTTCCATGAACAAGCCGGAAACGCCTGCCGCCACCGCCGCACGCGCCAGCACCGGCACGAATTCGCGCTGGCCGCCGCTGGCCGTGCCTTGCCCGCCCGGCAGCTGCACGGAATGCGTGGCATCGAATACGACCGGGCAGCCGGTGTTGCGCATCACGGCCAGCGAGCGCATGTCCGACACCAGGTTGTTGTAGCCAAACGAGGCACCGCGCTCGCACACCATGATGTTGTCCTGGCTGCTGGCTTCACGCGCCTTGTCCACCACGTTCTTCATGTCCCACGGCGACAGGAACTGCCCCTTCTTGATGTTCACCGGTTTGCCGCAGCGGGCAACCGCATGAATGAAGTCGGTCTGACGACACAGGAACGCCGGCGTCTGCAAGACGTCCACCACGGCCGCCACCGGCGCAATCTCATCTTCGGTGTGCACATCGGTCAGCACCGGCACGCCGATCTGCGCCTTCACTTTTTCCAGAATCTTCAGGCCGGCTTCCATGCCGAAGCCGCGGAAGGATTTGCCCGAGCTGCGGTTCGCCTTGTCATACGACGATTTGTAGATGAAGGGGATGTTCAGCTCCTGGCAGATTTCCTTCAGGCGGCCTGCAGTATCCAGCGCCATCTGTTCGGACTCGATCACGCAGGGACCGGCAATCAGGAAGATGGGCTGATCCAGCCCGACATTGAAATTACAGAGTTTCATGCCTGCTCCTTGTGAGCCATGGCGGCCTTGACGAATGCACTGAAGAGCGGATGGCCGTCGCGTGGGGTAGAAGTAAATTCAGGGTGGAATTGCACGCCCACAAACCACGGATGCACGCTTTGCGGCAACTCCATCATCTCGGGCAGCGACTCGCTTGGCGTGCGTGCAGAGATGATCATGCCCGCCTTCTCCAGCACCGGCACGTAGTGGTTGTTGACTTCGTAGCGATGGCGATGGCGCTCGTTCACGTCCTTGCCGTAGATGCTGGCCGCCAGCGTGCCGCTCTTGATCGGGCAACGCTGCGAACCCAGACGCATGGTACCGCCCAGATCGGAATCGGCACTGCGCGTGGCCACGCGGCCATCGCGATCCAGCCACTCGGTGATCAGCGCCACCACCGGGTGCTCGGTGGCCAGATTGAATTCGGTGCTGTTGGCATCCTTCATGCCGGCCACATCGCGCGCATACTCGATCACCGCCAGCTGCATGCCGAGGCAGATGCCGAGGTAAGGCACCTTGTTCTCGCGTGCATAGCGGATCGCGGCGATTTTGCCCTCGGTGCCGCGCACGCCGAAGCCGCCGGGCACCAGAATGGCATCAAAGCGCTTCAGCTCGTCCACGCCCTTGCTTTCCAGCGCTTCGGAATCGATGTACTCGATGTTGACGCGGGTCGAGGTGTGTATGCCGGCATGGCGCAATGCCTCGATCAGCGATTTGTAGGATTCGGTCAGCTCGACATACTTGCCCACCATGCAGATGGTGACTTCGTGTTTTGGATGCTCGAGCGAGTCCACCAGCTTTTTCCACACCGACAGGTCGGCCGGTTTCGGATTGATGCCCAGCTCTTCGCACACGATGCGATCCAGCCCCTGCTCGTTGAGGATCTGCGGAATCTTGTAGATGCTGTCCACATCCCATACCGAGATGACCGCCTCTTCGCGCACGTTGGAGAACAGCGAGATCTTGGCGCGCTCGTCGTCGGGAATGCGGCGATCCGCGCGGCACAGCAAGGCCGTCGGCGAAATACCGATCTCGCGCAGCTTCTGTACGCTGTGCTGGGTGGGCTTGGTTTTCAGCTCGCCGGCACTGGCAATGAAGGGCACAAGCG
>DATDDN010000100.1:0-4731 GCA_036523795.1 Gallionellaceae bacterium | reverse complement strand
TTTCGCGCCGGGCTTTTTTACCAACCTACAGACTGATTAAGCAGCCTGGATGTTGGAAGCTTGCTTGCCCTTAGGACCTTGAGTCACTTCGAAAGTGACCTTCTGGCCTTCTTGCAGGGTTTTGAAGCCGTTCATATTGATTGCAGAGAAATGTGCAAACAGATCTTCGCCGCCACCATCAGGGGTAACAAAACCGAAACCTTTTGCATCGTTGAACCATTTAACTGTACCAGTTGCCATGTTTACTTCCTTCTTTCTTGAAAAACGCGGGGATTCCCGCAAACACTATTTGAGTCGAAGAGTGCACATGGAAAAACCAGTACTGCAAAGACTTTGATTCAAATAACAAGCTGCCTTGTACGCGGTATTCCGGCATATGGCAAGACATTTCTTTTGCCCGCCTGCCACCCAAAGCGCATGAAATACCACAAACCCGCGCAGACAATGGCTTGCAGCGATAGTGAGACCCCACCGTCGGCATCCCTGCAGACCTGTGAATTCGGCGTCAATTCGCGGCGCCTGGCCACCCACTCAATGCCGCCCCGGCATCGCTCACCTCCCCTCTCCCGCTCGCGGGAGCGGAGGGGCCGGGCAAGAGGGAGAGCCGCACCTGTGCTTGATGGTAAAATCACGCCTCCCTTGCGCGGCCACCGCGCAGACCCCGACACAAGCAATCAGGATTCAGTCTCATGCCCACAATCAATGTTGATGTTCTGCTCGTCGGCGGCGGCGTGATGAGCGCCACGCTCGGCACCATGCTGATGCAGCTCGACCCCAACCTGAAGATCGCCCTGGTGGAGCGGCTGGACCATGTGGCGCACGAGAGCACCGATGGCTGGAACAACGCCGGCACCGGCCACGCCGGCTATTGCGAGCTGAACTACACGCCGGTGCAGGCCAACGGCCACGTGGACGTGAAGCGCGCGCTGGCGATCAACGCCGATTTCGAGGTGACGCTGCAGCTGCTCGCCTACCTGGTGGAACAGAAACAGCTGCCGCCGCCCTCCACCTTCATCAACGCCACCCCGCACCAGAGCTTTGTGTGGGGAAAGGACGACGTCAACTTTCTGCGCAAGCGCTACGCCGCAATGCACGGCCACCCGCAGTTTGCCGACATGGAATACAGCGAAGACCCGGCCGTGCTGCAGCGGTGGATGCCGCTGGTGATGGAGCAGCGCGACCCGGACCAGCCGGTGGCCGCCACGCGTGTGCCCTACGGCAGCGACATCGACTTCGGCGCGCTCACCCGCGGCATGATCGCCACGCTCGCCAAGAATCCCAATTTCGAGCTGCTGCTGAGCCACCCGGTGCGCAACCTCAAGCAGGACAAGCACGGCCGCTGGCATGTGCAGGTGCACAACAACAAGACCAACCACAGCCGCACCATCAACGCCGGCTTCGTGTTCCTCGGCGCCGGCGGCGGCGCGCTGCCGCTGCTGCAGAAATCCGGCATCCCCGAGAGCAAGGGTTATGGCGGCTTCCCGGTGAGCGGGCAGTGGCTGGTGTGCCAGAACCCGGAGATCGTGCGCCAGCACCACACCAAGGTGTACGGCAAGGCCCCGCTGGGCGCGCCGCCCATGTCCGTGCCGCACCTGGATACGCGCATCATCAACGGCAAGCCCGCGCTGCTGTTCGGCCCCTATGCCGGCTTTTCCACCAAGTTCCTCAAGGAGGGGTCATTCCTCGACCTGATCAGATCGGTGACGCCCGCCAACCTCAAGCCCATGGTCTCCGCCGGCCTGGACAACATGGGCCTCACCCGCTACCTGATCGGCGAAGTGATGCAGACGCGCCAGCAGCGCCTGAGCGCCCTGCACAACTTCTACCCCACCGCGCGCAGCGAAGACTGGCACCTGGCCCACGCCGGCCAGCGCGTGCAAATCATCAAGCAATGTGACGTGAAAGGCGGCCGCCTGGAATTCGGCACCGAAGTCGTCCACGCCGCCGACGGCACCCTCGCCGCCCTGCTCGGCGCCTCCCCCGGCGCCTCCACCTCGGTGCAGGCGATGATCCGCATCATCGAGCGCTGCTTCGCCAAACAGATGCAAAGCAGCGAATGGCAAAGCCACATGAAGGCCATGGTGCCTTCCTATGGACTATCGCTGATCGACAATGTGGAATTGCTGAAGGTGGTGCGCAAGCGCAACCTGGAAGTGCTGGGGCTGGTGAAAAAATAACCTCTCCGTTCGCACTGGGCCCTTCGGCGTTGCTCAGGACAGGCTCCGCGCAGGAAGTCGAAGTGTAAACGTCCCCTCTCCCCTCGTGGGAGAGGGCTAGGGAGAGGGGCAACTCCAATTACACCGTTCGTCCTGATAACCAGCGACTTGCCCGCTGGCGGGCTTAGTCGAATGGCTAGTTGTTTCATCAGCGTAGCGCAGCGAAGTCGAAGGATGAACGCCCCCCCATCCTCAATTCAACAATCAGGAACATCACACCCATGGACACCGCAAGCTGGCTGCTGCTCTCCGCACTGTGCGCAATCGTGTGGTACTGGCTCAACAGCCTGCACGCACTGGAAACCGCCCGCCACGCGGGCAAGAAACTGTGCGACGAACTCGACCTGCAGTTCCTCGACGACACCGTCGCCAGCATCCGCGTGCGCCTGGCGCGCAACGCCGCCGGGCGCCGCGTGTTTCACCGCACCTACCGTTTTGAATTCAGCGAAACCGGCAACAGCCGGCGTGAAGGCTACCTCATCCTGCTGGGCGACAGAGTCGAATCCGTCACCCTGGAACCGTATCAGATGCTGCCCTGAGGTTTGTCCTGGCTTGGGCTGGGCACCTCCGGCCAGGGCGAGAACTTGCCGCTCTCTTCCAGCTTGATCATCGGGTACAACGTGCCCAGGTCCAGATTGGCCTGCACCCGATACGCCACCGGCACACCGATATTCTTCAGCATGTAGTTCGTCCACAAAGCGCATGCCCTCGATCGCCCCACCGTGGCATTCACCTTGAACTGCGTCTCCGACTAGCTTGCCTCATAGCTACTCATGAGCAACGGCTTAGCCTTTTCAAAATCCGCCATAGATGTAAGGGATAGTTCCAGATCTCCAGTGCCGAAATGTCCAATGTTGCGTACATCACGGGAAAAGCCTTGTTCCAGGGAAATAGAATCAGGATTTACTTTCACGTACACAAGCAGCCTGCCGGATTGAGGATGTATTTCCACGCAGGCAAAGTTTTTGATGCGCTTGTAGGCGAAATAGAATTTTAGCTGCTTGAACTGCACATCATCGCCAAGAGCAATGAGATAGGTCGACAGCTCGTCGTACAAATCCCTCAAGTTCTGCGGCGCCTGCCCTAAATATTCTGCGGCTGTTTTGTCTTTGCGCTTGGCTTTGAGTGGCTGCTCCTCAGCAATGGGATTGGTCGCGACAGAGGTGGCATTTACCAATTCCAGCAACAACAGATCGTCGCCAAACAGGCGATAGCGAATCAATTCGATATTTCGATTAATTTGCTTGACCGCGTGTTCGTCGTATTTTGTGAAATCACCCGCAATACACAGCAAGCGCGGCGAAGAGAATTCGATAGTATCGGCATCATCTTTACCGAATTTATCCAGAACCAGAAGTTTGAAGTCTGCCTTATGCTCCATCAACCAGTCGAGATAGAAAAGCCCCTGATTTATTACGTTTTCATTTTGGGTACGCTTGTATTCGATGATCACCGGGCAACCGTTTTCATCCAGGCCAAGGCTATCGATGCGACCACCATGCTCCTTTCCGGTTGAGTATTCGCTTGCCAGGAAGCGGATCCCGAGGAATTCCTCCATGTTCTGCTCGATTCTGGCTTGCAATGATTTCTCAATCGTTGCCGACCTGCCTTGCAGCTCTTCTACCTTGTTGTTCGTGGCTCGGAATAATTTGATGTCACTCATAAGTTATTTCCCAGAACTATCGATTAAATAATTCCACGTCGCTGGCATCCTTCTAGGAATGCCTTCTTTAAGAAGTTGCTATTGGCAACAGGCGATGCTTTCGTCTGTTTTTGCACGACTGCTAGGTAGTTTGTCGGGTTGATACCGTGCGCATCATTCATGATGCGTAGCTCTTCCAACCAATCTTTGGCATCAGCGCCGCAACATTTCGCCTTGTATCGCTCCTCAATCCCATACACTTCTTTCCAGGTCTCAATCTCCTCATCAGCGCCGGCCGGACCGAACGTGATTTGAATGTCGTCAGGGGTCAGGCGGTCGATATCCGTTGCACCGAGGTCGATAGCTATCTCGATGGCGTGGCTTGTAGTAGTGTAGGGATAGAAAGCCTTTCGCCGTCCGACCGCATTGTGCACCGGGTCCTTGCTGAGTTTGTAAGTGCTATTGCACTCGTGACAGGCGGGCACCAAATTGCGAAAGTTGATCGAATTGAATGGGTATAGCGCCTTGGGCAGGTAATGGTCGTAGGCCTCCCGTTTGCTGTGATGCGTCCCCTTGATATCGCCGATGCCGCAAAACGGGCACTTCCCTGCTGTGTTAGTGGACACGAAGGCCTGATAGTGATCGTCGATGTCACCGATCTTGGCGCGCAGTGCGGCGAGATCCAGAAGCGACTGCGAGTACAAGCCTTTGAAGAACGTGCCGAGCTGGGCGGCAAGGTCTCTGTAATGGGCAGCGATGTCGGCGTAACGGACGAGGTGTGTTGCCGGATCATTGGCACACACTTTCTCCAGATCATTATTGCCCAGATACCACTGCTGAAACTGGTTCATCTGCACGGCGGTCAGCACAGAA
>DATDDN010000099.1:0-10650 GCA_036523795.1 Gallionellaceae bacterium | reverse complement strand
GCTGCCGCACGGCTTGCCGATCCGCGCCGCCGACATCCCGGAGGGCAAACTGAAGCTGATCGGCAAGGCGATCATGCCGGGCGAGGCGGAAGTGGCGCAGAACCCGCGCGCGCGCAGCGCGGTGCTGCGCGTGGCGGAGCGCAGCGGGGGGGCCAGTGGCTAACAAGCTGAACATCGCGTTATTGCTGCTGTGCATAGCCTGCGCGTTAGGTGTTGTGACTTCGCAACACAAGGCGCGCAAGTTGTTTGTTGAATTACAAAAAGAAAAAGACCGGGCGCAGCAGATGGAAGTGGAATGGGGGCAGTTGCAGCTGGAGCAGAGCACGTGGGCGATGCCTGCGCGCGTGGAAAAAATTTCCAGCCGCCAGTTGCAGATGCAATTGCCAAAGGGAGAGCAAATTCAATTTGTTCGCATTGATCAAACAGGCGCAGGCGGCAGGCAGCCATGAAATACGCCGCTAACGTAAGAAGCACCGGGCAGGTCGCACTGCCGCCGGTGCGTGCACGCGTGCTGCTGCTGCTCATGTTCGCCGCCATGGTGGCGCTGATGGTGCGCGCCATTTACCTGCAGGGCATACACACCGAATTCCTGCAGCAGGAGGGCAACGCGCGCTACGGCCGCGTGGTGGACATCATCGCCCATCGCGGCATGATCGCCGACCGCGCCGGCAACCCGCTTGCCATCAGTACTCCGGTGGAATCGATCTGGGCCAGCCCGCCCGACGTGGAGGCCACGCCGCAACAGGTTCGCCAGCTGGCGCAGGTCCTGGGCATGGACGTGAGCGACGTTAGCAAGCGCCTGCAGGAGAAGCGCGAGTTCGTCTACCTCAAGCGCCAGCTGTCGCCGGAGCTGGCGGCACAGGCGATGAAGCTGGGCATACCCGGCCTGGCCATGCGCCACGAATACCGTCGCTACTACCCCAGTGGCGAGGTGACTTCGCACATCCTCGGCTTTACCGACGTGGACGACAACGGCCAGGAAGGCGTGGAGTTCGGCTGGCAGGCCACGCTCGGCGGCAAGAACGGCAGCCAGCGCGTGATCAAGGACAGACGCGGCTACATCGTCGAGGACGGCGCCAGCATCCGGCCGCCCAAGCCCGGTGTGGACGTGGCGCTGAGCCTGGACAGCAAGATCCAGTTCCTCGCCTTCCGCGAACTCAAGGCCGCGGTCGAGCAGCATCACGCCAAAAACGGCTCCATCGTGGTGCTCGACGCCAGGAGCGGCGAAGTGCTCGCGCTCGCCAACTGGCCAAGCTACAACCCCAACAATCGCGACAAGCCGAATGTCACCCTGCTGCGCAACCATGCGGTGACCGACCTGTTCGAGCCCGGCTCCACCATGAAGCCGTTCACCATCGCCACCGCGCTGGACAACGGCATGGTCAAGCCGAACACCGTGATCAACACGCGCGGCGGCACCTTTACCGTGGGTGGCCGCACCATACACGACACCCATCCGGAGAACGCGCTCACCGTGGCGCAGGTGATCCAGAAATCGAGCAACGTGGGTGCGGCCAAGATTGCACTGATGCTGCCGGCAAAGAACTTCTGGACCGGCCTCAGCGATGCCGGCTTCGGCGAGCCTACCGGCAGCGGCTTCCCGGGCGAGGCGTTGGGCAAACTGCGCGACTACAGGAAGTGGCGCCCGATCGAGCAGGCCACCATGTCCTATGGCAACGGCATCTCGGTCAACCTGCTGCAACTGGCGCGCGCCTACACCGTGTTTGCCAATGATGGCGAGATGAAGCCGATCAGCCTGCTGAAGCAGGATGTGCCGCAGCTGGGCCAGCCAGTGTTTTCGCCCTCCACGGCGCGTGCCGTGCGCGACATGCTGGAGCTGGTGGTCAAGCCGGGCGGCACCGCACCGCTGGCGCAGGTGCAGGGTTACCGTGTGGCCGGCAAGACGGGGACCGCACACAAGCTGGAAAACGGCCACTACGTCGATCACTACGTCGCTTCATTCGTAGGGCTGGCGCCGGCCAGCAACCCCCGGCTGATCGTGGCGGTGATGGTCAACGACCCCGCGGGCAGGGAATATTACGGCGGCCAGGTCGCCGCGCCGGTATTCAGCAGCGTGATGGGGCAGGCGTTGCGCCTGCTGAACGTGCCCAACGACGCGCCGCTCAACAACGTGCTGCAGCCGCCGGCCGAAATCGTCAAGGAGGACGCATGAGTACGGCGCTCCATCCTGCAGGGGAATTCCGGCCCGACTGGATTGCCGCACTGGGCGTGCGCATCACGCGTCTGGTGACTGACAGCCGCCAGGTAAGGCCGGGCGATACCTTCGTGGCCTACCCGGGCGGCCAGGTGGACGGGCGCAACTTCATCGCACAGGCCATCGCCAGCGGCGCCAATGCGGTGATCTGGGAGGCGCAACACTTCAGCTGGAACGCGGACTGGAGAGTGCCGAATCTGGCCGTGCGCGAGCTGCGCAAGCACGCCGGTGCGCTCGCCGACCATGTCTATGCGCAGCCTTCGGAACAATTGTGGATGGTGGGCATCACAGGCACCAATGGCAAGACTTCATGCAGCCACTGGCTGGCGCAATCTTTCACGGCGCTGGGACGCAAGGCGGCGCTGATTGGCACCCTGGGCAACGGCTTCCCGGGTGCGTTGCAGCCAACTGCGAACACCACGCCGGATGCGATCCGCGTGCACGGACTGCTGGCCGAATATGTGCAACAGGGCGCGCAGGCGGTGGCGATGGAAGTGTCGTCGCATGCGCTGGAACAGGGCCGAGTGAACGGCGTGCGCTATGACGTGGCGCTGCTCACCAACCTCAGTCGCGACCACCTGGATTACCACGGCGACATGAGCAGCTACGCCGCGGCCAAGCGCCGCCTGTTCGACTGGCAGCACCTGAAATATGCGGTGGTGAATCTGGATGATGCCTTCGGCAGCGAGCTCGCGGAGCAACTCCAGGACGCTGCCGTGGAAGCCATCGGCTACGGCCTTACCGAGCAGGCCCTGCAGCAGGCAGAGCGGCTGGGCATGCGCATGGTGTATGGCGACAGGCTGAGCATGGATGCACAGGGCTTCAATCTGCAGGTGCATTCCAGCTGGGGTGGTGGTGAGCTGCGCAGCAATCTGCTTGGCCGCTTCAACGCCGCCAACATGCTGGGCTCGCTGGCCGTGCTGCTGGTGAGCGGCGTGGCGCTGGAAGATGCGCTGTGCCAACTCGGCACGCTGCGCGCGGTGGCCGGGCGCATGCAGACGCTGGGCGGCCGCGGCACGCCTGCGGTGGTGGTGGATTATGCGCACACGCCGGATGCGCTGGAAAAGGTACTGGATGCCCTGCATGAGCTGACTGCGCCCGCTGGCGGCAAGCTGATCTGCGTGTTCGGCTGCGGCGGCGACCGCGACCGCGGCAAGCGCCCGATGATGGGCAAGGTGGCGGCGCAGCGCGCGGACATCTGCATCGTGACCAGCGACAACCCGCGCAGCGAAAACCCGCACGACATCATTGCCGCGATCCTGCCCGGCGTGGAAGAAGGCGCGGCAGAAAAAGGCGGCCGCTTCGAAGTGGTGGAAGACCGCGCCCAGGCCATTGCCCAGGCGGTGCGCCTCGCGCGCGCCGCGGATACCGTGCTGGTGGCGGGCAAGGGGCATGAGGATTATCAGGAGATCGATGGCGTGAAGCATGTATTCAGCGATGTGGTGGAGGCGCAGCGCGCCCTGCACGCATGGCAATCCGGCGGGGTGCAATCATGATGCGCATGAGCCAGCTGGCCCAGGTGCTCGACGGCCGCCTGCAGGGCGGTGATGCGGAGTTCTGTGCGGTCTCCACCGACAGTCGCGCGATTCAGCCGGGCGACCTGTTTGTCGCGCTGCACGGCGAAAATTTCGACGGCAGCCAGTTTGTCGGCGTGGCCGCACAGGGCGGCGCCGTCGCGGCGCTGGTAAACAGCGATCGCGCAACGAAATTCGACAACGAGGCGGGCATTCCCGTCCTGCTGGTGGAAGACACCAGGCTGGCGCTGGGCAAGCTGGCGGCGTACTGGCGTACGCAATTCACCATTCCCGTGGTGGGCGTGACTGGCAGCAACGGCAAGACCACCGTGAAGGAAATGCTCGCCAGCATCCTGCGCGAAGCGGCGGGCAGTGCGGATGCGGTGCTCGCCACGCAGGGCAACCTCAACAACGACATCGGCATGCCGCTGACCCTGCTCAAGCTGCGCAGCACGCATCGCTATGCGGTGATCGAGATGGGCATGAACCATGCGGGCGAGATCGACTACCTGACGCGCCTGGCGCGGCCTGACGTGGTGCTGATCAACAACGCGGCCAGCGCGCATTTGGCGGGCCTGGGATCGCTGGAAGGCGTGGCACGTGCCAAGGGCGAAATCTTTGCCGGGCTGTGTACAGGCGGGGTGGCGGTGATCAACGGTGACGACCCGCATGCGCCGCTGTGGCGCGAGCTCGCGCGGCCGCACCATGTCATGGAATTCGGCCTCGATCATCAGCCGGACGTGCGCGCACAATGGCACGCCAGGAATTTCGGTGCGCACATGAGCGTGCGCACGCCGCAGGGCGACTTCACCGCCGACCTGCAGGTGCCGGGCGCGCACAACGTGCGCAATGCGCTGGCCGCCACGGCCGCCGCATGTGCGCTGCAGGTGCCGCTGGCCGCGATACGCGGCGGGCTGGAGAGGTTCGGCGGGGTGGCCGGGCGCCTGCAGCGCAAGACGGCCCTGCACGGTGCGACGCTGATCGACGATACCTACAACGCCAACCCGGCTTCGCTGCGCGCTGCGCTGAAAGTGCTGATCCAGGCCAAGGGCAAGAAGCTGCTGGTGCTGGGCGACATGGGGGAGCTGGGTGCGGACGCTGCGCAGCTGCATGCCGAGATTGGCAGCGAGGCGCGCAGTCTCGGCGTGGACAAGCTGTTTGCGCTGGGCGACCTGAGCAACTATGCGGTGGAGGAGTTTGGCAATGGTGCGCGTCACTTCGAGCGCATCGAGGACCTGTATGCCGCGCTGGAGCAGGAACTGAACGAGAACAGCACGGTGCTGGTCAAGGGTTCGCGGTTTATGAAAATGGAACGCGTGGTGCGCCATTGCACCTCGCTGCAATAAGGGGAAGACATGTTACTGGCATTGGCACAATGGTTGGCGCAAGACATCCGCGTGTTCAGCGTGTTCAACTACATCACGCTGCGCGCGGTGCTGGCCGCGATGACCGCGCTGGCAATTTCGTTCATGGTCGGGCCTGCAATGATCCGCAAGCTCACCGCCTACAAGATCGGCCAGTCGGTGCGCACGGATGGTCCGCAGACGCACCTGGTCAAGGCGGGCACGCCCACCATGGGCGGCGCGCTGATCCTCACCTCGATCGCCATCACCACCCTGCTGTGGGGCGACCTGCACAACCAGTACGTATGGGTGGTACTGCTGACCACGCTGGGTTTTGGCGCCATCGGCTGGGTGGACGACTACCGCAAGGTGGTGCACCGCAATCCCAAGGGCCTGTCGGCCAAAGCCAAGATGTTCTGGCAGTCGATCTTCGCACTGGTGGCAGCGGTATATCTGTGGCAGACATCGACGTTGCCCGCACACACTGAGCTGATCGTGCCCTTCTTCAAGACCGTGGCGATTCCGCTCGGCGCGTTTGCCTTCATCCTGCTCGCCTATCTGGTGATCGTGGGCACCAGCAACGCGGTGAACCTGACCGACGGGCTCGACGGACTGGCGATCATGCCCACCGTGATGGTGAGCAGCGCGCTGGCGATCTTCTCCTACGTGGCAGGCCACGTGGTATTTGCCAAATACCTGGGCATTCCGCATGTGCCGGGCGCGGGCGAGCTGGCGGTGTTCTGCGGCGCGATTGCCGGCGCGGGCCTGGCCTTTTTGTGGTTCAACGCGTATCCGGCGGAGGTGTTCATGGGTGACGTGGGCGCGCTGGCGCTGGGCGCCGCACTTGGCACGGTGGCGGTGATCGTGCGCCAGGAGCTGGTGCTGTTCATCATGGGCGGCGTGTTCGTGATGGAAGCAGTGTCGGTGATGCTGCAGGTGGCTTCGTTCAAGCTCACCGGCAAGCGCATCTTCCGCATGGCGCCGCTGCACCATCATTACGAACTGAAGGGCTGGAAAGAAACGCAGGTGGTGGTGAGGTTCTGGATCATCACCATGCTGCTGGTGCTGCTGGGTTTGGCGACACTGAAATTGAGATGAAGGCAGACATTAGTCGGTAGCTAAAAGCGAGGCCGCGCAGCGACGAAACCAACTAGCGACTAACGCCTATTTAAAGCTGACACAAGGGAAAACATTGAAGGAATGGGCTGACAACTCGATGCTGCAAGCAGGCGCCGCGTCACAGTTGCGCGTGCTGGTGCTCGGCCTGGGTGAAACCGGGCTATCGATGGTGCGCTGGCTGAGCGCGCTCGGGGCACAGTTGCGTGTGGCGGACAGCCGCGAACAGCCGCCCGGCCTGGATGCGCTGCGTGCCGAATTCCCGCAGCTGGATGTACGCTGCGGCACCTTCCGCCGCGAGCTGCTTGAGGGCGTCAATCTGATTGCGATCAGCCCGGGCGTGCCAATGGCCGATCCCTTCGTGCAGAAGGCTGTGGCTCAGAAGATTCCGGTGGTGGGCGACATTGAGCTGTTTGCGCAGGCGCTGCCGAAAGAGAATCCGCCCAGGGTGATTGCGATTACCGGCGCCAACGGCAAGACCACCGTGACCAGCATGGTGGGCGCGATGTGCCGCGCTGCCGGACTGGACACCGAAGTGGCCGGCAATATTTCGCCGGCAGTACTGGATGTGCTGTTGCGGCGCCAGGGCAAACAGCCGCAGGTGTGGGTGCTGGAGCTGTCCAGCTTCCAGCTGGAAACTACCTACACACTCGATGCGGATGCTGCCACTGTGCTCAACATCAGCGAAGACCACCTGGATCGTTATGACGACATGGCCGGCTACATCGCCGCGAAGGCACGCATCTTCCGCAGCAGCGGCAAGGGTGGTGTGCAGGTGCTGAATCGCGATGACCGGGAAAGCATTGCCATGGCGCTGCAGGGTCGCACACACAGCACCTTCGGCCTCAATGCGCCGGCACGCGGCACCGATGACTGGGGCATCGAACAGGAGGGCGCTGACATCTGGCTGACCCAGGGAACGCAACGCCTGCTCAAGGCCAGCGAATTGCAGGTGACCGGCCTGCACAATGTCGCCAATGCGCTGGCTGCGCTGGCGCTGTGCCGCGCCGTCGGCATACCGCTGGCTCCGCTGCTGGGCTCGCTGCACAATTTCAAGGGCCTGCCGCACCGCGTGGAAAAAGTGGCGGAGGTCAAGGGTGTGACTTACTACGACGACTCCAAGGGCACCAATGTGGGCGCCACCGAAGCGGCACTGAGGGGCCTGGGGCGGAAAGCCGTGGTGATTCTTGGCGGCGACGGTAAGGGCCAGGACTTTACTCCGCTGCGCGACGCCGTAACGCAGCATGCGCGCGCCGTGGTGCTGATCGGGCGCGATGCCGACAAGATCGCCGCAGTATTGCAAGGCTGCAAGGTGCCGCTGCTGAGCGCGCGCGACATGGATGACGCGGTCAGCCTGGCAGGCGGCGCAGCACAGCCGGGCGATGCGGTGCTGATGTCGCCGGCGTGCGCCAGCTTCGACATGTATCGCAATTACCTGCATCGCGCCGAGGTGTTCATCGCCGCAGTGCGCAAACTGCAGGGGGAGGCCGCGGCATGATCAACCTCGCCAGCATGAGCATGTTTCAGCGTAACGCCACGCGTCAGCCAATGTCCGACTACGACATGGCACTGGTGTGGATCGTGGCGGCCCTGCTGTCGATCGGGCTGGTGATGGTGTATTCGGCATCGATCGCCACGGCCGAGGCAGGCAAGTACACCGGCAACCAGCCCGCCTACTACCTGCTGCGCCACGCCATGTATCTGGGAGTGGGGCTGTTTGCCGGTGTGGCGGTGCTGCAGATTCCCGTGCAGACCTGGCAGAAGCTGGCGCCTTACCTGTTTGCGCTGGGCGTGGCCATGCTGATCATGGTGCTGATTCCGCACGTGGGCAAGGTGGTCAACGGCAGCAGGCGCTGGCTGTCGCTGTTCGTAATCAACCTGCAGCCGTCGGAACTGATGAAATTGTGTGTCGTGCTGTATGCCGCCGACTACACCGTGCGCAAGGGGACTGTGAAGGATAACTTCACCCAGGCCTTCCTGCCGATGTTTGCGGTGATGACGCTGGTGGGCAGTTTGTTGCTGCTGGAACCGGACATGGGCGCTTTTGTGGTGATCTGTGCCATTGCGATGGGCACGCTGTGGCTGGGGGGGTACAACCTGAAGGTGTTCGGTGCGCTGGCCGTGGCGCTGCCGCTGGCTTTTGCCCTGCTGGTGGTGATTGCCCCGTATCGCCTGAAGCGTGCCACCAGCTTCATGGATCCCTGGGCCGATCCGTTTGGCCAGGGTTACCAGTTAAGCCATGCGCTGATCGCGTTTGGGCGCGGCGAGTGGTTTGGCGTGGGCCTGGGCGGCAGCGTGGAAAAACTGTTCTACCTGCCGGAAGCACATACGGACTTCCTGCTGGCGGTGATCGCTGAAGAGCTGGGATTTGTCGGTGTCACCATTGTGATGGCGCTGTTTGCCGGTCTGGTCGTGCGCGCTTTCATGATCGGCCGTCAGAGCGTGATGCTGGACCGCCTGTTCGCGGCGCTGGTAGCGCAGAGCATCGCGGTGTGGCTGGGCATGCAGGCGATGATCAATATCGGCGTGAACATGGGCGTGCTGCCGACCAAAGGGCTGACGTTACCGTTCATGAGCTATGGCGGCAGCGGCATCGTGGCGAACTGCATTGCAGTGGCACTGCTGCTGAGGATTGATTGGGAGAATAGGCGAATGATGCGAGGAGTGGCGGTATGAGCGCGAAGCTGATTCATCATTCGCCTATTCCGGCGGAGGCTAACCTGCATCGCAGGTTAAGCCCCAACGGGGCGGCCGTAGCCAAAATCGCAATGCAATGCGAAAAGACAAATGGAATCGGTAGGCACTATGGCTAGATCGATACTCATCATGGCGGGCGGTACCGGCG
This sequence comes from Gallionellaceae bacterium, assembly GCA_036523795.1. Lineage (GTDB taxonomy): Bacteria > Pseudomonadota > Gammaproteobacteria > Burkholderiales > Gallionellaceae > 39-52-133. The sequence goes on along the minus strand of DATDDN010000099.1, from coordinate 1,617 downwards.
GGCACATATTCCCAGCCCTTGCCGTGGCGGACTGTCTGCGTGCCGAAGGCTGGCAGGTAACCTGGCTGGGTGCACCCGGCAGCATGGAAGCCGAGCTGGTGCCCAAGCATGGCTACCCGGTGGCGTGGGTGAAATTCGGTGGGCTGCGTGGCAAAGGTTTGTTGAGAAAACTGGCTCTGCCGTTCAACCTGCTGCGGGCGATGTGGCAAAGCGCGGTCGCTCTGTTCCGCTACCGCCCTGATGTGGTGCTGGGCATGGGCGGTTACATCACCTTTCCGGGTGGCGTGATGGCGGCGTTGTTCAGAAAACCATTGGTGATCCATGAACAGAATTCGGTGGCTGGTCTGAGCAACAAGGCGCTGGCCAGGCTGTCGACACGGGTGATGAGCGGTTTTCCGGACGTGCTGAAAAGGGCCGAGTGGTGCGGCAATCCGGTGCGCGACAGCATTGCTGTATTGCCCGAGCCGGCGCAGCGCTATGGTGCGCGCCGAGGCAAGCTGAACGTGCTGGTGGTTGGCGGCAGCCTGGGGGCGCAGGCGATCAACAACTGTGTGCCGCAAGCGCTGGCGCTGCTGCCGGCGGAGTCCGGCGTGCTGGTAATCCACCAGAGCGGCAAGCAGCATTTCGATGCGGTGCAGCAGGCGTATCAGCAGGCGGGAGTGACGGGTGAAGTGAAGCCGTTCCTGGACAACATGGCGCAATACTACGGCTGGGCGGATGTGGTGATCTGCCGCGCCGGTGCGCTGACCGTGGCGGAGCTGGCCGCGGCGGGTGTCGCTAGCATCCTGGTGCCGTTCCCGCATGCCGTGGACGATCACCAGACCGGCAATGCGCGCTTCCTGAGCGAGCGCGGTGCTGCCGTGCTGTTGCCGCAACCTGAATTGAACCCGCAGCATCTGGCGCAGCTGCTGCGGGAAATGACAAGAGAGCGTGCGCTCACGATGGCACACGCAGCCCGCGCGCTGGCACAGCCGCAGGCGGCACAACGCGTGGCCAATATTTGCAAGGAACTGGCGGCATGAAACACAAGATCAAACACATCCATTTTGTAGGCATAGGCGGCGCCGGCATGAACGGCATCGCCGAGGTGCTGCTCAACCAGGGCTTCAAGGTGAGCGGCTCCGACCTGGCCGACAATGTGGCCACGCAGCGCCTGAAGAGTCTGGGTGCGACGGTGTACCAGGGCCATGCCGAGAGCAACCTGACCGATGCCGATGCCGTGGTGGTGTCCACTGCGGTGAGCAGCGACAACCCGGAAGTGGTGGCGGCGCGTGCGCGCAAGATTCCGGTGGTGCCGCGCGCGATGATGCTGGCCGAGTTGATGCGCTTGCGCCAGGGCATCGCCATCGCCGGCACCCATGGCAAGACCACCACCACCAGCCTCACTGCCAGCGTGCTGGCCAGGGGCGGCTTCGACCCGACCTTCGTGATCGGCGGCAAGCTCAACAGCAGCGGCACCAACGCCAAGCTGGGCAGCGGCGAATTCCTGGTGGCGGAGGCAGATGAATCGGATGCGTCGTTCCTCTACCTGCATCCCATCCTGTCGGTGGTGACCAACATCGATGCCGACCATATGGAAACCTACGGCCACGACTTCGCCAAGCTGCAGCAGGCCTT
>DATDDN010000098.1:0-39173 GCA_036523795.1 Gallionellaceae bacterium | reverse complement strand
GCTTTCTGGCCGGCCACTTCGGTATAGCCGTTGAGCTGGCTGATTGACGTGCCGGTGACTTCATTGAGGATGATGCGGGCGGAGCCGTTGACCAGATTCTGGTTGCCGGGCACGTAGCCGGCCTGCTGGGTGAGAACGTTGGTGGCGCTGTTGTTGAGGATGAGGCCACTGGGATCGACGTTGTACTGCGTGTACTGGTTGTGCGATACGCCTGAGGCATTAGGGGTGGTGATCTGCACCAAAGGAATGCCATTGGCGGTCGTATCGATGACCGGGCGCTTTTGCGCGGAAGCAGCAGCATCGGCCGCGACCTGGGCGGTGGCCGCCAGCGGGTAGCCGATGTAAACCAGCAACGTGAGCCAGGCAATGCTGCGTCGGCTGCCCGGGTTGAAGAGGATCGATTCGCGGTTCAGTGGCTGGTTCATGGTTGTCGCTATCCCTGAAGGTATATCGTTATCACATCTGGTAATTCAAACTAAAACCGGCTGTCGGCTCCGCGGTGCGGAAGCCGTCCGGTTTGCTCACCGGCACACCGGCGAAGATGTCGTAGCTCATGTTGCTGATCGGGCTGCCGCGTAGGCCCAACACGGCGCCGGCCAGCTGGTTGCCTGCTAGGTTGGGTACGTTGGGGCCATAAACCTTGCCGTAGTCGAGCCCGATGTAGACGTTATGCCTGCCTTCCCAGAACGGCATGGCGAGCTCGTTGCGCAGGTAGAAACCCTGTTCCGAGGCTAGTGTGTTCTCCCCATCGAAGCCGCGCACAGTCCAGCGGCTGCCTATGGAAAACCATTCCGAGGCATACAGCGGGCTGTTGGCATTCTGGGCTCGCAAGGTGACGCTATGGGTTAGCGGGATGTCCCATGCCTTGAATGCTGTGCCCAGCGTGGCATCCACAGTTTGTACTTGGTAGTTAAGACGTGGGCTGGTGTCCGGCAGGTCTGCCGGATCACTCTGTGCGCCAAACCACGGTGTTCCCCAGCGATAGGCAGCGGTGATGTCGAGCTGGGATTGGCCAAGATAGCGTTTGTGGATCAGTGCCAGCTCGGCAAAGCTGGTGTTGCGGTATTGCACCTCAACCTCGGTATCGTCGATATAACTGTGGCTCCAGCGCTTGCCGGTGCGGAACTGGACGCTGTATTTCTGCTTCTGGTCACGATAGAACAGGTAGGCGATTTTGCTTTCGAAGTTCTGCGCGTCGCCGCTGGAGACGAAGGTCTGGCTGATGCCGGCAATTTGCTGGTGGTAGAGATAATCGCTGGCCGAGACGGTGGCCGTCCAGTAGCCGAATGGGATAGAGTAGCTGGTGTTGTAGCCGCGGGTGCCGCGCACTTGCCCTTGCTGCTCGGCATCGCTGGTGGTGCCGAAGGTGAACATGTCACTGGCGTCGAACAGGTTGTCCCAACCCAGAGTAAGGCCGGCCTGCAGCTTGCCGGTGCCCTTGGTGCCGGAATCATCAAGGCTGGCAATGAGCTTCCACGGTTTGATGCGTTTGACCGAGATTACTACGTCGCTCTCGCCCAGCGTGCCCGCCGGCACGATCTGCATGTCGACGTCCTGGCTGGTCACCCGCTTCATCTGCTCCAGACCCTGCTCGAAATCGCGCAGGTTGAACAACTCCCCTGCCCCCGACGGAAAGGCATTTAAATGCCCGGTGGTGGCCGGATCGGCAAAGCGCAGCTGGTGAATGACACCGGGAATGAGCGTGAGCTTGAGGGTGCCGCTGGAGAGGTCTTGTTCAGGAATGCCCAGGCGGGTGGTGGTGTAGCCCTTGGCCAGAATCTGGTCGGTGAGCCGGCTCAACAGCAGTCCGACCCCTTCCCGGCCAATGCAGCGGCCGCGATATTGTTCGAGATAGGCCTGCGCAAAGTGAAAGCGGTCACCGGATTGTGCACTGGCCCCCAGCAGACGGGTGCTGGCCGGCAGCTGGGCGGGAACGTCCAGTACGAAGCGGTCGATCTTGAAACATGGTGACTCGGTGGGGAGAGTAAGTTCAGCAGGCGGTTTGATCTCGCCCTGCAGGTCAACTCGAGGCGCCTTTTGCTGGCGCTCGCGCTCGGAAGCCTCTTCCTTGGTGCGGTTGCGTTGCTCAAGTGTATCCGGGGTTTCGTTGCTTTGCGCGTGTACGGATTGAGGCATGGCTACAAGCGCCAATAGCAGCACTGGTAAGGCACGCCATCGTGGCGAAGCCAGATTGTTACAAGAGACACTCATCGAAGCGACCTATTGCCTAGCCATGTGGTTAACCGAAAGCGTTCACCTCTCCACTCGGCATTACCCAATAGGAATAAACCTCGAAGAACAAACACCTGTGCTTAATGTAGCAATTGCGAGGGGCTTGGGGGACTATCAGAACAGATAGGGAGTTTGATTTTCAAGCATCGACACCGCGCAAAGCGGCGCGAAATATAGCTGCTCATGAGGGTGAGGTGAATATGCTCTTGGGACTAGGCCGAACGGCATATTGACATGATCAAGTTCGCCCGGGGTTAATAACCTTGATCGGGGAAGAGATGTTTCAATACATCAATGAGAATTTTCCAATTGCCTGGTGTGACAACCCATTCCTCCCATGCACTTTGGTATCAGTCACTCCAAAAACCCCTGAACCTGTCAGAAGACAACTGTGTATAGCGCACCGTATGCTGGATGTTCTTGTGCCCGAGGTAATCCTGGATTGCCCTGGTATCCTGCCCATCTTGGGCCAGCTTGTAGCCGCAGGCATGGCGCAACATGTGTGGGTGAACCGGAAAAGGGATTCTTGCCTCGCGACCCGCACGGGACACGATCTTGCGCAGCGCATCAGCCGAAAGTTTAGCCCCACGCTCGCTGATGAACACCTCTTGGCGGCCGTGTCGCTCATTCAGTAATAATTCCAGCTCCTTTACATCCGATGAGTGAAGTGGATGAACCGAATGATTGCCACGCTTGATCCTCCTTACATGTAACAAGCCAGCCCCCAGGTCCAGCTGTTCCCAGCGTAACGAAACCAGCTCAGACACCCTCAGCCCATGGCGGTAGGCAAGACTGATCATCATGGCATCACGTCTGCCATTACGCCCAGCTTTCCTGGCTGCCTCGATAAGATGCGCCACTTCATCCGGCGTCAGGTACTCCCGACTGCGGTAACGTTGGTTGGCCAGGCGTGCTGGCAACTGTGGGCGTGAAACGCGGATTCGTCTCACCGGAAACGGAATGATGGCGGCCTGGCTCAACATGGCACTAGTCCTTTCATGCATGATCACACCCACAAGCGGGCATCAATACAATTCCAGACTAGCAACTTGCGCCAGTTCCCCAAGAAATTTCTGATGGGGATTGATACACCATTCCCGGATTAAGCGACCTTGAACAGTTCAGCCGGGAACATCCCCTCTCTCCTGCAGGACCTTCTTGAATTCAACATAGCTTCGCCGGAATTCATCCGCCACAGGTGAGTCAGAAAATGCATCCAGACATGCACCGTAATACCACAATTGTTCGGCAGCACCGGCTGTAAAACGACTCCAGTAGTCGGCAGGCTGGCCCTTGCGCAAGTCTTTCAGTGTGCTGTTCAGGTTGTGGAGCTTGTCACACCCGGCCACCAGCTTCGCTGAGGGGCTGGCCTCGCGCAAGTGTGCCACGTAAGCTTCCTTCCGAGGCCTCCATGCTGGCTTGGGCTCGACAAAGGTGTCAGTACAGCTCTCCACGATATCAGCTACATCATCACCGAACAGGGTGCGTACCATGTCGAGCATGGCCTTGCCGCCACAATCCTCTGCGGAGTCATGCAGCAGGGCTGCAACCGCTTCGGACTCTCCTCCCACATTTTCCAGAACGGCTGCCGATACCGACATCAAGTGGCTGATGTATGGGACACCTGCCCCCTTTCGCACCTGCCTGCTATGGATGGTGTTCGCAAACGACAGTGCGGAAGCGAATCGTGAATTAAGTAACGGTTCATCGTTTGTTTGTGACATGTTGTTACCTCCTAGAATTGACCAGGATTTGCCAGATAGCCGTATCCCCTGGGCGCAGATCGGCCGGCAGAGTTCGGATGGTTACAGCAGTGCGGATTGTGATGGTTGCTTGTGGCGCGGTTACTTCAAGGACATGAAGCAGATACCGCAGAAACCGTTTCCATTATCTTACCAAAGTCTGAGTACTGCAATCCCGGCTGGTTGCGATGCCAGGCTTACCAAGCAGGAACTGCCACAGCCTCACCATCGCATAGGTGTCCATCCGGCAATATGCTAGCAACTGCCTTTCGATGAGCGACTTTTCCTCGGTGGTTGTTCCGGGCTGGATTGCCTTCAAATACGCATTCACGGCATGCCCGCCATGCTGCACTCCTTCCAGCGCTTCATAGCTCAGGTCCGGTGCGATGGCCGGCAGCACCGCCTTGATGCTCCAGCTCCCATGTTGCCTAGGGTTGTAGTAATTGGCCTTGGTGATCGGATGCAGATCGACCAGGCGCCGCTTGATAGCCAGAAGATCCGAAGCAAGGTCTGGAAACAGGTTGGCCAACTCGGAAATGCGTGTCCCCTCGAATCCTGCGTTGTACACAAAGATGGGGCCGGCCTTGTCACAAACCTTTACTAGCGTCTCCGCAAACGGCCGTGACGGATCATTTCCGGTCAGGTCCAGGAATGCATCCTCCTGAAGATTGCCAGACTCATCCATAACGTGCAGGCTGAACTGGAAGGGAATTTGCTGATAGGGGCGTGTCCCCTTCCAGATGGGGACGGCAAACATGACTGTCTCAAAGTCCAGAAAATACGCCGGGAACGGATAGGACTTGAACGCCTTGGCCGCATTGCGGGCGTTGAAATAGATCTCACCGGCTATTGTGTGGGTTTTGACCAGCAACTGCTCCTCCGTCAGCAGCTCATCAGGAACGTCACGCATGTCCAGTGCCGGATTAGAGGTAATCAATTCCTTGAGCTCTTTGCTGCGAATAGCAGGAAGCCACTGCACGGGGAATACTGCCTGCTCCTCGAATGATTGGCAGTAGTTGATGAAGCCACATTCAAAAGGTGAAGTACAGCGACTGCCCGTTGTGACCGCTGGGGCCTCAGCCATGCCTACCACCCTCTGGGCTTCGGCGATCAATGCCTTGATTTCGGGGAATCGGCCGAAGGTCTCCTTCGTCAGATCACACTCCTTCAGTAGCCCCTGGTAATTACCGTCACCTGGGTATACGAATGTGCTATCGATGTGCGCCAGCGCGATCGCAGTCAGTGGCACCCCTGCGCTACGTGCCACCCAGGCCTGGATGGCCACGTCGTCGCGGTGGTAGTCTTTCACGCCCGATGTCGATTTGACCTCGACCATGCGCCAGCCCAGTTGCCCTTCCCTCTCCACAGGCAACATCACATCCGCAAATGACAGTGCACCATTCGCCGTGAATGCAGCCTCGAACAAAGGCTGCTTGGTTTTGATCAGCTCCAGGCTCCACTGCAACGCTTGTGAGTAGCCATCTGTCTGGGCATCAAGAGTCATGCCCTGCCCGTCTGGATCGTACATGCGTTGGGCAACCACTCCTACCTGATTACCGATGTCGTAGTCTGCCTGGGCACTCTCGGAATCGGCTTTCAGTTCCGCTCTGTGCACCTCTAGCCAGAGTCGGCGTGGACATTGTTTGTAAGAAAGCAGTTTTGACTTGGAGAGATTCTGCATAGCTAGGGAAATTATATGCCAGCGGTGATCAAGACCAAGACAGTGCTTGAGGATTAGAAACATTCCGGTAACGGAATATTTACCCGGCGTTGCGGATTCAACCGGCCACTTGAGATGACAAGGCAGACCGTTAGATCTATTGCAACTACTCCTGGCTAAATCTTTGTTAGTTCGGCAAACACACCGTTATGATCGGACAGCACTTCTCCATTCCTGAAGTGATCCCAAGCACCGACATATTCAGCTTTAAGTAGTGATTTGCTGACGCAAATATGATCAACATTATGCCGATAACGGCCGCTCTTTTGGGGATCCGGAGCCAGTTTCATATTGGCACCAAAATCCTCATCGGTGACGCAAACCAAGCTGTTTCGTTCCAGCTGCTCGTTCAAGAGTCTTATTCCGTTGGGAGAACAATATACTTTGGAACCATCTCGCGTCTGATTGAAGTCCCCCGCCACAACAAACGGGATGCCAGGTTGCCCATTCTGGATAGCCCGCCAGTCAATACCATGTTCGAGAATTGACTTCTCATGTTCAGACCAAGCCGGAGATTTAACCTCAGGATCGCTTCCAGGGTCATTTTTCCAGGTTATGATTGTTCCGTAGATAATCAGATCCCCCAACGGGGAGGCTATTCGCGCGCACACGGCTGTTTCATTGTCATAGCAGTCGATCTGTTGAGAGATTGGCCATCTCGACCAAATTACTGACCAGTACTTCCCATATCGATTCTTATGATGAGGTAAGACGCTCTTATATCCGAGAGTGCGCAAATCGACTCGCTCACAAGTTTCAGTGAGAACTAGGATATCCGCGTTAATGCGTTCCAACTGCTGTATCTGAGCCGTAACCGGCCTACTAGAGTTGGATGCATGATCCAGATTCCATGTGGCAATTTTCATCTATTCAATCTCATATAATTCAGGTGTCGCCGAATGTCGGGACTTCAAAAGGCTCAGAACATTGTCACACTTTCGTGGTTAATCAGTGGTATCTAGATTTAGAGAATGGATGATATTGCGTATATTATTATCCCCAAGAACCCACCAACGATGGTACCGCTTAACCGTATAAATTGCAGATCTTTGCCAATGCTCAGTTCTATTTGCCTAGACATATCTTTGCTATCCCAGCTTTTTACAGTAGAACTTATATGATTTGTAAGTAAATGACTAAGATCTGGTGCCATGGCTTGAGCAGCACGCTCAAAATGAGAATTGATTGACTGGCGTAACGTAGGATCATTTGCTAATTTTTCACCGATCCACTGGCCAGTTTCGACGATCTTCTTTCGCATTATGGAATGAGGACTATCAAGATCATTCCGTAGCCAATCTTTTAGACTAGTCCACAACTCTCCCATGTAGGTATTTAAGGCTTCGTTATTCAACAGTTGCATCTTAATTTCTTCACCCTTGCGACGTATCTCGGGGTCATGTTTCATTCTTTCAATGAGATTTCTCATGCCCTCGTTAAATTTAATGCGCAACTCATGATTATGATCGTCGTTGATCTCTTGAAGCTTATTCACACAGTATTTAACTAGGTTAGACGCCACCCATCTAGCCACTGTTTCTGTAGGAATCATCTTCTCAATATATTCATGTTCTTCCTTTAACCAGACTGTGACCGTTTGCTCAAGGTATTGTTGGGTCGAATCCCTTTTCAACAGGATGGAAGCCTGATCTATCCCTTCGTCCAATAATGCTTGATGGCGATTATTGCTTGTGAGTGTGTCGAGTAGCTCTCCAGCCGATTTCGACAGGTCAACATTTTTAATATAAGTCCGCATTGCATTGTTGATTACATGTTGTATCTTATTGTCATCAACAAAATCAAATGCGCCAGCGATTGCTTTAACGGACAAATTACCGAGCAGCTCAGTATTTTCAGGCTCCATCAGCCACTCAGAGATTTTCTCTGCCGGATCATGTTTTCGGATGAGCTTGACTAGCGATTCTGAATTTAGAAACTTTTCACGGACGAACTCAGCAAGATTATCGGCAATTTTAATTTTGTTCTCGGGGATAATAGCTGTGTGGGGTATAGCCAATCCCATTGGCTTTTTGAAAAGGGCCACGACGGCAAACCAATCAGCTAGAGCACCAACCATCGCCGCCTCTGAAAATGCTTCAATCCATCGCCATATGTTATGGTCATGTTGCGTATGAGCGATGAAGAACATGCAACTTACGGTTAGTAATGCCCCTCCCGGCAATCATCTTCATCCTAAACAATTCAAGCTCTTTATTCACACATATACCCTTTGTAACGAAAATGGGACGATCATACCTGCATATGTGGATAAGGACGTAATTGTATGGCAGCACTTGAGGTGTGTTTGCCCGAATTATGCTCTAGTGGAAGGGAAGGCTGTGATCATCGCGAGAACATCGGTAGGATGTTTGGCCGAACAAGAGAACTTTCCGATTAAGGAGTATTTTCTGGAATGTTGATGGCGGTTGTTCGGTCATTACGGACTGCGTTGGTGGTCACCGGGGATGACTGCTATGTGCAAGACAACGGTCACTCAGAAACGGCAGTGAACTTCCGAGTTGTGCCCGTTTCTGACATTACAAATCGTAAATTCATTTCCCGAAACCGGACATGGAACGTGGAATTAGGGGCTGGTTGTGTTCGGCTGTAATAACTAAACATGGATTTTTTGCTCCTTCACTGCGTGCCGGAGAAAATTGAATGCATAAAACCATTTTTCGGTTCCTGGATTATTGGCCTCGCCCTTTGCGAAGCTCTCAACCAACGACTCCCCAAACTTGGCAACGAGCAGCGCCCTTACGAGTTGGCACGCAGCAAGCTCCTGCGGTCCGTTGATTGGTAATATTTTCGATGAGCCGTCTGCGATGTGCTCGGTGATGTATCTTGCACGACCGTCCCAAGGTAAGGAGTAATCAAAGGTGTAGGTGACTTGACCAACTTCTGGCTTTTCAGCGACAACGAATGTCGTTCCACCATCTCGCATAGTCATTGCATCAAGAAGGGTCACAGTCATAAGTCCCTAACGTCTGAATTCACCGGCCTGCGCGGCTTTTCGCGTAGGTCGGGTGGAATGAGAAGTTAGGCCGCAGATCATTTCACAGTTCCTGGCAACAATAGTTTTGCTGACGCGAACCAAGACCGAAACTCATCGAAGTCTCTTCCCCAAGGAAGGATTGCGACTTTTGAACCGTCAGAATTCAGAAGAACAAAGAACGGTATACCGTCAGACTGAAAATACTTAATCAACTCGTTGCTGCCAGACCCTGTAACGTCACCGACGATGCATTGGGTCCCTTCAATGGTTTTTAGGAACTGTGGAGATGGAACATAGGTATCGTTTTTGAAAACACCAGCAGCAGCCCAGTCTGCCCTGACGTAGACGAGCGTTGGCCCAACGCCGGCCGCAAGCAATTCCTGTACTTTCGTTGCACCGTAGACCAATACGCATTCGTCAGAAGCACGTTGCGATGCAGGCACCGTTGTGGAGGCGCAACCTTCCAACAACGAGACTAAGGCGGTGAATAATAGGAAACGAACGTTCATTTGGCGGCCTAACAGTTATTAGACGGACCCCGGGGGTCCGTATTATTAAAATTTGGGGAGCACTAGAATTTCCAATAACTGGTTGATTCAGGGAAGTTCCCACTGTTTGTTGTGTCCGCATATGCATCAATAATATGGACAGCAGAAAATTAATTACTTGGACTGTGCCTGTACGCGCCTCAATTCATCCTGCCGAAAAGCTGACGCTCAAAAGCGTCAGCAACTGGGACGGAACAGCCGCTCCGGCCCTTCGTATAGCGGCCCATTCTACGACCGCTTCGTGTTTGCGACCAGCCATATGTAACTGTCCGTAATCCTGCAATTCAATCTGCAGCCGGTTGCCCGGCTGCAGATGGTTACATCACACCTCTGTCTGCTCTGCGATTTCAAGCGCGTCATCTACCTCGATGCCGAGATAGCGAACGGTACTTTCGAGCCTGGTGTGCCCCAGCAGCAATTGAACCGCCCTCAGGTTCTTGGTGCGGCGGTAGATCAATGATGCCTTGGTGCGTCGCATGGTATGTGTCCCATACTTCCCGGACTCAAGACCAATATCGGTGACCCACTTATGCACGATGCGTGCGTACCGCCTGGTAGACAGATGCGAGCCATGCCTGACCCGGCTGGGAAACAGAAAGTCGCCGGCTTGCAGGTGTGCCCGCCCGATCCAGCTCTCCAACGCATCCCGAGTTTGCGCCGTGATCTCGAACTGCACCGGCTGTTGTGTCTTGCGCTGCACGATGATGGCCCGGGAAGAGACAGTGCTGCCGTGGCTCACGTCGTTGACATGAAGCCGGACCAAGTCGCAGCCGCGTAGTTTGCTGTCGATGGCCAGGGGGTGGACATTTGCAGGTGGATGCGTATGGCCCATATCTCCTTCAGTTTGAGTGGAGCCTTCTGGCCACTGGGTTGCCCTTGTTCCACGGGCTATGCGGTTGGTATACATGTTTGGTTTCCATGATCATCTCCTTTTTTGTAAAAGGACCAATCACTGTGCGCCTGTGGTGTACACTTTGAAACGTCTAATAAGGGGATTACAGCAGTCACAAAAGACGCGTATTCTCGCGTGCTGAAACAGGCAGGTGCGTCCCATAAGTCGACATTCCATGCCAGCCTCCACGTCTACGAGAAACTAGACGGTTCACAAGCCAAGAGTCTCTTTGCGGGCGAAGGTGGGTATAAAGTAAGTAGAGAGCAGGACGGATTATGCAAATTCTCCCGCAGAAACTTGCCGCACTGCCCACTGACAAGACTTGGTTCGCGATCATGGTTGGGTTCCTGACTGGCACCGTATGGTGGGTTGTTGAGGTAGGGGACGACACGATTAATCTGGCCCAGCTATTCAAAGGAATTCTCGCGCTGTTTGCCATATACGTGCTTGCGGCACTCGTGATTAAGTGGCGGTTGGGTGGGGACGATAACAGCCACCACTGGTTAGTGAAAACGCTTAATTTCCTGGCCTATGCGTCGTGGTACGGCATTGCTTCGTCCGCCATAGTCTGGGATGTCTGCGTCTTTTTCGGGAGGCGATATTTGTCCTGACAGCACTTTGGGGACGAGTAGTAGGCAAAGGATAGTGCAAGCCGGAGTCTGCTTCCCTACATTGCCAATGGCCGGAATGGGCACGCTAGAGACGCCCCAAGCTCATCAAGGCACTGCCTGACAACGACAGCCTGGACAGGTATCACTGATGGCTATTTCAGTACGAGTAAATTTGCCATGCCCCCGTAGCGCACTACACAGCCCGACACTCCCCCCTCGCCGCCTTGAGCCGTAGATAAGCGCACAGCGGCGGCTCACGATTCAACCACCACCTTTTTATGGCAGCACTGCGTAGCAGAAAATAAGGTGTATCACCCATCATCAGTCCGCACCCATCGTGCTATTTTCAGTCTGGCGCCGGCAAGCCGGAAAAGTGGATCTCGATGCAGTTCAGCGTCGCTGCGTATTGTGATTCGCGTCCCGCGGTGAACATCTGATGAGGCGCAACCGCACAAGACACTGAGAGAGGATATCCGCATGGTGCATCTCCTTGTCCGCCTGAAACGTCATGCAGTGCTCGCCCTGCTCCTCTCCGTCATCGTCTGGACGGATACATCCCAGGCGATGCCTGTCTTCGCCCGTCAATACGAGATCAGCTGCGCGGTGTGCCACGCCGCCTACCCGCGTCTCAACGATTTCGGCATCAAGTTTCGCGACAACAACTATCGCCTCCCCAACTGGAAGGAGAAGATAGGCATCGATACCGGCGACGACATGCTGGTGCTTCCCAAGACGCCGCAGCTGGCAATCCGCGCACAGGCCTATGTGCAGCAGCATGAAGCCCGCGAGGTCAACGACACCTATACCGGCTTCACAGATAACGACAGCTCCAGTCTGGACTTCCAGGCTCCTTACCTGATCAAGCTGCTGTCCAGTGCGCCCGTCTCCGACCACATCACTTACTATTTTTATGGCATTTTTGCCGAGAAGGGACAGAACGGCACCACCGCCATCGAAGATGCGTGGTTCCGTCATGACGATGCATTCGGCACTGGTGTCGGCACGATGCTCGGCCAGTTCCAGATATCCGACCTCATGTTCCCGCGCGAGACGCGCCTGCCCTTCCAGGACTTCATGGCCTATCGCTTCGCGGCCATCACCTACGAGCGCGGCGTCATCCTGGACCGCGGCTTCGGCCCGCTGAAAGTCTCGGTTGGTGCAGTCAACGGCAACGGGGTGAACGCCAGCGCCAGCCTCAACAGCCCCGGCTACAAACGCCCGGACCGGATGTTTGACAGCAACAACAGCAAGGATGTGTTCGGCCGTCTCGGCGCGGAAATCGGACCAGTGAATGCAGGCCTGTTCGGCCTGGTGGGCAAGCAGAACAGCGTCGACAACATTGCCCAGCCCCTCGGTACCCTTGCAGGCACGCGCCAGGTGGAAAAGCGGATCACCGGTGTCGATTTTTCCGGAACGGTGGCGGGCGACGTGTATTGGTATGCACAGGGCTTGTGGGCGCGCTGGTCCAGCTTTTTCGACAGCGACCCAACCCGTGACTACAACTGGTTTGGCGGGTTTGCCGGTATCGACTACATCTACAGCCCGCGCTGGAGCTATTCTCTGCTCTACAACTATGGAGACGCCGGAGATTTCAACAACAGCGGCACCATTTACGAAGGGATCAACATGAAGACCCTGACCTTCACCGCCTCATACTACTTCGCGCGCAATGCCAAGGGCATCATCGAGCTCAACGCAGACCTGCAGAAGACCGATCCCAATAACTTCGTCGGCCATCCCACCAATGAGCGCTATGTTCTGCTGGGATTCGATGCCGCGTTCTGATTGTGAAGGACGCAACAGCCAAACAACGTCCCCGCGACGCGCTAAGCCGCCCTACCCTACCGGCTTCACCGCCTTCGCCCCCCAGATCTCGTCCGCATACTGCCGGATGGTACGGTCACTGGAGAACTGCCCCATGCTGGCCACGTTGAGTATGGCCTTCCTGAGCCATTTCTCCGGAGTACGGTAAAGATTTTCCACCTCGGCCTGGCAGGCCACGTAGGCGGCGTAGTCGGCCAGCACCAGGTAGCGTTCGCCGGGCTGCAACAGCATGTCCACCACGGGGCGGTAGCGCTCGGTCTCGTCCGGCGAGAAAAAACCGTTGGCGATCATGTCGAGCACGCCGCGCAGTTCGGCGTTGGCGTTGTAGTAATCCATCGGGCGATAGCCCTTGTTCTGCACCTCGGCGGCTTCGGCTGCGGTGAGGCCGAAGATGAAGATGTTCTCCCGCCCTACCTCATTCATGATCTCGATATTGGCGCCATCCAGCGTGCCGATGGTGAGCGCGCCATTCAGGGCCAGCTTCATGTTGCCGGTGCCTGAGGCCTCGGTGCCTGCGGTAGAAATCTGTTCGGACAGGTCGGCTGCCGGGATCATGTCCTCGGCGGTGGAAACGTCGTAGTTCTGCACGAACACCACTTTCAGGCGGCCGCCTATCTGCGGGTCGTTGTTGACGATGTCGGCCACGTCGTTGATCAGGCGGATGATGAGCTTGGCCATGATATAGCCGGGAGCCGCCTTGCCGCCGAAAAACACGGTGCGCGGCACCACGTCGGCGCCGCTGCGGATGCGGTTGTACAGGGTCACCACATGCAGCAGGTTGAGCAGCTGGCGCTTGTATTCGTGGATGCGCTTGATCTGCACGTCGAACAGCGTATCGACATTCACCTCGATCTTGAGCTTGTGCCTGAGCTGGGCGGCAAAGTATTCCTTGTTGGTGCGCTTGGCTGCGGCGAACTGCTGCTGGAATGCGGCGTCGTCCGCCAGGGCAGCCAGCTGCCTGAGCTGGGCAAGATCGGTCAGCCAGCCCTTGCCGATGCGCGAGGTGATCAGCGCGCTCAGCTCGGGGTTGGCCTGGTCCAGCCAGCGCCGCTGGGTGATGCCGTTGGTGACGTTGACGATGCGGCCGGGGAAGAAGCGGTCGAAATCGGCAAAGATGGTCTGTTTCATCAGGTCGGTGTGGATCTGCGACACGCCATTGACGCGATGGCTGCCGATGATGGCGAGGTGCGCCATGCGGATGCGGCGCCCGCCGGTCTCGTCGATGATGGACATGCGGCGCAGGATGTCGGTGTCGCCGGGATAGCTGTGCATCACGTCCGTGAGGAAGCGGTGGTTGATCTCGTAGATGATCTGCATGTGGCGCGGCAGGATGCGCTCGAACATGGCGAGCGGCCAGGTCTCCAGGGCTTCCGGCATCAGGGTGTGGTTGGTATAGGCGAAGGTGCGCACGGTGATGTCCCAGGCGCGCTCCCAGTCCAGATGATGATGGTCGATCAGCACGCGCATCAGCTCGGCGATGGCCACCGAGGGGTGTGTGTCGTTGAGCTGGATGGCCACCTTGTTGGGCAGGTCATACAGGTTGCTGTGGTGCTTGTTGTAGCGGTACAGCACATCCTGCAGCGAGGCGCTGACGAAGAAATACTGTTGCTTGAGGCGCAACTCGTGCCCCATCACGGTCTTGTCGTTGGGGTACAGCACCTTGGAGAGGCTCTCGGATTTGTCCTTGTCCTCCACCGCGCGGATGTAATCGCCTTCGTTGAAGTAGCCGAGATCGAAGTCGCGTGTGGACTTGGCCGACCACAGGCGCATATTGTTCACCGTCTCGGTGCCATAGCCGGGAATCGGCGTGTCGTAGGCCATCGCCATCACGTCGTCGGAGTCCACCCAGTGGTGGCGCATCGCGCCGTGCGTACCGGCATATTCCACCACGCGCCCGTTGAACTTGACCAGGTGCAGCACTTCAGGGCGTGCAAACTCCCACGGGTTGCCGTAACGCAGCCAGTTGTCCGGGTGCTCCACCTGCTTGCCATGCTCGATGCGCTGCAGGAACATGCCATACTCGTAGCGGATGCCATAGCCATAGCCGGGCAGGTTGAGGGTGGCCATGGAGTCGAGGAAACAGGCCGCCAGGCGGCCGAGGCCGCCGTTGCCGAGCGCGGCGTCGTATTCGATATCGCGGATTTTTTCCAGGTCGACGCCCAGTTCGGTGAGGGCAGTGCGGGTCTGCTCGTCCAGCTCGAGGTTCTGCAGGCTGTTCATCAGCGTGCGCCCCATCATGAATTCCATGGAGAAGTAATACACGCGCTTGGCATCAACTTCGTAGTAGCTGCGCATGGTCTGCATCCAGCGCTCGATCATCTGGTCGCGCACCACATAGGCAGCGGAATTGAACCAGTCGCGCACCGTGGCAGTGAGGCTGTCCTTGCCCACCGCGTAGGTCAGCGCTTCGGCCAGGGCCAGCTTGATGGAAGGCACGTCGTTGCAGGATCGCTGGTGCGAAATAACTGGCTTGGTGTCGTCAGCAGGCATGCCCACGTTCCTTTCAGCTATTGATTCAGGTTCAATACTACTCGCCTTTGCGGGCGTATACAGCCGCCCCGAGCAAACCCACCTGTTCGTTCAGCACGATATGCAGCGGCAGCGTCTGCAGCAGCCCCTTGAAGCGGCCCTTGTCGAGGAAGTTGCGCAGGAAGTCGCCTTGTTGCAGGGCGCTGGCGATCTTGGCCGCAATGCCGCCCGCCACGTAGATGCCGCCGCGCGGCAAGGCTGCCAGCGCGAGGTTGCCGGCAAAGGCGCCATAGATGGCGATGAACAGCGCCAGCGTGTGGCGCGCAATCGGCTCGCCACCATGCTCTGCCGCCTGCGTCAGCGCTGCCGCGGCATCCCCTGTCGCCATCGCAGCCAGCAGTTGCGGCGAGGGCTGCTCACGGCCGCTGTCGCGCAGGAATTCGAAAATGGCAACCAGGCCCGGGCCGGACACGATGCGCTCGTACGAGACATGGCCGTGGCGCTGCTGCAGGTAGCGCAACAGGGCGTACTGTGTATCGTCGGCCGGCGCGAAGTCGATGTGGCCACCTTCGGAGGGATGCACCTTGTAGTCGCTGTGCGCAGGCGTCAGCCAGGCCACGCCCAGTCCCGTCCCGGCGCCCAGCACCAGGCGGCTTCCCGGCTCCGGCTGCCCGGCCTGCAGGGTGAGCAGGTCGTCCACATGCAACGCGGCGATGCCGTGGCCGGCTGCCTGAAAATCGTTGATGAGTGCGACGCGAGGAATGCTGAAACGGCTGGCCAGCGCATCCGCATCCACTTCCCATGGCAGGTTGGTCAGATGCACCAGGCGGCCTTCAACCGGGCCGGCCAGGGCAAAACAGGCGGAAGAAATTTCGCCGGCGCCAGCCTCATGCAGAAACTCCGCCACGATCTCGTCCAGCCCTGCATAGGCCGCACTCGGGAAGGATTTCTCCAGCACTACCGTATCGCCCCTGGCAAGGCTCAACCGTGTTCTGGTGCCGCCGATGTCGGCGCTGAGGTAAAGGTTCATGAAGTGCCCCTGATGACAGCACTGGCAGTATCGACAATACGGCCGCAACAGATGGTCGCACGTGCAATCCTGGTCGCCGTCGCGCTTCGATCATACTACTCGAACAAGACTATGCAACCCTGCCGTGGGACGCCGAGCTTGGTGCGTCATTGATGCGGGATTCCCGCGGCTCAGAGTGCCTTCATCGCCTGCTGCAGTGTTCGCAGCGGAATGCAGGTTTGCAGGCGATGAATGGCCAGCCCGGCCAATTCGGCGTTGATTTCGTGCCCCGCCGCGGGTGCAACGTCCAGCGTTACGTCACCCGCCATGCTCTGCAGCCTTTCCAGCGCCGCATACGCGTGGCTTACCGGTATCACCCTGTCGGCTTCGCCATGCAGGAGATGCAGTGTGGTCAATCTTGGCGCCTGCTCCGGCAGACGCGCATAGCGGCCGGAAAATGCCAGCACCCGCCCCACTGCTCCGTCATGCAATGCACTGAATTCCAGTGCCATGATGGCACCCTGTGAAAAGCCGGCCAGTACCGTCGCCTGCTGCTCGACCTGGCAGCGCTGTTGCGCCTGCTGCACCAGTGCGTGCAAGCGCGGCAGTGCCTCGGCAACCCGGGCCACGCGATTCTCCTCGGTGACGTCGCGGATGGAAAACCACTGCCGACCCGACCCCCCGCCATCAAAGGGGAAAGTGCCATCCGGCAACAACAGCGCCGCCTCGGGGTACGCCTCCCGGATGCGCTGCGCCAGCGGCAGCAGGTCGGCCGCGCTCGCCCCCACACCGTGCAGCAACACAAACAGTTGCCGCGCCGGCATCGTTGCTGGCAACAGCTCGATACCCTGAAACGCCTGTCCCGTCATGGCATGGCTCCAGAGATGAATGGCCGGTTCATTTGCTCCGCCTACTCGAAGGTATAGGCATCCATCGCCAGGATGCCATAGGTGTGGCTGGCGTGCACACGGGTGGCTACGGCACTTGTGCCTGCCGCACCGAGGGCGACGAACAGCGGCAGCAGGTGCTCTTCCGTAGGATGGTTGCGCACGGCATTGGGTGCCAGCTTGCGATATTCCAGCAGATCCGCCACCCTGCCCGCCTCAAGTGTTGCCGCCAGCCACTGATCGAATTCGCTCACCCACGGCTCCACCGGGTCATCCTGGCCATGACCCATGATTTCGTACAGGTTGTGCGTCACCGAACCCGAGCCCATCACCAGCACTCCCTGCTCGCGCAGCGGCTGCAGGGCTGCGCCGAGCCGGTAATGTTCTGCCGGACTGGCGCCGTGCAGCAGCGAAACCTGGAACACGGGGATGTCCGCAGCCGGATACATCAGCCGCAGCGGCACCCAGGCACCGTGATCGAGGCCGCGGTTGTCGCTGGGAGCGACCATGAAGCCTGCCTCCTGCAACAGTGCGATCGTTTGCTGCGCCACGCCAGGCGCACCTGGCGCCGCATATTGCAGCTCGTACAGCTCGCGCGGGAAGCCGCCGAAATCATGTATCGCGCGCGGCTGCTCTGCCGTGCTCACTCCCACGCCGCCACGTGTCTCCCAGTGCGCGGACGCCACCAGAATGGCCTTGGGCCGTACGTGTTGCTCGCCCCAGCCAGTCAGGAAGCGGCGAGCCGGGCCATCTTCCAGCGACAGCATCGGCGAGCCGTGAGAAACAAAGAGTGTCGGCAAATTTTTCATGATGATTTCAGCTCCGTGAACGGCTGCAAGATTGCAGCCACTCGATCACTTGCGCCCGGCAAACTGGCGTGTCGTTTCGGCCACTCGCTGGCCAAACAGCCGCGCAGTTTCCAGGTCGCCAGGCAACATTTCATCGACGCTGGCGTTTGACGGCGAACTGGCGATCGCACCGGCATAGGTGCCCAGATAGTTGACGTCATTGCGTTGCGCCTCCTTGCTGTTGGCAGGCATCATGCCCGTGCCAACCCACACCATGCCGTGCTGCATGGCCAGCGTAAACAGGCTGTGCAGGGTGGCGTGCTTGTCGCCATTCATCGAGGCGGAATTGGTAAAACCTGCCGCGATCTTGTTCTTCCACTGCTGGGAAAACCAGCGTTTGGAGGAAGCATCGGCGAATTTCTTGAACTGCCAGCTGGCATTGCCCATATAGGTGGGGGTGCCCATGATGATGGCATCGGCCGTATCCAGCTGCGTCCAGTCAGCATCGCTCATGTTGCCTTCTGCATCGATGGCGACGAGCGCAGCATTGGCACCCGCAGCCACCGACTGCGCCATCTTGGCCGTGTGGCCATAACCGCTGTGATATACAACTACTACCTTAGACATGACTGCTCCTGTTCGTTACTTGAGTTGAGGTGCAAAGCGGCATGGCCGCTTTGCCCGGACTTAGTCCTTGTATGCTTCGATTTCAAATTCCAGCTTGATGTCGTCGCCCACGCCCGGCAGGAAAGTCTTCATGCCGAAATCGGAACGCTTGATCTGCGCGGTAGCCGCTGCGCCGCACTCTTCCTTCTTGCTCATCGGGTTGGGCCCGCACTTGAAGGCATCGATGGTCAGCGTGACCGGCTTGCTCACGCCCAGGATGGTTAGCTGGCCTTCCACCGTGCTCGGCGTATTGCCCTTGAACTTCATGCTGCTGGCCTTGTAGGTGATGGTGGGAAACTCGGCCGCATTGAAGAAGTCCGGCGACTTCAGGTGATCGTCACGCTTGCCGTAACCGGTGCTGATCGAGGCAGCCTGGATGGTGATGTCCACAGTGCCGGTCTTGGCTGCGGTATCCAGCGTGACCTTGCCGGCGCTCTGGTCAAAACGGCCATGCATGGTGGAATAGCCAAAATGGCTGACGGTGAAGTGCGCATAGGTGTGGGTCGGATCCACGGTGTAGGAATCGGCAGCGAATGCGCTTACGGGCAGACAGCTGGCAAGCAGCAATGCAATGGCGTGTTTTCTCAGCATGGTGTTCTCCTGATTAGGGTTGGTAGGGAACTGCACGAATGCTGAAGGATTCGCCCCGGAAAGACTGAGCGCCTCGATCAAGTTCTAGCAGTTGGACTGCACTATATTGCTACGCATCAGGTTGATAAATAGCAAAAATGGAATTACATTGAATACCAATAGTTGATAATAATAGGCCGTTCGTGATGAGCCTGTCGAACAACCAACACCCGCCCAGGCGCGCAGCAGCAGTCAATCAGGTAACAAATTCATATGGATACGTTGCTCAGCATGAAGGTCTTTGCCACCGTGGTGGAATCCGGCAGCTTTGCCGCAGCGGCCGAGCGCCTCGACCTGTCGCGCGCCATGGTGTCCAAGCACATGGCCCACCTGGAAGGGCATCTGGGCAGCCGCCTGCTCAACCGCACCACGCGCCGCCTCAGCCTCACCGAAGCCGGCACCGGCTATTACGAACGCTGCCAGCACATCCTCAAGGACATCGACGAAGCCGAGCTTGCCGCCACCGAGCTCACCTCCGCCCCGCGCGGCACCTTGCGCGTGACCGCACCGCTGGTGTTCGGCGTGCTGCATATCGCGCCACTGATTGCAGACTACCTGGCGCTGTACCCCGAGGCCAAACTCGACTTCACCCTGGACGATCGCAACATCGACCTGGTCAACGAAGGCTACGATCTTGCCATCCGCATCGGCAACCTGGCGGAGAGCGGCCTGGTCGCGCGTCGCTTCGCCCGCGACCGCCTGGTGGTGTGCGGTTCGCCGGAATACTTTCGCCGCCACGGCGTGCCCAGGGTGCCGGATGATCTCGGCAAGCATGTGTGTCTCGGCTACTCCTACGAGGAGTCAATCAACGAATGGCAGTTCAGCGGGCCGGATGGCGAACACCGTGTCAGCGTCAGCGGCAACCTGCGCGCCAACAACGGCGACCTGCTGCGCGTGGCAGCCCTGGGCGGCGCCGGCATCGTACTGCAGCCACGCTTCCTGGTCGGCGCCGACCTGCGTGAAGGCCGCCTGCAGGCCGTGCTTACCGACTACGAATCGCGTGAACTCGGCATCTACGCGGTGTACCCCAGCCGCCGCTTCCTCTCGGCCAAGGTGCGGACGTTCATCGATTTCCTGGTGGAACGCTTCGGACCGAATCCGGATTGGGGGGCTTGAGGGAGTACGCGTCAATGCGAAATGCATGACACGACCCTGCTCGCGGACAGAGCTTGTCCTGTGGGCGAATCTGGCGTTTAATCCTGATGCTGAAATGCACCTGAAAGGCGCCTTCACGGCAGTTTTCAGGGAATCTAATTCAAATTGGGCATTATGAGATTCCGCATCCTTATAACCAGTGGCGGCGAGGTCGTCTTCGCTGGGCATTCACGAAGAGGCCAGCCAATATACTACGGGGCGCCGCCTGAGACGGGGCTTTGGCGCGTAAGCGTACCGAAATTTGAGGATTTGGTTGCACACGAACTTGCGCCAATGTCGTTTGGCACTTCGATTGAGGAGTTCGTGTTCGGTTTCGAGATTGCCGAATTGAAGGAGTGGGGGCGACGGTTTACGGACACACGCGACTACATAAGCTATCGGCCAAAGAGCAAAACGTTGATTTCCGTTGGCCAATTGGAGTGGAAGGAAGTCAAGGACTTATCGGCCGCTGAACAGTTATCAAGGTTAGGTGCAGCTCTGCTTTCGTCCATCGAGCGCATAGCCACAGCGAAGCGGAAGCCTAAGGACTTCGATCACGCGGCCTTTGCCAGGGCAATTCGCAATTTTCTTCCTTCATGCGAACCGTTCATGGTGCAGGCGTAGAGATGATGCCAACCCATTATTCTCCCACTGGACCTGCACAAGAAGCTGCGTGAGCCTGTGAATTCTAACGCCATGTCTTCTGATAACTTTCTCACCGTTCAGATTTCCAGAGCCTACGTACTCAAATGGCTTGCCTTTACGGCTTTGCTGTCGAGTGCATTTCCTTTGGGGCTTAGTTTCTTTATGTGGCACCTCCGTTTCGACACTGCAGTTGCCGTTGGTGTGGCCGCCACATTTCTCTTTTTGCTCTGGGTGCTTTTGCGCACATATCGCCGGGGAGTAAAGCAAGCTATTTACTTGCATCCCGACAAGATCATCTTTGACTACATTACATATACACAAGAGTTTATGTTTGGGTCGCCCGGCGAGTGGCGCATCAGCGAAGAGAAAGGCAACTGGAAAATTCAAGCCTTATCCGATCAGTCTTTTAGGCTCGTGCCAAAATCAGCATTTCCAGAATTTAAAGCTATCGCAAGTGGATTTTATGCATTGGACGCTCAAGCCACACGGCGCGGCGCATTTGCGCCTCAGCTCTGGTGAGCGTTAACGAAAAGAACCGTGGTAACAAGCGGAACGTCAGGTCTATGAATAGCAGCGTCGTTGCATATCTGGTTTCTGTGCCAAACGTCTGGAATAGCTGCCTGCGTGTCCTTAAGGCCCGTGGATATCAGCTGTCCATTGAATGCAACGCCCCTGCTGATGCTGATTTGCTTACGAAGCACAGCAAAGTGACGTGGCTTGCGCAGAAGGACGGCATTCAGTTGGTTGCGTCAAATCCTACAGAGTTGCTTGGGCTCGCCGGCGTTGTAGAACATCAAGAACCCGCTAGCGCCGAACCTTACTGGTGGGTAGTGGACGGTGACAACCTTCTGGAAGAGTTGTACTCGTCAATCGGCATAGGGTTCGAACAAAATGCGAAAGGCTCCTACGGGCTTGATCGCGAGAATCAAGAATGATGAAAGCAGAAAGTCGAATAAAATTGATCGCTTTAATGGCCCTTCTGGTAGTGGCGATTTGGTCTTTCCGGGAGAACCGAGCGCCGTTTGACGACATCGAGTTCATTGAAGAACATCCCGGAGCCGGAGACCGGTTTGTTCTGTTCACTCCAGTTCTGCGAAGCGATCCGAAAGTAATTGTCGGCGAACCGGTTGGTGCCGACTATGGCGTGATTCACTTTCGCGACTGCGATCGAGACGGAATTAACGAAGCTGTTATTGAAACCGAAGGCAACTATTCCGGTGGATACAGCGCATCCGTCAGGCACGTATACAAGTATCTGAAGGGCGCGTCCGGCGTGCCTCAAGTAAAATTGGTCAGCACAGAATACATGCCGGAGAATGATCCCGAGTGGGGTCGCGGGAAGGTCGAAATTACAGGAACGAGGTACTGTGAGAAATGACGCAACGGAGCACGACCACTGAGAGAATCTCTGGTGTCGGTGAAGACTGACCTTCCGGTCCTGCCCAACCACCTATCGAGTGGATCGGCGAGGAAGTGAGCACCGCGCAACGCCGCAGATCAACACCCAGTTACAGCTTCAACTGCTCCGCCGGACAACGCCCATACAGCGCCGTGATCCTATGCAGCCGCTCGCCGTGCTGCGGCCCAACCTGTTCCCAGCTGAAACGCCATTCCCAGTAGCCGGATGAAGTGCCAGGCAGGTTCATGCGATGGCCGGTGCCGAGGTCGAGCACGTCCTGCATGGGGTGGATGACGATGTCGGCTACCGAACGTGATGCCGCGCGAATCAGGTCCCAGTTGATCTCGCTGCCATCGCTGTTGAGGTAGGCGCAAGCAAAGGCGCGTACACGAGGAGTGGCGGTGGCGAACCAGGAGAGCGTGGTGTCGTTGTCGTGGGTGCCGCCATACACCACGGTGTTGTTGATGTAGTTGTGCGGCAAATAGGGATTGTTGGGGCCGTCGCCAAAGGCAAACTGCAACACGCGCATGCCGGGGAGGGAGAATTTCTCCAGCAGCGCTACGACGTCCGGCGTCACCACACCGAGGTCCTCGGCGATGATGGGCAGGCGTCCCAGCGCGGCATAGATGGCGTGGAACAGCTTGTCGCCGGGACCCGGCACCCAGCGCCCCTGGATGGCGGTGGGTTCGCTGGCGGGAATTTCCCAGTAGCCGGCAAAGCCGCGGAAATGGTCGATGCGTACGATGTCGACCAGCTCCATGGTCTTCTGCATGCGCTTGATCCACCAGGCGAAGTTTTCCTGCTCATGCACCGACCACAGGTACAGCGGGTTGCCCCAGCGCTGGCCGGTGGCGCTGAAATAATCGGGCGGGACGCCTGCCACCACGGTGGGCCGCCGATCCGCCCCCAGCTGGAACAGCTCGGGGCGCGCCCACACTTCCGCGCTCTGGTAGGCGATGAAGATGGGCATGTCGCCGATGATCTGGATGCCGCGCGAATTGGCATGTGCCTTCAATTTGCGCCACTGACGGAAGAAACACCACTGGCAGAAGCACCAGAAGCCGATTTCGTCGGCGTATTGCAGTGCGGCCTGGCGCAGGGCTTCCGGCTCGCGCCGCGCCAACGGTGCGGGCCACAGGCACCAGTCCTGCCAGCCATGGTGTTCGGCCAGGGTCTTGAACAGTGCGTAGTCTTCCAGCCAGGCCTGCTCGGCCGCACAGAACGCCTCGAACTCGGCCTGATGGCCGCCCATGTTACCCAGAAAACGCCGCGCCGCCAGGCGCAGGCGCTCCATTCGATACGGGAAAACCAGGCTGTAATCCACCCGCCCTGCGCTGAAGCCGGGATGCGGAACCAGCTCATCTTCGTGCAGCCAGCCGTGGGCATGCAATTCATCGAGGTCAATCAACAGCACGTTGCCCGCAAACGCGGAGCTACTCATGTAGGGCGAGTTGCCCGGCCCAATGCCTCCCAGGGGCAGGATTTGCCACAGCTTCTGCCCGGCGGTGGCCATCCAGTCGACGAAGTGGAAGGCGGCTGTGCCCAAATCGCCCGAGCCGTGACGCCCGGGCAGCGAAGTGGGGTGCAGCAGGATGCCGCTGCTACGCGGGAACCGCATGGTTGCGCCTTTCGCTGATGATGATGCGACTGTCGCTCATGACCCGCGCCGCATGGTGCCGCCCGCTTCCACATGGCTGACGCTGCCGTGGCTGATAGGCTGCTCGAGCACCGCCGGGGCCGGCAGTTTCAACAGCTGGTACAGATGTGCCAGGTTGCGCCGGTACAGACGATCGAAGCTGGCCACGGCATGTGCGGGGTTGTAGTCGCCGAACCACCAGAACCAGTCGGAGCTTTCACAGGCAGACAGCTGCTTCTCCGCCGCCCTGCGCTCATCATCGGTGAGGCGGCCGCTGGCCATCACCATGTCGTAGTTCTGCTTGGCCATGCACAGCAGGTCCCACGCCAGGTTCTTGTCAGGCGAGCCTATCCAGGTGGAAAACGTGCCATACACCCAGCTGCCGGCCAGCAGCTGCGACAGTTCGCCCCGGCACACCGGGCCGTGCTTGCCGCCTTTGTGGCATTCCGCCATGTAGTCTCGGTAGGTGGTGGTGCGCAGATACTTGCGCTGCTCAAGCATGGTGTAGAGATCGTTGAGGAAGTGGTAGCCGTTATAGGGGTAGTACTCCCAGGCGTTCTCCCCATCGAGGATCACGCTGACGATGGGCACATCACTCTCTGGAGCCTGATGGGCAATGCTTTCCAGCTGCGACACGAAATGATGGGCGGCATCGTTGCCGTTCCAGCTGGCATATTCGAAGCCGATCGCGTCGGACAGCCTGTCATCGCGGAAAAAACAGCACACGCTGGGCGCCGATGCCACGCGATAAGGCCGATACAGATACTGCACACGATGCTCGATCGGCACGCCCAGGTGGCTCAGGCTGTTGGCCAGCACGCCCTGCCCGCTGGCGGTCCAGCTGCAGCCCTGCTCTGCCAGCACCTCCAGCAGCGCTGTGGAGACGGCCCCTTCAGCCGGCCAGATGCCCTGGGGCTGGCTGCCGAAACGCGCCTGGTGGCTGCGCATGGCGGACTGCAGCTGCGCCTGTACGCGCGAACGCCCGCCGGGGTAGGCCTGCGATTGCGGCAGGCTGCTGTCGTGCACGCTGTCGCGCGCGCTGCGGAAATCCAGCAGCAGCGGTGCCAGCGGATGCGTGTGCGGGGTGGTGGATATCTCGATCTGGCCGCGTTCTGCCAGTGCGCGATAGCGCGGAATGATGCGCGCGATCTCACGGCCGATGAGGTCGAACAGTGCGCGCCGGTCGGCGTAACTGAAGTTTTCTGCCTTGCTCATCAGGCCGATCACCAGCTGATGCTCGCGGCGCAGGCTCTCGCCGCACCATACCAGGTGATACCAGGTAAGCAGATCGGCATAGAACTGCCCGGACAGGTAGCCCAGGGTCGTAGTGGCGCCGCCACCCAGCATCTGATACAGATCGGCCAGACGCTTGTAGCTGGGATAGGGGGCGACCATCTTGGCGTGGTCGCTGCGGAAACAGCTGTCCAGGATCAGATCGCACTCTTCCGCCTGCAGCCCTTCCAGGCTCTCGCGCGCCAGCAGGCGCAGCAGGGGATCGCGCAGGCTGCCGCTGGAAAATTGCTGCGTGTAGTCTTCCAGTTGATCGAGCAGCACAGGCACGAAATTGACCACCGCACGTACGCCGGGATGCTGCTCCAGGTGGTAGGCCATGTCGGAGTAATCCTTGATGGCGTGCAGGTAAACCCATGGCAGCAGGAATTCGCCGCTGCCATCCGCGCGGTAATCCGGCTGGTGCATATGCCAGAGGAAAACCACATCGACTGCCTGGGCCATCCTTCAGACTCCCTTCTGCCTGTGCAAGCTGTCAGCGCACGCGGTGTATCTCCTGCCCCAGCATGTCCGGGGTGACCAGCACGATGCCACGGTCGGTGACGTAGAAGCGCCTTTCATCCTCTTCCCGATTCACGCCGATCTGCAGTCCCTCGGGAATGATGCAGTTCTTGTCCACCACGGCACGGCGCACGATGCAATTGCGCCGCACTTCCACATTGGGCAGCAGCACCGAGTCTTCCACGCTGGAGAAGCTGTGCACGCGCACATTGGAGAACAGCAGTGAGCGGATCACCGACGAGCCGCTGATGATGCAGCCGCCCGATACCAGCGAATCCACCGCCATGCCGCGCCGATCATCGTCGTCGAACACGAACTTGGCCGGCGGCAACTGCTCCTGGTAGGTCCAGATCGGCCACTCCTGGTCGTACATGTTGAGGTCGGGCACCACCTTGGTCAGCTCCATGTTGGCCTCCCAATAGGCATCCACCGTCCCCACGTCGCGCCAGTAGGGAACGCCGACAAACTCGCCATCCATGCACGCCACGCAGCTCTGGTCAAAGCTCTGCGCATACATGCGGTAATGCGCCGCCAGCATGTGCGGGATGATGTCCTTGCCGAAATCGTGCGACGAGTGCGGATCGTCCGCATCGCGCAGCAGCTGTTCATAGAGGAAATCCGTGTTGAACACATAGATGCCCATGCTGACCAGCGCCCTGCCCGGCTTGCCGGGAATGGCGCGCGGATGGGAGGGTTTCTCGGTGAAATCGACCACCCGGCCGCTGTCATCCACGCCCATCACGCCGAATGACCGCGCATCCTCGATCGGTACCTCGATGCAGGACACCGTCATGTCTGCCTGCTTTTCCACGTGATAGGCAAGCAGCTTGCCGTAGTCCATCTTGTAGACGTGGTCGCCTGCGAGAACCAGCACGTATTCGGGATTGGTGCTGCGCAGGATGTCGAGGTTCTGGAAAACCGCGTCGGCTGTGCCCTGGTACCACATCTCCTCCACCCGCTGCTGCGCCGGCAGCACGTCGACAAATTCGCCGAACTGGCCGTTGAGGAAACTCCAGCCGCGCTGGATATGCTGAATCAGGCTGTGCGATTTGTACTGAGTGGCCACGCCAACGCGGCGGATGCCGGAATTCACGCAGTTGGAGAGGACGAAATCGATGATGCGGAATTTTCCCGCAATCGGCACGGCTGGTTTGGCGCGCCAGTCGGTGAGCTGGTGCAGGCGACTGCCGCGCCCGCCGGCCAGGACCATGGCGTAGGTGTTACGGGTCAAGGCGCTGACAAAGCGGGCTTTATGCTGCGTGGACATATGCCTCCTCAATCCGGATTTGCCCGCCATCGCGGCCGGCTGCAAAAATCACTTTAGCAGATTGTAACCCTGCATGTGCCCGCTTGTGCTTATAATCAAGCACGAACATGAAAAATCCCCCCTCAAGCAAGCAGGACTCTCGCGCCCATGCTTTACTGCAGGGGCGGCTACACGACCCGTTCAGCTATCTGGGTACGCATCTTGAAGAAACGCAATATGTGACCCGCATATTTCAGCCCTATGCGCGCGAAGTGTGGCTGGACAGCCCGCTCGGCAATCGGCCGTTCAGACGCACGCACGAGCACGGCCTGTTCGAGCTGCACGGCGACACCGCACCCGGCCACCCCTGCCGGCTGCGCATCATCGAGGACGATGCGGAACGCCTGTCGCACGACTGTTACGCCTTCCACCCGCGCCTCTCCAGCTTTGACCTGCATCTGTTCAACGAGGGCAGGCAGCAGCAGGGCTACCGCATGCTCGGCTCGCACCGCATGACCATCGATGGCGTGGCTGGCATCCGCTTTGCGGTATGGGCGCCGAATGCCGAGCGCGTCAGCGTGGTGGGAGACTTCAACCGCTGGGACGGCCGTGTGAACCCGATGGCGGCGCACGGCTCCAGCGGCGTATGGGAGCTGTTTGTCCCCGACCTGCCGGCGGGCAGCCTGTACAAATTCGAGATACGCAACCACTCCAGTGCGCTGCTGGTCAAGACCGATCCCTATGCGCAAGCCTTTGAACTGCGCCCTGGCACCGCCGCCCGCGCCGGGCTGGAGCCTGCACACGCCTGGCAGGATGGGGGTTGGATGGAGCAGCGCCGCAACTGGGACTGGCTGCACGCGCCGCTCAATGTCTATGAAATCCATGCCGGTTCGTGGAAGCGCCATCCCGATGGCCGCTTCTACACCTACCGCGAACTGGCCGATCACCTCATCCCCTACCTCAGGGACATGGCCTACACCCATGTCGAGCTGATGCCGGTGTCCGAGCATCCGCTGGATGAATCGTGGGGCTACCAGACCACGGGCTACTTCGCCGCCAGCAGCCGTTTCGGCAGCGCGGACGACCTCTGCCATTTCATCGACAGTTGCCACCAGGCCGGCATCGGCGTGCTGCTGGACTGGGTGCCCGCACATTTCCCGCAGGACAGCTTTGCGCTGGCACGCTTCGACGGCACCGCGCTGTACGAGCACGAAGATCCGCGCCTGGGCTACCACCATGACTGGGGCACGCACATCTTCAACTATGGCCGCAACGAGGTGAAGAGCTTCCTCCTGTCGAGCGCGCACTACTGGCTGGAGCAATTCCATTTCGACGGCCTGCGCGTGGATGCCGTGGCTTCCATGCTTTACCTGGACTACTCGCGCAAAGAAGGCGAATGGCTGCCGAACAAGTACGGCGGGCGCGAGAACCTGGAGGCCATCGACTTCCTGCGCCAGCTGAACATCATGGTGCACGAGCGCTTTCCTGGCGCGCTCACGCTGGCCGAAGAGTCCACCTCATGGCCGGCGGTATCGCGCCCGGTCTACCTGGGCGGCCTGGGCTTTTCGATGAAGTGGAACATGGGCTGGATGAACGACACGCTGAGCTTCATGCGCATCGATCCGATCCATCGGCGCTTTCACCTCAACCAGCTCACCTTCAGCCAGCTGTATGCCTATACCGAGAACTTCGTGCTGCCCTTCTCGCACGATGAGGTGGTGCACGGCAAAGGATCGCTGCTGGACAAGATGCCCGGCGACACCTGGCAGAAATTCGCCAACCTGCGCCTGCTGCTGGCCTACCAGATGACCAGCCCGGGAAAGAAACTCAACTTCATGGGCAACGATTTTGCCCAGGGACGCGAGTGGTATTCCGGCTGGGAGCTGGAATGGTGGCAACTGGGCGTGGAGCAGCACCGCGGCATCCAGCGCCTGCTGCGCGACCTCAACCGCATGTACCGCGACCTGCCCGCGCTGCACGCGCTGGATTTCGAGCAATACGGCTTCAGCTGGCTGGATTGCCACGATGCCGCCAATACCGTGCTGTCCTTCCTGCGCCGCGGCCATCACGGCGAGGTGGCAGTGGTGGCGCACAACTTCACGCCGGTACCCCGCCACCGCTACCGCATCGGCGTCCCCTACGACTGCCGCTACCGGGAGGTATGCAACAGCGATTCGCAGTATTATGGGGGCAGCAACCTTGGTAATCACGGCGAAATATACGCAGAGCATACTCCCTGGATGGGGCAGCCCTGCTCTGTGGAAATTGATTTGCCTCCGCTGGCCTGCGTGATCCTGATGCCGGCCTGATTTTTTCTGCTTCAGCAAGAGGAGTTGAAATGGCTACCAATCGTCCCGCCTCCAGCAAACCGGCCGGCAAGAAGAAGACCGCTTCTGCCACCGCCAAAACCCCGGCCACTAAGCCAAAAGCCCCTCCAAAAACACGCGCAGGCACTGCCACCATCAAGACAGCCAAACCCGGACAGGGCAAGCTGACGCCGGAGGCAAAGGAAACCGGCAAGCCGCGCGCGCCCAGGAAGGTCTCCGCCAAGAAAGGCATCACCGCGGAAGAGCGCTACCTGATGGTTGAACGCGCCGCCTATTTCCTGGCCGAGCGCCACGGTTTCAGCAGCGGCCGCGCCCTGGATGACTGGATCGCCGCTGAAAAAGAAATAGATAGCATGTTAAAATCCGCGGCCTGAATGACTCGTCGTTCAAGCGTGCGCGGATAGCTCAGCGCGAGGCAAAAATATAACCAGAACACGCAATCCTCATGTCCCAACTGACCCGCTCACCGGCCTGGATGGCCCTCAAGAAGCACAAGCCTGTGATCAGCAAGCACAGCATGCGCAGCATGTTCGCTGCCGACCCCAAACGTTTCGAGAAATTCTCCATCCAGGTTGAAAGCCTGCTGCTGGATTACTCCAAGAACATCCTCGACGAGCAAACCCGCACCCTGTTGACCGACCTTGCCCACCAGTCGCAGCTTTCGCACTGGATAGAGCGCATGTTCAGCGGCGAGAAGATCAACCAGACCGAACACCGCGCCGTGCTGCACACCGCCCTGCGCGCCCCGGCCGGCAGCAGCGTGTGGCTGGACGCGAGGGACGTGATGCCCGACGTGCTGCGGGTGCGCGAGCAGATGCGGCGCTATACGGAAGGCGTGCGCAACGGCAAGGTGCGCGGCCACACCGACAAGGCATTCACCGACATCGTCAACATCGGCGTGGGCGGCTCCTCGCTCGGCCCCTACATGGCGTGCGAAGCGCTGCACCCCTATGGCAGCCCCAAACTGAACGCGCATTTCGTGTCCAACATCGATGCCGTCGACATCACCGAGAAGCTGGACATCCTGGATGCCGAGACCACGCTGTTCCTCGTCAGCTCCAAAACCTTCACCACCCAGGAAACCATCACCAATGCCCATGCTGCGCGCGCCTGGCTGGTGCAGCGACTGGGAGAAGAAGCGGTGGGCAAGCACTTTGTCGCGCTCTCCACCAACCTGCCCGCCACCGCCCAGTTCGGTATTCCGGACGATCGTGTGTTCGAGTTCTGGGACTGGGTGGGTGGACGCTACTCGATCTGGTCCGCCATCGGCCTGCCCATCGCCCTGCATATCGGCATGGACGCCTTCGAGCAGATGCTGGCCGGCGGCCACGCCATGGACAGGCATTTCCGCGATGCGCCGTTCGAGCACAACATGCCGGTGATGATGGCGCTGATCGACATCTGGTACACCAATTTCTTCGACGCCTGCTCGCACGCCATCCTGCCCTACGACCACTGCCTGCGCCGCTTCCCGGCCTATCTGCAGCAGCTGACCATGGAAAGCAACGGCAAGAACGTGGACCGCGACCTGCAGCCGGTCGATTACGCCACCAACCGCGTGATCTGGGGCGAAGCCGGCACCAACGGCCAGCACTCCTTCTACCAGCTGATCCATCAGGGCACACGTGCCGTGACGGCGGACTTCCTCGCCCCCATCATGAGCCATGTGCCGTTTGGCGAGCACCACGCCATGCTGCTGGCCAACTGCTTTGCCCAGACCGAGGCCCTGATGCTGGGCAAGACCGCCGATGAAGCACGCGCCGAACTGGTGGCGCAGGGGCTGGATGAAGCGGCGATCGCCGAGCTGCTGCCGTACAAGGTGTTCTCCGGCAATCGCCCCAGCAACACCCTGCTGTTCGACAAGCTCGACCCCTACACCCTGGGCATGCTGATCGCCCTGTACGAGCACAAGGTGTATGTGCAGAGCGTGGTGTGGAACATCAACGCCTTCGACCAGTGGGGGGTGGAATACGGCAAGCAGCTGGCCAACCGCCTGATTCCCGAGCTGCACAGCGCACGGCCCATCCATGACCACGATGGCTCGACCAACGCGCTGATCAACCACTATCTGGCACGCACCCGACAGTCGCGCGCGTCCTGAACAGATTCCGCGAATCGAAAAGATCAGCGACGCGCATCCTGGCGCGTCGAGGCCGAAGTATCTACCTGCCGCTGATATTTCCTCACAACCTCAGCGGTGCTTCCACCAGTCTGCAATGACGTTGCCCACGGCGGGGCTGACCATGTAGCCATACGCACGATGGCAATCGAGGCCCTGTTCACTGCGAAAGATGTTGTAGATGCCGTGGTAGTGGTCTTCAATGGACTCGACCAGCCCCAGCTCCAGCATCTGGCGAAAGGTTTTCCGGAATCTCCTGTTGAGCGCCACCAGGTCGCCTTCGGCGGAAAAATTGACCCAGTAGCGAATCTGGTCCGGGTACTTTCTTTCCTTGCGCCCCTTCATGCCCAACAAGCGGCGTTGAATGTAATGCAGGCCCAGGGGGCTGCCCAGCGTCAGGAAATCCACTTTTCCCTTTACGCCATCCTGATACGACAGCTCCCATAAGGTATCGTAGGCAATGGCGGAGCCGAGACTGTGCCCGATCAGCAGCACAGCCTCCTGATGCTCCAGCAGGGGGCGCAGTGCCTCCTTCAGCAGGCCGCGCACTTCACTGGCAACATTGTCGGTATTGTTGAAATAGCGGCTGATTTCATCGGCAGTGCTGCGCACCTCGGTGGGTAGCAGGCGGATCAGGAATGGAATGTCGTCCCCCATCGTCAGCAGCACACGGCTCAGCCAGACATTCCATGACCTGGCATCGCGGATATCCTGTTCGGTGGGGCCCAGTTTGTTGAGCAGGGCATTGATCCACGGCATTTCGCTGCTGACGTCCTGCCGCGATTGATAATAGAGTCCGTTCCAGTCAACTAGATGAAATTGCTCGTATCTGACCTGCAGCACGTCGGCCACCTGGTGGTCCGCCCGACGAACTCCCTCGACCAGGGAGCGCCAGAGCAATTGGCTGTATTGCGCTTCCTCAGGCGCTGGATTCTTGCCGGGAACGAAGATGATGTGTTTCGTATTCATGATTGCGTGCCTGAATTCTTCCTGGCTCACACTGATCAGCCCACATCCAACCTGCAAGCCGACTATATGAAAATTCACGCAACCGTTAAATACTGAGTCTCTGGTATTTTGACCCCTGCAGATACGGTAAACCCCGCAGACGCCGTTTTTACACAGCAGGTGCGCAGCATCTGCACCACGCTCTACAGCGCAACGGATTCCCAGCCGAGCACTATCCCCGGCTCGCCCGCCTGCGCCTGAAAAGCCGCAGACACGGCCACGCCCGGCACACCCACCAGCTCATCGCCGCAATACAGCAGTGGCAGCAGCTCGCGTTGCCACGGCGGCACGCCCTGTTCCTGCAGCAGGTTGCGCAGGCTGCGGTGCGGCCGCACGGCCGCGGGCTGAATGGACACGTCGCCATGGCGCGAGCGCACCTGCACCCTGCCCTGCTGCAACTTCGCCCGGCTGATGCCCTGGCCAATCACGGCCTCGAATTTCAATACACCGTGAGAGGCAGGCAAGGTCAACTCCGCCTCGCCCTGCCAGTCGAGTGCAAACTCGCAGGGCGGCAGGGTCTGTGGCAGGACGTAGGCATGGGCACGGAAGCAACGCAGCTGCCAGCCCTGCCAGGTGATGCGCAGCTGGGCATCTGCGCGCGCCTCGCACAGCTGGCGCAGCATCTCGCCCAGGCGGGTATGGTCGGGTATGGGTGCCTGGCGTACGGCCAGGAAATGGCGCAACAGATTCTTGCCGCGCGCAGCACCGAGCCCGCGCAGCGCCTGCACGCTCAGACGATCGTCCTGCATCGCAGGCACCGCATCCTGTGCGGCAAGCTCATCCAGCAGCTCGGCCGCCTCGGCAAAATGGCGGGCGCTGCGCGCCAGCGTCGTGCGGTAGGCCGGGAAGCGCTGCGCCAGCACGGGCAGCACGCGGTGGCGCAGGAAATTGCGCGGGTAGCCGACGTCTGCATTGCTTTCGTCCTCCACCCATTCCAGGCCGTGGGCACGCGCATAGTGTTCCAGTTCACCGCGCTCGAAATCCAGCAGCGGGCGCAGCAGGGCCGGGCTGTCTTCACGCTTTTTCAGCAGGGGCATGGCGCTGCCGCCGCGCACGCCGGCGCCGCGCAACAGCTGCAGCAGCAGGGTTTCGGCCTGGTCATCGCGATGATGCGCCAGCGCGATGAAATCCGCCGCCTGGCGCGCCAGTGCGGCATGACGCAGCTGGCGCGCCGCCGCCTCGATGCCCATGTCGCGCAGCGGTGCAATGTCGACATGCTCGACCTGCAGTGGAACGGAATGATGCGCGCACAGCTCGGTGCAGAATGCGGCCCAGGCATCGGCATGCGGGCTGATGCCGTGATGCACGTGCAACGCGCCGAGGCGCCAGAAGTGATGGGGAGCAAGCTGTGCCAGCACATGCAGCAGCACGACCGAATCGAGGCCGCCGCTCAGGCCAACCAGCAGGGAACTGCCGTGGGGAACAACCGGATCGAGCGCGTCGGCGACGCGCCCGCACAGATCAGAGATCGACTTCCTTGAACTTGCCATAGCTCATCAGGCGGCTGAAGCGGTTCTGCAGCAACTCGTCCTCAGGCTGCGATTGCACCTGCTTGAGCGCGTCCTGCAAGGCCTTCTTCATGCTGTCCATCATCGCCTCATAGTCGCGATGCGCGCCGCCCAGAGGCTCATTGATGATCTTGTCGACCAGGCCCAGCGCCTTCAGGCGGGTAGCGGTGATGCCCAGTGTTTCCGCGGCATCCGGCGCCTTGTCCGCGCTCTTCCACAGGATGGAGGCACAACCTTCGGGCGAGATCACCGAGTAGGTCGCGTACTGCAGCATCAGGGTCACGTCGCCCACAGCAATCGCCAGCGCGCCGCCAGAGCCGCCTTCGCCGATGATGGTGGTGATCAGCGGCACCTTCAGTTCGGCCATCACGTACAGGTTCTTGCCGATGGCTTCGGACTGGCCGCGCTCTTCCGCGCCCACACCGGGATAGGCGCCGGGGGTATCGACAAAGGTCAGGATGGGGATGCCGAATTTCTCGGCCAGGCGCATCAGGCGCATCGCCTTGCGATAGCCCTCGGGACGCGGCATGCCGAAGTTGCGGTACTGGCGCTCCTTGGTGTCACGGCCCTTCTGGTGGCCGATCACCATCACGCTCTGGCCATTGAAACGAGCCAGGCCGCCCACGATGGCGGCGTCGTCGGCAAAGGCGCGATCGCCGTGCAGCTCTTCAAAATCGGTAAACAGGTGCTCGATGTAATCCAGCGTGTAAGGGCGCTGCGGATGGCGCGATACCTGGGAAATCTGCCAGGGCGTGAGCTTGGCGTAAATTTCCTTGGTCAGGGTCTGGCTCTTCTTCTGCAGACGGTTGATTTCGTCGGAAATATCGACTGCGGAATCATCCTGCACATAGCGCAGCTCTTCAATCTTGTTTTCCAGATCGGCAACAGACTGTTCAAAATCGAGGAAGGTAACTTTCATGGATTCAAAGCTTCTTTATGAGCATGGGTTTTCGATAGGCGGGCGCGATTATACAGGATTGTCCGAACTTGACGCTGCTTATCAGGTATTGAAGATTGGCGGGGAAGTGGCCACCCTGATGGTCACCCGCCTGCGCTATACGGGCAGACCGAAGAAGCGCCGTATCGTGCCAAGAATCTCGCTACGCCGCTGCGAAATCACCTTCTGTGCCGACTCGGTATCCAGGTTCTGGATCACGCTGTCCAGCTCGGCGCGGCGCTTGGCCAGGATGTGCGAAATTTCTTCGGCGATGGCCGGCCGCGCGCGCAGGATCTCCTCGAACATTTCCTTGTCCAGGCGGTAGCATTCGACATCGCTCTTGGCTATCACGGAAGCCGAACGCGGCGCGCCGGTCATCATGCCCATTTCACCGAAGAAACTGCCCTTGCCCAGCTGGTTGATCACGCGCTTCTCGCCCGCAGGCGTTTCAAAATACACCTCCGCATCACCGGTGATGATGATGTACAGCCAGTGCGCCACCGCGCCCTGCCTGGCAATGATGTTGCCCTTGGCAAACGGGGCGTACCTGAGCCGTTCCGCCAGGGTCTGCAGCTCGTCATCGGTCATCTGCGAGAACAGCTCGACGCGCTTCAGTGTCTTCACGCGCAGCGCCACTTCGCGCTGCTGCATGATCTCCTCGTGCCTCTCGTTCTCCTTGATCAGGTGGATGTGGCGCTCGTCCACGGCCAGGTGGATGTCATGGCGCTGCAGCGCAGTCATGATCTGCCAGCGGATCAGCGCATCGGTGGGATCGTCCGCGACCAGGTCGGTGAGCCAGTAACGCATGGCGTAGCGCGCATAGCCCTTGTCGTCGACATCCATCAGCACACAGTTGGGCTGCGGCGTCCTCGCCACGTTGGCGATCTCGGTCTGCTGCACGGCCTCCTCGACGATACGGATCACCCGCGTAGGCGCGACTTCCATGTTCACGTTGAACCACACCCAGCGCCGCCATTGCACCGGCTGGTCGCGACGCCTTCCCAGCACCAGGAACTTGTTCTTCATCAGCTGGCTGTTGGGGATGACCACGGTCTCCCAGTTGCGGGTTTCCACCAGGGTGGAACGCCAGCGGATATCCACCACGCGCCCCGCTATGTCGTCCACCTTGATCCAGTCGCCGATCTCGATCGAGTTGTCCAGCTGCAGCGCGAGCCCGCCAAGTATGTTGCCCAGCGTATCCTGCATGGAAAACGCCACCACCGCCGTGATCATGGCCGAGGTAGCCACCAGGCTGCCCAGGTCCACCCCGGCGTAGCGCAGGCGCGCCATGCCCCAGGCCATGTAGGCGATGATGACGATGATGTCCTCGGTGATGCGCGGCGGCGACAGCTTGAACATCGGCAATACGATGCGGAAGGCCAGCAGCCCCCACAGGCGGATCACCGCGATGCCCGCGCCGATGTAGAACACTTCGTGCAGTGCTGACGCCGAACGGGTGTATTCCAGCGCAAACATCACGCTGCTGACAAACTGTCCCAGGCTGCAGGCCAGGAAGAAGCCCATGGTATTGAACAGGCTCTTGCGCTCTTCGGGGCGGAAGTGGAACAGCACCAGCCACAGGCACAGCACCATCACCAGCACCAGCAGCGAGCCGTCGCGCCAAAAATAATCGATTGTGGTATTCCAGAAATTCATGCCGTCTCGCCAACTCAGTTCATTGCATAGTACGCCAGAGGCCGCGCAAAGCGCCATAGTTTCCAGGTTGCCGCACGCGGCAGCACATGGCGCGATGCGGTGGCGCCCGGCACATCCAGCACGATGCGCCCTATCCTGCCTGCCTTGAGCATGACCAGCAAGGGCGCCATGCACTGCTGCTCGAAGCGCAGCAATTCGCTGCGCCATGACGCCAGGTCGCCGTGCAGCAAGGCTGTCTGCAAACCCGCCCACACCAGCAGCACCTCACCGCGCACCTGCGCCACCGGAAACGGCTGCTCTGCAGGCAGACCCAGCTCCTGCATGCCGGCCGCCCGTGCCAGCAACAGCGCCAGCTCGCCGTCGCTGATCACGCAGGCAAACGGCTGCGGCAAGGCCTGTGCAGCCACCCCGCCACCCCACAGCCACACGCTGTTGACGCTCAATTCACCGCGCGCCTCCCGCGCCTGGTTCACCGCGTGTTCGAACAGCAGCATCTGGATTTCATTCATCACGCCGTGCCAGTGCAGGGCATCGGCGCCGGAGGGAAGATGCGCCTGCGCATCCTCCCCCACGACTTGTGTCAATGGCGTTGTGCGCAGCGCGGGTGCATGGTCCACCTGCACATACCAGCGCTGCGGATGCGGCGCAGAAAAATGCAGCCCGGCTGCGGCAAAATGCGTGTTCAGGCTGTCACACAGCGCGCCCGCTTCTGCCGCACTGGGCAACACATCCGCCCGCACCTGCATCTGGTTGCCCTGCAGGCGCAGGTGCACCGGATCGGCACGCAGGCAGTAGCTGCTGCCGGGTGCGATCCCCTCCGCCTGCAGGCAGTACGGCGCCAGCCCGCCCTCTGCCACGCCGAGCATCCGCGCCAGCCAGCCCTCCAGGGTGGCGTCCTGCAAGGGCTCGCGTTCGCTGCGCGCCAGCAGCTGCAGCAGAGCGGGCAGCTGCAGATCCGCAGCGGCCGCCTGCATCAGCTCGGGCGGCAGGAACAGTTCGGGGATGACGATTTGTACGGCGTTCATGTCAGCGCAAGGCCGCGAGCGACTGCTCGATTTCGGGTGGTTCCAGCCGCGCATAGTCATCGCGGTTGAAGGTGATCATGCCGCCGGACAATTCATGCCAGGAAAAGCCGCTGGTCCATTCCGGCTGGGCGTAGCTGCCCTGCCTCCTGCGCGCAAACACATACAGGCGGCCCGGCGTATACAGCAGGTTATACGGCGTATTGGCGGCATGCAGCTGCGCCAGATGAGCCCATGCCGATGTCGCATCATTAAATGCCGCACAGGCTGCGGGATAGGCCTCGCGCCCACCATTGTGCTGCCAGCGCGCTTGCATCACGGGCAAGCCGGCAGGTTTGACGAACATCTGGAAATGCAGGTGATTGACCGAGGCGAATGCACCCAGCGCGTTATAGCCAAAACCCACGCCGGGCAGCGTCTGTGCCAGGCTTTGCGTGGTTTGCCACAGGTAGTGGTGATGCTCCTCCTGCAGGAATTGCGGCAGGCCCGCCTCGCGTTCCAGCACCAGCAGCCCGTGCAGATCGATGAAGGGGTATTTGTTGTAGAACAGCGTGGCGCGGCGACCTTGCAGCTCGCCCTCCCAGAACGCCTCCTTGTGCATGAAGGGCTTGTTGAAATGAAAGCCCTTTTCATCAAACGGCAGGTGCAGGCTGGCCGTCACCTGCGTGCTGATGCGACGCGGGCGGAATGAACGCAGCTGGTTGAACTGCACCTCCCACGGCCCGGCATGCCGCACTTCGGTGGCCTGCAGTTGTTCGAAGCCGACCGCATGCAGTTTGAGGAACACCAGCAGATCTTCTTCCACCGCCGCAATCGGGCGCCCCTGCCGCAGGGCCGCAACGTATTCGTCACGCAGGCCGCCATAGACTTGCGCCAGCTCGCTGGCGGTAGCCGCCTGCACGGCGCGGTCGAAGCTGGCGTTGGCGCACACCAGAATGAAAGGCCCCAGCCCGCCTTTGTGCAACAGCCCGCTCAACCCTGCGACAAACGCCTGCTGGAAGCTGTGCAGCGAAGAAAATGGCGTGTCTGGCATGGCTGCTCACTCGGGTGGGTAATGGACGGATTATACCGTCTGTCCCCACAGCTCCCCCATCCATCCGGCTTAATTGCCCAATTTCCAGCGCTGCCCCTAAAATTGATCGAATGTAGACGCGTCGCTGCAAAATGCCACAAGATTCCGTGCATGCCACACGCTTGAATTTGCGATCGGGAATGGCTATCAACGCATAATGAAATTGACGCCCCGCCTCTGGCCTGTACTCTTCCTCCTGCTGGCCGCAGCCATGCTGGCGTATCGCTTGCGCCCCTCTCCCGCCCCCATCCGCATCGGCGTGCTGCACTCCCTCACCGGCACCATGGCCGATAGCGAACGTCCCATTGTGGACGCTGTCCGCCTGGCGGTGGAAGAACTGAATGCGAACGGCGGCCTGCTCGGCCGCCCGGTGGAAATCGACCTGGCCGACGGGCGCTCGGATGACGCACAGTTTGCACGCGAGGCCGAGCGCCTGATCACGGCGGACCACGTCAGCGCCCTGTTCGCCTGCTGGACCTCTTCCTGTCGCAAGGCCGTCAAGCCGGTGGTCGAGCAACATCATCACCTGATGTTCTATCCGCTGCAGTATGAGGGCCTGGAACAATCGCCCAACCTGTATTACCTCGGCGCCGTACCCAATCAGCAGATCATCCCCGGCACGCGCTGGGCGCTGGACCATCTGGGCAAACGCGCCTATCT
>DATDDN010000097.1:0-11006 GCA_036523795.1 Gallionellaceae bacterium | reverse complement strand
GGTCCGTTTCGATGATGTCCAGGTATTTCTGGATGGTGGCGCTGACTTCCTTGGGCGGGTTCTGTTGTTGTACGGTGATGAATTCCTGTTTGGAGGCGTCCAGCTCGCCGGCGGCCAGATAGGCGCGGGCGATTTCGGCGCGGGCCTGCAGGTGATTTGGCGACACGGCCAGCACACGTTCCAGTGCGAAGATGGCTTCATTGGGCTTGCCGCTGTCGATTGCTGCAAGGCCGAGCAGGTAGTCGTATTCCACATCGCCGGCCATGTTGGATTGCTGTGGCAGCAACAACGCGTAGGCATCGGCCGGTTTGCCCGCCTGGATCAGGTTGCGCGCGGAGGTGAGCATTCTTTGTCGCGCGGCAAGCTGTGCTTCGCGGCGTGTTCTGGCATCTGTTTCGGAGGGTTTTGCGGCGCTGGCCGGCGTACGCGCCTGGGCTAGCTGATTGCTGGTTGGCTCGGTGTCGGCGGCGAGCGCATTGGTGGACCCCATGCTCACCATCGTGAGCAGTGGGAGCAATACTCGATAACGGTTCATAACCCCCCCTTGCTGTATGAAATCAGAAGGATATGCCCGTGGGTGGCGGTGGTCAAGACAGCCTGAAAAGCACAGAGGCCGCGAGTGCGGCCTCTGAGTGTCACTTCTTGCCGCAGCGACGGTGCTATTTCACAATTTCTTTCAGCTGTTCAAGAATGGCGGGATTTTCCAGTGTGGAGGTGTCCTGGGTGATCTCCTCGCCCTTGGCGATGGCACGCAACAGGCGGCGCATGATCTTGCCGGAGCGGGTCTTGGGCAGGTTGTCACCGAAGCGGATTTCATCCGGCTTGGCAATCGGGCCGATCTCCTTGCCGACCCAGTTGCGCAGGTCTTCCACCAGCTTCTTGGCGGCCGCGGCTTCCTGCGGGCGGTGCGCTTTCAGCACGACGAAAGCGACCACCGCTTCGCCCTTGATGTCGTGCGGGCGGCCTACCACTGCGGCCTCGGCCACCAGCGGGTTGGCCACCAGGGCGGATTCGATTTCCATGGTGCCCAGGCGGTGGCCGGATACTTTCAGCACGTCGTCGTTGCGGCCCATGATCCAGATGTAGTCATCCTCGTCACGGTTGGCGGAGTCGCCCGCCAGGTAATAGCCATGAAGTTCTTCGGGGAAGTAGTTCTTCTTGAAGCGCTCCGGATCGCCCCAGATGGTGCGGATCTGCGAGGGGAAGGGGCGCTTGATCACCAGCGAGCCGCCGTGGTTCTTGCCGACTTCGTGGCCGGTCTCGTCCACCACGGCGATCTCGATGCCGGGGATGGGCATGGTGCAGGAGCCGGGCTTGAGCGCTTCCACGCCGGGCAGCGGGGCGATCATGTGGCAGCCGGTCTCGGTCTGCCACCAGGTGTCCACGATGGGGCAGCGTTCCTGGCCGACTACGGTGTAGTACCACATCCACGCTTCAGGGTTGATCGGCTCGCCCACGCTGCCCAGCAGGCGCAGGCTGGACAGGTTGTACTGTTTGGGCAGGTCGCCGCCCAGCTTGATCAGCGAGCGGATGGCGGTGGGCGCGGTGTAGAAGGTGGTGACCTTGTGGTCCTGGATCATTTTCCAGAAGCGGCCGGCATCAGGATAGGTGGGGATGCCTTCGAAGATGACCTGGGTGGCACCCATGGCGAGCGGGCCGTAGGTTACGTAGCTGTGGCCGGTGATCCAGCCCACGTCGGCGGTGCACCAGAAGACGTCGGTCGGCTTGTAGTCAAACACCCAGTCCATGGTGAGCATGGTACCCAGCAGATAGCCGGCGCTGGAATGCTGCACGCCCTTAGGTTTGCCGGTGGAGCCGGAGGTGTACAGGATGAACAGGGGGTGCTCGGCGCTGACCCATTCCGGCTCGCACTGGGTGGGCTGGTCTTTGATGAGGTCGTGCCACCAGACATTGGTCTTGTCGTCCCACTGCACGTTGCTGCCGGCGCGGCGGTAAACGATGACGCTGCGCACGCAGTCGCAGCCTTCCTGCGCGAGGGTCTCGTCCACGATGGATTTCAGCGGCATCAGCTTGCCGCCGCGCTGCTGCGCATCTGCGGTGATCACGGCACAGGCCTGCGCATCGACAATGCGCTCATGCAGGCTCTTGGAGGAGAAGCCGCCGAACACCACCGAGTGGATGGCGCCGATGCGGGCGCAGGCCTGCATGGCCACGACTGCTTCAATGCTCATCGGCAGGTAGATGATGACGCGATCGCCTTTCTTGATGTTGCGCGATTTGAGCGCGTTGGCAAACTGGCCGACACGCGCATGCAGATCGCGGTAGCTGACTTTGGTGACCTGGCCGTCGTCGGCTTCGAAGATCAGTGCGGTCTTGTCCGGCTGGGTCTGCAGGTGTTTGTCCAAGCAGTTGTAGGAGACGTTCAGTTCGCCATCCTCAAACCATTTGTAGAAAGGCGCGTTGCTTTCGTCCAGGGATTTGGTGAAGGGCTTGCGCCACACGATGTTGTCGCTCGCCAGTTTGGCCCAGAAGCCGGCGTAATCATCCTGCGCGGCTTTGGTCATGGCCTGATAGGCCGCCATGCCGGGCACGTTGGCCTGTGCCACAAATGCGGCGGAGGGCGGGAATACGCGGTTTTCGGTCAGGATTGATTCAATAGTGGTGGACATGGCTGCTCCTGTGGATGGCGGTTAGGGTGCTGGTAAACACCGGGTTGCGAAATGTGAAATGTAGATATATTCGACAGGTGCGTCAATTGAAACGGCAGGCTGTCTGCTGTGCGGGGAATCGGCCATGCAACCCGTTGGACATAAACGGGCTGAAGGATTGGCCCATACCTAGTCTGCGGCTTTCTGCGGGGGCATTTCCTAGGGTGCGAATATCGATCAAGAGTTTCTTTTGCATGGCAAAGCCTGGGTGGTGCTGAACAGTGTATATAGTTTAATGGATGGCCGGGCAACATGCCAATCAGTCGATGCTGATGAAGAGTCCCTGCTGCAAGGCCGGTGTATTTCTTGCGAGCCGCTGTTATAGTGCCCTGATCAGGGGACAGAACGAGAAACTGCGCATGACTTTTCGCATCCAGTTGCTGCCGAGTGGGAAGGAATTCAGGGCAGCCAGGAATGAGACGCTGCTGGAAGCGGCCTTGCGTGCCGGCGTGGCGGTGAAATACAGCTGCAACAGCGGAGCGTGCGGCGACTGTGGCGCGCGACTGGTATCGGGCCAGGTGCGCGACACACAGCACCACGATTTCCGT
Source organism: Gallionellaceae bacterium (assembly GCA_036523795.1). GTDB lineage: Bacteria > Pseudomonadota > Gammaproteobacteria > Burkholderiales > Gallionellaceae > 39-52-133. Next base: position 7,789 of record DATDDN010000097.1, on the reverse strand, counting down.
TTTTCAGAGGCGCAGACCGAGGCGGGCTACGTGCTGATGTGCTGCACGACTCCCGAGTCCGACCTGCTGATCGAGGCGCAGGAGATCGGCAGCGCAGAAGAAATCCCGTTGCAGAGGATTGTGACCAAAGTGGAGAAGCTGGAGGTGCTGCAGGACGATATCCTGATCCTGCATTTGCGTACGCCGCGGTCACAAACCCTGCATTTCCTTGCGGGGCAGCACGTCAGCCTGAGCATCGAAGGCGTGCCCGCGCGCAACAAATCGCTGGCCAGTTGCCCATGCAATGCGATGAATCTGCAGTTTCACCTCCACCGTGTGCGCGGCGATGCATTCTCCGAATATGTGTTTGACCAGCTGCAGCCCGGCGAGGCCGTGACCATTGAGGGCCCGCAGGGCAATTTCACGCTGGATGAGGCATCAAAACGGCCGATCATCTTTGTGGCATATGAAACCGGTTTTGCGCCGATCAAGAGCATCATCGAGCATGCCTTCGCACTGGAAGCGGAGCAGCCCCTCCATCTGTACTGGATGGTGCGCCACGGTGACAGGCACTATTTGCAGAATCTGTGCCGCTCCTGGGTGGATGCGCTGGACAATTTCAGGTACACGGCGCTGCAGCAGGATGCCAACAGCGGCGGCTGGTGGGAAGATGCGAACGATGCCGAGCTGGATGCGCGCGACATGGAGACACTGGCTGCCGCCATTACCGCAGATTACCCTGATCTGTCAGGCTTTGACGTTTATCTCACTGCGCCGGATTCCGCCATGGACCGAATCGCGCGCCGGCTGCATCAGCACGGCCTGCCACCGGCCCAGCTGCATCAGGACGTGATGCGGCGGGAGTAGGGCTCAGCCGAAGCGCAGTTTCATCACCAGCACCGCACCGGCCAGCAGGGCGGTAATGCTGTTGGCGACGATGATGGGCCACGACATCATCAGCACGCCATAGACCAGCCACAACACCACGCCGCCGGTAAAGATGACATACATGCCCAGCGAGATGTCATGCGTGTGGCGGGTGCGCCAGACTTGCCATGCCTGAGGGATGAACGCAGTGGTGGTCATGGTGGCGGCGATGCCGCCAATCCAGTCGTTGAAGCTCATGGAGGCGTTTCTCCATCATGAACGTCCAGTGGCCACAGCAGGTGCGCATCGAGCAACAGGCGGTAACGCGTTTCGTTGGCATCCAGTTGCGCCATGCTGGCGGCCAGGCTTGATTCCAGGGCCAGGCGGCGGGCATTGAGCGTATCGGTCAGGCTGCTTTCCCCCAGCGTGTAGGCACGCGCAACCAGATCGGCGTTCTGGCGCACGCTGCCCGCGGCCTGATCTGCCTGTTGCCAGATCAGGTAGCTGTTCACTGCCTGGGTGTAACTGGCGTACACGTCACCCTCCACGCGACGCCTGGTCGCTGCTTCGCGCTGATGGGCAATCTCCGCATGACGGCGTGCAATCTGTGCCTGGGTGCCGCGCAGGCCAAAGGAGAGCGGCACGGAGATGTATATTCCCGACACCTTCTCTTCCCCTTCCTTTTCGTTGGAGTAACGCAGGCCGACGGTAGGGTCCGGCACGCGGTCGGCGCTGCTGCGCTCGGCCAGCAGCTGCTGGATGCGGCTGTCGGACTGCATCATGCGCAGCTCGTGATTGTCGGAAACAATTTTCTCCTGCCAGTAGCTCAACTCGTGTTCGATCGGTTGCGGTGTGGCCAGCACGGGCTGGGCAGGCAGGGGCAGTTCGGGGAATGGACGCTGCAGCTCGCTGGCCGCAAGCTGGGCACGCATGCTGGCTTGCTGCAGGGAAACCCTGGCCTGCGCCAGTGCGGCCTGGGCCTGGTTCAGCTCCATGTGCGGTGCATCACCCGCCAGCATGCGCTTCTCGGTCATTTGTGCCTGTTGATCCAGGATGTCGACCTGCTGTTGCCACTGGCTGACCTGTGCTTGCTCGCGCAGCCAGTTGAACCACAGATGCAGGAGCAGGCGGGATGCCTCATGGCGCGCATCGCCGAGGGCGAATTCGGCTCGCGAAACGCCTTCTGCACCGATGTCGCTATCGAGTGAACCCTTGTTGAACAGGCGCAACGGGCGTTCGACGGCGACGTCCCATTCCCGCAGCACCTGGCCAGTGCTGCTGATGTTGCGCTGTGCGCCGCCGGCACGCAGGTTGAATTCATAGTTGCCGCTCTCCAGTTTGCGCTGGTTGCTTTGTTCCAGCAGGATGCCGGTGGTGGCGGTCTGCACATCGATGTGCTGGCGCAACGCTGCTTCGACCTGGGTGGGCGCGGGCAAGTCAGCAAATTCGCCCTCCGCAGCCAGCACCAGCGCTGGCAGCAGCGAGGCGAACAGTGTTAACAGACGTTTCATATCAGCCTCCCATACTCAATGATGGGAGCGATCCAGTAGGCGATCTCCTCATTGGGTTCGTGTTGCCTGAGATAGGCCACCAGGGCCTGGGCGTCCTCCAGATTCATGACGCAGCGAATCTCGCTGCGCTGCGAACGGCCGCGTACCTGCTCCAGCATGCTGGGCAGGTGTTCCTTCCGGCTGTGTCCCTCTATCTTGGCGGTCGAGAAGCCCGTGACCCACTCCGGGTGTTCCAGCAGATGGTCAACCAGGCGCTCTTCCAGGGTCTGGTGATACACCAGGGTCAGGCAGCAATTCAGTGTCTTGTTCATGGCGTTCATCCTTGGCGCTTGATGCCGAAGCGGCGATAAAGTATGGGCAGCATGATCAGGGTCAGCAGAGTGGAGCTGACCAGGCCGCCGGTCACCACGATCGCCAGAGGTTTCTGGATTTCCGAGCCCGGGCCGTGCGCAAACAGCAGCGGCAGCAGGCCGAAGGCGGTGATGCTGGCTGTCATCAATACCGGGCGCAGGCGGCGCTTGGCGCCCTCGAATACCACGCGGGTGATATCCATGCCTTCGTTGTGCAGCTGGTTGAAATAGGACACCATCACCACGCCGTTCAGCACGGCGATGCCCAGCAATGCGATAAAGCCGACTGAAGCCGGCACCGACATATATTCGCCGCTGATCCACAACGCGAACACGCCGCCGATAAGGGCGAACGGGATGTTGCTGAGCACCAGCGCGGCCTGGCGTACCGAGCCGAACGTGGCGAACAGCAGGGCGAAGATCAGGCCCAGCGAAACGGGAACCACGACGGCCAGGCGGGCTGCGGCGCGCTGCTGGTTTTCGAACTGGCCGCCCCATTTGAGGAAGTAGCCGGGCGGCAGCGGGATCTGTGCGGCAACGGCTGCCTTGGCCTCGTCCACAAAGCCCACCAGGTCACGGTCGCGCACATTGGTCTGCACGATGGCCATGCGCGCGCCGCTTTCGCGATCTACCTTGACCGGACCATCGGCACGCTCGAGCCGGGCGATGACCGACAGCGGGACGCTGTGGCCGTTGGGCAGGGCCAGTGTGAGGGCGGAGAACAACGCCGGCGATTGCCGGACATCGGCTTCCCCTCGCACCAGCAGGGGGGTGCGGCGCGCAGTCTCGATGACGGTGCCGAGCTGCTGGCCTTCGACCTGGGTGCGCAGGCTGTTGCCGATTTCATCCACGTTGAGTCCAAGGCGGCCGGCAGCGAGGCGGTCGATGATGACACGGTAATACTGCACGCCGTTGTTCTTGACGGTGTAGCTGTCTTCACTGCCCTTGATGCCCTTGATCACGCTCACCATCTTTTCTGCCAGTTCGTTGAGCTGATTTATGTCAGGGCCGAAGATCTTGATGGCGACGTCGCCGCGCGAGCCCGTGAGCATTTCGGATACGCGCATCGCGATGGGCTGGGTGAAGCTGTATTCGATGCCCGGGAAGTCATCCATGACCTTGCGGATTTCGTCGATCAGCGCCTGTTTGTCCTTGACGTGCCATTCCGCCTGCGGCTTGAGCACCAGGAAGTTGTCGGTTTCATTCAGGCCCATCGGATCCAGGCCCAGCTCATCCGAGCCGGCGCGGGAGACGATGCCTTGCACCTCCGGCACCGCCTTTAGGATGGCCTGCTGCACGCGCTGATCAATGGCGGCGGTTTGCGTCAGGTTGATGGAGGGCAGCTTGCTGGTCTGCATGATGACGTCACCTTCATCCATTTCAGGCATGAAGGTCTTGCCGATGAACAGATAAACCACGCCGGTCAGCAGCAGCGCGCTGAGGGCGATGATCAGCACCTTGCGCTCGTTGAGCAGGGCGCGCTGCAACAGGGGAAGATAGATACTCTGGGCCTTGCGCACCAGCCAAGGGTCGTCGTGGCTGCTGTGGTGCAACAGAAAGGAGGCGAGCATGGGGATGACGCTTAATGACAGCAGCAGCGACGATCCCAGCGCAAACACTATGGTCAGCGCCACGGGAATGAACAGCTTGCCTTCCAGCCCCTGCAAGGTCATCAGCGGCAGGAATACGATGATGATGATGGCAACCCCGGCGGCGACCGGCGTGATCACTTCTTTGACCGCGCGATAGACCACATGCAGGTGGGGAATGTGCTGGCGCTTGACCGCGAGGTGGCTGATGATGTTTTCCACCACGACCACCGCCGCATCCACCAGCATGCCGATGGCGATGGCCAGTCCGCCCAGGCTCATCAGGTTGGCCGACATGCCGAACTGCTGCATCAGGATGAAGGTGCCCAGCACGGCGAGTGGCAGGGTGATGGCGACGACCAGAGCGGCGCGCAGGTTGCCCAGGAACAGCACCAGCAACAGCACGACCAGCACGATGGCTTCACCCAGCGCTTTTGAAACCGTGCCGATGGCGCGTTTGACCAGGCTGCCGCGATCGTAGAAAACGTGAGTGGTGACGCCGGGCGGAAGCTGCGGTGCAATTTCTGCCAGCTTGGTGCGCACGCCTTCCACCACTTTCTGGGCATTGGCGCCGCGCAGGCCGAGCACCAGTCCTTCGACGGCCTCGCCCTGGCCGTCTTTGCTGACCGCGCCATATCGGGTGAGGCTGCCGATGCGGACTTGTGCCACGTCGCCGATGCGGATGGGCATGCCACCCTGGTTGCTGATGACGATGTCGCGTACGTCCTGCAGATTGCGGATGCTGCCTTCGGCGCGAACCAGCAGCGCCTCGTCGCCATCGTTCAGGCGGCCGGCGCCGTCGTTGCGGTTGTTCGCCTGCAGCGCCTGCTGCAGCATGGCCATGGTGAGGCTGCGCGCTGCAAGCGCGGTGTGATCCGGCACGATTTCAAAGCTGCGAGCCAGGCCGCCGAGCGAGTTGACGTCGGCGACTCCAGGCAGCGTGCGCAGGGCGGGGCGTATGGTCCAGTCGAGCAGGGTGCGGCGCTGCTCCAGCGTGTAGTCTTCTCCTTCCACGGTAAACATGAACATCTCGCCCAGCGGGGTGGTGATGGGGGCAAGGCCGCCGCCGACGCCCTCCGGAAGATCGCGCAGCACGTTGTTCAGGCGCTCTGCCACTTGCTGCCGAGCCCAGTAGATATCAGTACTGTCGGCAAAATCGATGGTGATGTCGGCAATGGCGTATTTGGAGATGGAGCGCAGAATGCGCTGATTGGGGATGCCCAGCATTTCCAGCTCGATCGGAGCGACGATGCGGGCCTCCACCTCTTCGGGAGTCATGCCCGGGGCTTTCATGATGACTTTGACCTGGGTGGACGATACATCCGGAAAGGCGTCTATCGGCAGTTCGCGGAACGCGACTATCCCGGTGCCTATCAGCAACAGGGTCAGTACGATGACGAGCAGGCGCTGGGTCAGGGAAAATTCGACGAGTCTTGCCAGCATCATTCCCCCCCGCCGATGCCCATCAGCATGGCTTTCAATGCAGATATGCCGCGTATGGCGATCTTTTCACCGCCATTGAATTTTCCGGAAACCAGTGAATTCTGGTCCCCCTCGTGCAGGACGCTGACTTGTTCGGCACGGAAGCCTTTTGCTGTTTCAACAAATACCACGCTCTTTCCTTCCACTCTTGCCAGTGCGCTGTTAGGTAGACTCCATTGCACTGTGCCTTTGGCTGAAGTGGCGATGCTGGCCTCGACAAACTGTCCCGGGCGCAGGCTCTGCGAGCCCTGATGTATGAGTGCGCGGATCAGGACTGTCTGGTTGCTGTTGCTCAGGCTCTGGCCGATGGCGCTGATCTTTCCCTTGGCATCGCTGCCAGGTATGGTGACCTCGGCTCCAACCTTGATACCTTGCGTGCCCGCGAGAGGCGCCTGGATCTCCAGGGCCAATGGCTGCAGTTTTGCCACTTTGAACAATGGTGTGGCAGCCTCCAGGCGTTGGCCTGCGCTGACGGACTTTTCCAGCACCACGCCTTCAATCGGTGAGGCGATGACGAGCAGGCTGTTCAGATTGCTGCCGGACTCAAGTTGGGCAATGGCGTTTCCCGACATGCCGCTCAGGCGCAGCATCTGTCTGCGTTCGGCCAGCGCAGCCGCCGCCTCGGTGTATTGGCTGCGTGCCATGCGATAACGGCTTTCCGAGATGATGCCTTCCTTCCACAGTTGTTCGTCGCGTGTCAGGTTGTCCTTTGCTAGCTTTTCCTGGGTGCTTGCCTGCAGCAAGCCGCGTTGTGCTTCTGCCAATGCCGGGCTTTGCAGGCGCGCCAGGGCCTGCCCCTTGCCAACATGATCACCTACCCCTACCAGTGTTTGTTCGACCATGGCCGGCAATGGCGTGCTGACGATGAACATCTGATTGCCCGGAATGACGACCTGGGCGGGCATGCCGGCGATCAGGCCGGGTTGGCTGGCGCTGATTGTCGAGGTGGCAATGCCCAAGGTCTGAATCTGCTTTTGCGAGAGTGCCAGCTCCTCGGCTGCGGCGGCACTTTGGGATACCCACATCAACAGGGTAAATAATGAGACAAGAAATACTTTGATCATGAATGAGCTCCATCTATTGCGGGAATGCAAATAGCCTGCGTGAAATGCAGATCTGTACTTTGGCTGCCTGGTGAAGGCTGCGAATGAAGATGCGAGTTACAGAGGGGGCGCTTGCCCGAATGGCCGTTCGTAGGCGTGGTACTGATATATAAGGGGGGCGCTATGGAGTATCGCAATCTGTGTAACTGCGATGTTGCTCGGGATGAGGGCTGTGGCGTGCTGGCCAGGAATCGGGAAACTGTACTTGTCCGAGCTGTGCCCGGGCGGCATGCTTATTATGGATGAATGCGTATGCACGGCGGCGACGCTGCCGGCGCGAGCAACGCCCGGTTCAGACAAATCGGGTGTATCGAGGTCAAGGTGTACGCCGTACCCGACACTATGTCCGTCAGTATGGGCATGTGCAATCGGCGCAATGCATTGCATCAGCGCGAAGAACAGCAGCATCAGATATCGAGATATTTGGCCCATGAGTGAATTTTAACTTGATTGGACAAATTATCCTAATAGATTGATATGCAGGTTTTTTATTCGCTTTTAAGCGGCCCTTAAGAGAAGTGATGTACTTGGGATGGCAATATGGGTTTGACGAGAGGGGGTTTGCTTTGCTATAGTTCGACCTTCGCTGACGCGGGGTGGAGCAGTCTGGCAGCTCGTCGGGCTCATAACCCGAAGGTCGTAGGTTCAAATCCTGCCCCCGCAACCAAACAGTCGAAACAGTTTTAAATGGGGTTGACGCAGTAATTTTGATCTGTATAATGCGCACCTCTTCGCTGCTACGGCAGCAACTGCGAAAGCGGTAAGGTTCTTTAAAATTCAAACAAAACAACCGATTAGTGTGGGTTATGTGAACTAAGGAGTTGATTGTTGGCTACGGCTGATAATTGATCTCAAAATATTAGTAGAAGTAACTCGCACAAAGTCGAAAAGCAGTAAGTAAATTCGCT
>DATDDN010000096.1:0-9644 GCA_036523795.1 Gallionellaceae bacterium | reverse complement strand
CGGTGCAGGTGGTGCTGGCGCAGCGGCTGATCCGCTGCACCTGTGAACGTTGCGCTGAACCCTATGTGCCCACGCCGCAGGAAGTGGAATGGCTGGAGCATGCCGGTGTGCAACGCAACCAGTGGGGCACCCTGCAGCGTGGGCGTGGCTGCACGCACTGCAATGGCACCGGCTACCGTGGCCGCATGGGCGTGTATGAAATGCTGGAGATGAACCAGGCTCTGGTGGATGCGGCCGCGCATTATGACGCCGCCCGCTTCATGCAGGCTGCACGCGAGCATATGCAGGGCCTGACCTTGAAAAATCAGGCGCTGGCTCAGATGAGCCAGGGCCGGACAACCGTGGCGGAGGTCATGGCCCTGGGCGACCGAACGGAAGATTGATGCCGGTCGCTGGCTTCGGCAGAAGCGCTGTTGCCAGCCGCACGCATTCATGCGTTCAACTTTCCCTGATCACTCTGGACAGCCTGACCGATACGCTTGACAGATACATACCGGTTGGTATGTAATTCCGTCATGCAAACCAAACAGCCCGACCTTACACGCGACAAGATACTGCACTCGGCTTTCTGCGAAATCCATCGCCAGGGCTTTCAGGCCGCGAGCATCGCCAACATCCTGCAGGACACCGGGCTCACCAAGGGCGCGCTGTACCATCATTTCCCCACCAAGCAGGCGCTGGGCCTGGCTGTGATCGACGAGGTGATCAGCCAGCGCCTGGAGCAGCTGGTGTTCCAGCCCGTGCGCGACAGCGAACACCCCGTCGAGGCCTTGCTGGAGGTGATCGCCACCATCCACAAGAAAGTGCCGTCGGATTTCGTCATGCTGGGGTGTCCGCTGAACAACCTGATGCAGGAGATGAGCGCCATCGATGAGCTGTTCCAGAAGCAGCTGGGCAGCGTGCTGGGGATCTGGCAGAAGACGGTGGAAGGTGCGCTCAAGCGCGGCCAGCAGCAGGGGGTGATTCGCCCCGAGGTCGATTACAAGGCTGCCGCACTGTTCGTGGTGTCGGCCTGGGAGGGCTGCATCGGCGTGGCCAAGAACATGCAATCGCCCAGGGCGTTCGAAAGCTGTATGCAGCAGCTGCACGGCTATGTCGGCAGTTTGCTGGCACAGCCGGCAAGGAAGGGACGCGCCGTCAAATAGGGCGGTGTTTTTTTGGTTCAACAACATACCGAACGGTCGGTATTCTCAGAGAGGAGGCAGTGATGAGCTTGATTGCAACGGTGGCACCAGAACAGGCCAGCGGCACAGTGGCCGAGTTGTATGAACAGATACACAGGATGATGGGGCGCATTCCCAATGCCTTCCGCCTGAGCAGCGCCAGCCCTGAGCTGCTGGGGCAGCACTGGCACAGCATCCGCTACTACATGCAGCACCCGACCCTGAGCTTTCCGCTGCTGGCAATGATCCGCATGCTGGTGTCGCAACATAACGATTGCGAGTATTGCGTGAACATGAATGAGGGCATGCTGATGCATGTCGCCGGCCTCACACCGGAGCAGCTGGCCGCGGCCAAACGTGATCCCGCGCAAGCACCCTTGCCGGGGAAGGAAAAGGCCATGCTGCAGCTGGTGCTGAAGGCGACCAGCGAGCCGAAGCAGGTGCAAAAATCCGATCTGGACCAGTTGCGCGCCCTGGGCTGGAGCGATGGCGACATTCTGGATGCGGTGAGCCACGGCGCGCGCAATGTGGCAGCGGACATTGTGTTCAATGCCTTCAAGATTGAAAACGACATGTGAAAGGAGAATCATCATGAACTACGACAAGGAACTGGATGCACGCGGCCTCAATTGCCCCATGCCGATATTGCGCACCAAGAAGGAGCTGGCGACCCTGGCGGCCGGCCAGGTGCTGAAGGTGGTTTCGACCGACCCCGGCTCGGTGAAGGACATGCAGGCATTCGCCAATCAGACCGGCAACGAACTGGTTTCAACCAGCGAGAGCGGCGGTGAGTACGTGTTCTTCATGCGCAAGCACTAAGCGCGGTAGCCAATCGGCCTTGCGGCAGGCACCATGCCTGTCGTGAGGCCATCTCGACATGGGGGGAGCGATGCAGGCAACAGTGGAAATCCTGAACAAGCGTGTGCAGGTGGGTTGGACCCCGGCGGCCGAGGCGGAGCTGATGCGACGCCCGACGCCGCTGGCAGTGGAGATGGAGCTGTATTTCAGCTGTCTGTTGCGCAAGAAGGTGCGCTTTGGCGAGCAGGCGCACAGCCGCGAGTTTCTGCTGGTGACGCCGCAGTTGCAGGTGGCGTTCCGCCCGGTGATGACCAGGGTGTGCTCGGCGGCTGAGGTGGAGGATATGCCGCCTCTGGACGATTTTCCCATCACCAACCCTGCTGCCTTCGTGCCGCACTGGCTGAAGATAGACTTCCGCCGCGGCCAGTGGCAGGGCGAATTCGGCTTCCACAGCGAGCGCTGATCACGGTTGCGCGGCATGCGGCAGCGTCCGCGCCACCACCCAGGTGCTCACTTCGGCGGCACCTGCCTGTTTCAATGCACCGGCCAGTTCATTGAGCGAGGCGCCGGTGGTCATCACGTCATCCACCACGGCCACATGTTTGCCTGCGACCGCCCCGGTGCAGGCGAAAGCCTGGCGCATGTTCCTGCCGCGCTCACGCCACGCCAAGCCCGATTGCGGCGCGGTATTGCGCGTGCGATGGCAGGCCTGCTCCAGCACCGGCAGTGCCAGACGAGCGCCCAGCTCGCGCGCCAGCAGCAACGACTGGTTGAAGCCACGCTCGCGCAGACGCAACGGGTGCAGCGGCATGGCCACGATGCAGTCCGGCCGCACCGCGATGTGCGGCACCAGTCGTTCAGCCAGGCTGCGCGCCAGTTGCAGGCTGGCGCCGAACTTGTAGGCCTGAATCAGTTTGTCCACGGGAAAGCCGTAGGCATAGGCCGCCACGGTGCGTGCAAAGCGCGGCGGTTTGCGCAGGCAGTGACCGCATACTGCGCCGCCCGGTGTGGGCAGGGCGCACATCGGGCAATGCGCAGCCGGCAGGCGAGGAAGCGCTTGCTCACAGGCCTCGCACCAGCTGCCATGGTGACTGGGCGCGCCGCACAGCAGGCACGGCTGGGCGGGCAGCAGCTGCTCGATATTTGAGCGGATGTTCAGAAAAAGACGGCTGAAATTTGACAAGGTATAATCCCGCCCGACTCAAACCAATGCCTACAATTTACCCGGATTGCCCCGCCATGCAAAACCAGCCCATCAAGTTTCACGGTCACAAGAAAGAAATCCGTCCCGCCAATGAACAGCAGGCCTGGAGCGTCGCCGAGATCGAAGCCCTGTTCCAGCTGCCGTTTGCCGACCTGATGTACCGCGCCCAGCAGGTGCATCGCCAGCATTTCGATCCCAACCAGGTGCAGCTGTCCACCCTGCTGTCGATCAAGACCGGCGGCTGCTCCGAGGATTGCGGCTACTGCCCGCAGTCGGCGTTTCATGACGCCGGCGTGGAAAACCGCAAGATGCTTGAAGTAGAAGAGGTGGTGAAGGCCGCCAAGGCGGCACAGGATGCCGGTGCCGACCGCTTCTGCATGGGGGCGGCCTGGCGCGAACCGAGCGCGGAAGACATGGCGGCCGTGCTTGAGATGGTCAAGGCGGTGCGCGGGTTGGGCATGGAAACCTGTGCCACCCTGGGCATGCTGAATGACGAGCAGACCGCGCAGCTGAAGGAAGCCGGCCTCGACTACTACAACCACAATATCGACACCGCGCCGGAGTTCTACGGCGACATCATCAGCACGCGCGACTACCAGGACCGCCTCGACACGCTGGAGCGTGTGCGCCGCGCCGGCATGCATGTGTGCAGCGGCGGCATCATCGGCATGGGCGAGAGCCTCACCCAGCGCGCAGGCATGATTGCCCAGCTGGCCAACATGGACCCTTATCCGGAGAGCGTGCCGATCAACAACCTGGTCAAGGTGGAAGGCACTCCGTTGGCCAATCAGGCAGATATCGATCCGCTCGATTTCGTGCGCACCATCGCGGTGGCGCGCATCACCATGCCGCGCGCGCGCGTGCGCCTGTCCGCCGGGCGCCAGCAGATGAGCGATGCAGTGCAGGCACTGTGCTTCCTCGCCGGCGCCAATTCCATCTTCTATGGCGACCAGCTGCTCACCACAGGCAACCCCGAGGTGGAACGCGACCGCGCGCTGATGGACAAGCTGGGCATGTATCCCTTCGCCGAGCAGCACTGACAAGCATGTTCCGCAGATTACGCAGATTGATTCTGCGCCAATCTGCGTAATCTGCGGATGAGACAGATTTTGCTTTTTTCCCAATTACAAGCCGAACTTGACCAGCGTGCAGCGCAAGGCCTGCTGCGCCGGCGTCGCACGCTGGAGTCCGCCCAGTCGCCGCATATCAGGGTGGATGGGCAGGACTATCTGTCGTTCTGCAGCAACGATTACCTGGGCCTGTCCAGCCAGCCGCAATTGATCACTGCGCTGCAACAGGGCGCAGCACAGTGGGGCGTGGGCGCCGGGGCGGCCCATCTGGTGAGCGGCCACTTTGCGCCGCACCATCAGCTGGAGCAGCAACTGGCTGCCTTCGTGGGCAAGCCGGCTGCACTGCTGTTCTCCACCGGCTACATGGCCAACCTCGGCGTGGTGCAGGCGCTGGTGGGCAAGGACGACACCGTGTTTGCCGACAAGCTCAACCATGCCTCACTCAACGACGCCATGCTGCTGTCGCGCGCCACGGTGAAGCGCTATCGCCACAACGACATGGCGCAGCTGGCGCAATTGCTGGGCCAGACCGCAGGCGGCAGGAAGCTGGTCATCACCGATGCGGTATTCAGCATGGATGGCGACCTCGCTCCGTTGCCGCAACTCCTCGCCCTGTGCGAGCAGCACGATGCCTGGCTGCTGGTGGACGATGCCCATGGCTTTGGGGTGCTGGGCGCGCAGGGGCGCGGTGCGTTGCATCACCATTTTCCCTCTCTCTCCAGCTCTCTCCCCGCGGGGAGAGAGGGTGATGGTTCCCTCTCCCGCGAGCGGGAGAGGGTTAGGGAGAGGGTTGATTCACCGCGCATCATCTACATGGGCACCCTGGGCAAGGGTGCCGGCGTATCCGGCGCCTTCGTGGCGGCGGAGCAGGTGGTGATCGACACCCTGATCAACCACGCGCGCAGCTACGTATACACCACTGCCTCGCCGCCGGCGCTGGCCGTGGCGCTGCTGCACAGCCTGCAGCTGATCGAACAGGGCGATGGCCTGCGTGCTCACCTGCAGCAGCTGATTGCGCAACTGAAACTCGGGCTGGCTGGCCTGCCGTGGCAGCTGATGCCTTCGGACACCGCGATCCAGCCCTTGCTGGTGGGTGACAATGAGCGCGCCCTGCAGCTCAGCAATGCGCTGCGCGAGCGCGGCATCTGGGTGGCGGCGATCCGCCCACCCACCGTGCCGCAGGGCACCGCGCGGCTGCGCATCACCCTGTCGGCGGCTCACACGGCAGCGGACGTCGACCAACTGAGCGAGGCTTTGCATGCGCTTGCACAGGAATCGTAAATTCGCGCAGCGATGCGATTGCCCCCTCGCCCGCTTGCGGGAGAGGGATGGGGAGAGGGGAATGTGCATGGCGAATTTTGGTTTTGAAGAAAAAGGTGGGACCCATGCACATTGAGACCCAGGGCGCGGGTGAACCGCTGCTGCTAATCCATGGCTGGGGCATGCATGGTGGGCTGTGGGGCGAGATGGCCACACAGCTTGCCCAAAGCTTCACCGTGCACGCGGTAGACTTGCCCGGGCATGGCCATAGCCGGGAAATGGGCGACGCCTTCACGCTGGACGCAGTGGTCAGCGCCCTGTCCGCACAATTCGATGAGCCGCTCACCCTGTGCGGCTGGTCGCTGGGTGGCATGCTGGCGCAGCAGTGGGCGCTGCAGCAGCCGCAGCAGGTGCGCCGGCTGATCTTGCTGGCCAGTACGCCATGCTTCGCGGCTCGCGAAGACTGGGCGCATGGCATGGCAACCGAAACGCTGGCGCAGTTTGCCGGCGAGCTGGAACAGAATTTTGCCGCCACCCTGCGCCGTTTCCTGGCGCTGCAGGTGCGGGGCAGCGAAGGTGAGCGCGAGCTGCTGGTAGCGTTGCGCGAGCGCCTGTTCAGCCGTGGCGAACCGCAGCTGGCGGCACTGCGCGGCGGCCTCGACATCCTGCGCGATGCCGACCTGCGCAGTATGCTGCCGCAAATCAAGCAACCTGTGCTGGCGCTTGCCGGCGAGCGCGACAAGCTGACGCCACCGCAGGCTTCGCACTACCTGGCCGCCACCGTGCCGCAAGGCCAGGTAGTTGAAATCGCTGGAGCCGCGCACGCGCCGTTCTTGTCGCATCGCGAGCAGTGTGTGCAGGCGTTGATGAATTTTATGAACTGCTGATCGTCCGCAGATTACGCAGATTAAGCAGATTGTGAATGCTTCAGGCGGCAGGCGGTGTGCTGCTCGCACGGTGGCAGCCACTTTCGTGCGGGATTTTAATCCGTCAAATCTGCGTAATCTGCGGACAAAAGGTTTTTCCAGATGAACGAATTCGAAATTGACAAGCGCGAAGTGCGCCGTGCCTTCAGCCGTGCAGCCACGCAATATGATGCTGCCGCGGTGATGCAGCGCGAGGTGTGCGTACGCATGCTGGAGCGTCTGGACTACGTGCGGCTGCAGCCGACGCGGGTGCTGGATGTGGGCAGCGGCACCGGCTGGGGCTCGCGCCAGCTGGCCGAGCGCTACAAGGGGGCCGACATCGTGGCGCTCGACATCGCCATGGGCATGCTGCAGGCAGCGCGCGACACCGAGAGCTGGTGGCGCAAGGTGTTTGGCAGCAGCCGGCAGCGCTATGTCTGCGCCGATGTGGAAGCGCTGCCGCTGGGAGCTGGCAGCGTGGAGCTGGTGTGGTCCAACGTGGCGTTGCAGTGGTGCAACGACCTGCCAGCCACCCTGGTTGAGCTGAACCGCGTGCTGAAGACCGACGGCCTGCTGATGTTTTCCACCTTCGGCCCGGATACGCTGAAGGAGCTGCGCACCGCCTTTGCCGGGGTGGATGGCTACAGTCATCTCAATCGCTTCACCGACATGCACGACATCGGTGACATGCTGATGGCGGCCGGCTTTGCCGAGCCGGTGATGGACATGGAATACATCACGCTCACCTACGACGACGTGCGCGCGGTGATGCAGGACCTGCGCAGCATAGGCGCGCACAATGCCACCGCCGGGCGTGCAGCGGGCATGATGGGCAAACAGAAGTGGGCGCAGATCGTGCGCAACTACGAGACGTTGCGCCGCGACGGCAAGCTGCCGGCGACCTTCGAAATCGTGTACGGCCACGCGTGGAAGGTGCCGCAGCGCAAGACCAGGGATGGGCGCGCGGTGATCCAGACGGATTTCAAACTATGAGCTATTTCATCACCGGCACCGACACCGGCGTCGGCAAGACGCTGATCAGCTGTGCGCTGCTGCATGCCTTTGCCGCGCAGGGCCGCAGCGTGGTTGGCATGAAGCCGGTGGCGGCCGGCTGCACCGAGGGCCAGCCCAATGAAGACGTGCAGCTGCTGCGTGCGGCGGGCAACGTGCAGGCGACGCCGGACCAGATCAATCCCTACAGTTTCATGCAGCCGGTGGCGCCGCACCTGGCGGCACGCAACAGCGGCGTGCGCATCGAGCTGGCACGCATCGCGCGCTCCTATGTCGAGCTGGCCGCGCTGGCCGACGAAGTGGTCGTCGAAGGCGTCGGCGGCTTCCGCGTGCCGCTGAACGAAAAGCAGGATGCGGCAGACCTTGCGCAAGAACTGGCCCTGCCGGTGATCCTGGTGGTGGGTATGCGTCTTGGGTGTATCAATCATGCCTTGCTGACGGAGCGCGCGATTGCCGATTGCGGGCTAAAATGCGCGGGTTGGGTGGCGAATGTGATCGATCCGGAAATGGCGCTGCTGCAGGAAAACATCGGGGCGTTGCGTGAGCGGATCGCCGCGCCCCTGCTGGGCGTGGTGCCGTATCAGCCAACACCGGATGCACGGGCGGCGGCGGAATGTCTGGACGCGGGGTTGTTGGATGGAAAAACCAGTGATCCGCAGATTGCCCAGATTCCAGGCGGCAGATGACCTGAATCTGCGTCAATCTGGCGTAATCTGCGGATAAGGCTTTTATGAATGATTTTAGTGTAATCGCGGTATTTTTCGTGGGCCTGCTAGGCGGTGTGCACTGCCTCGGCATGTGCGGCAGCATCGTCGGCGTGTTCACCGCGCAGGTGCCGCAGCAGCATGCACGCTGGCCGTTCCACCTGGCCTACAGCAGCGGGCGCATCGCCAGCTATGCCGCAGCCGGCGCGCTGGCGGGTGCCTTGGGCAGTGCGGGCTTGCTGCTGCGCGATGCGGTGCCGGTGCAGCACCTGCTGTTTGCGCTGTCCAGCCTCATGCTCATTGCATTGGGTCTGTACCTGGCGGGGCTGTGGAATGCGGTGCGCCTGATCGAGGAGGCCGGACGCGGCCTGTGGGCGCGCCTGCAGCCCTGGACCAGACAACTGCTGCCCGTGCATACGCTGCCGCGCGCGCTGGGGCTGGGCGCATTGTGGGGCTGGTTGCCGTGCGGCCTGGTATACAGCGTGCTGGTGGCGGCGCTGGCCAGCGGCAGCGCGCTGCAGGGTGCGCTGCTCATGCTGGCATTCGGCCTGGGTACGCTGCCCAACCTGCTGGCCATCGGCCTGTTCTGGGAGCGTTGCCGCCACTGGGTGCAGTCGCCGCGTGTGCGGCTGCTGGCAGGGTTGGTGGTGGTGGCGTTTGGCGTATACGGGCTGTACAAGGTAGGCTACACCTTTGCAATGAACGGATGGACGGGGGCGTGTCATGTACCTGCGTAAGTTTTATGCGGCTTGGATATTCTTGGGCCTGAGCGTGCTGGCCGCGTGCGAGCCGAAACTGCCGTCGCCCTACCAGGCCGCCGATGTCAGTGCCCGATATGCCGGTGCCGATTTCCATCTGGCTGATCCCGCCGGCAAGGCCCGCAGCCTGGCCGATTTCAAGGACAAGGTGGTCGTGCTGTTCTTCGGTTACACCCATTGCCCGGACGTGTGCCCCACCACGCTGGCTGACATGGCGCAGGTGATGAAGCTGCTCGACAAGCAGTCCGACCAGGTGCAGGTGCTGTTCGTGACGCTCGATCCCGAGCGCGACTCGGCCGGCATGCTGGGGCAATATGTGCCGGCGTTTTATCCTTCCTTCATGGGGCTGCGCGGCGATGCACAGGCGACCAGTGCGGCGGCCAAGGCCTTCGGCGTGTCCTACCAGAAACAGGGCAAGGGCAGTGATTACACGCTGGACCACACGGCAGGCAGCTACCTGATCGGGCGCGGCGGCAAGCCCACCTTGCTGGCGCCTTACGGTCAGCGCCCCGATTTGCTGGCACAGGATATCCGCCTGTTGCTGGCCACCACCCATTAGGCGACGAGATGCCTGCCAGCCTTCTGCGCTCGGTGCTCGGCGATCTGCGCTTCGACATCGATGAAGATAACCTGAGCCTGCGCCAGACGCAGCTGCAGGCGCGCCTGCAGATGTATCCGATGATGGTGTCCGGGCAGCTGCTGATCGAGTTGCTGTTCGTTGCGTTGTTCTGGCAGCACGCGGATCGCTCGCTCCTGCTGGGCTGGCTGGGC
>DATDDN010000095.1:0-13054 GCA_036523795.1 Gallionellaceae bacterium | reverse complement strand
CGACGGTGGATCCGACCTGCCCCGCGCCGAGTATCAATATTTTCAAGAATTTTCTCCCTTGACGACTGCCGCACGCACCCAGCGTTTCCATTCGTCGAACAACTTCTGTTCGCGTGCCGCGATCACCGAACGCTGCCAGATGTTGGCCTGCGTGAAATCGTCATTGTCGATGCAGCACGCCTGGCCGCCCGACTCGCGCAGGATCAGCATCCCGGCGGCGTAATCCCACAGCTTCTGGCCGCCGTGCAGATACACGTCGTAACGGCCGGCCGCGGTGTAACACCAGTCCAGCGTGCTGGCGCCAAAGTTGCGCTGCGACGCAAACGGCGGGTGGCTGGCGAGCTTTGCCGCCAGCTTGCTGTCAAGCCGTTTCAGATCGACATTGGCCAGCGCCTCTGACAGGTTCCTTGCCACGCCGCGGCGCATCAGGCGTATGCCATTGAGGAAAGCGCCGCGACCGCGCTCGGCGGCAAACGCCTCGTCGGCCACCGGGTCATACACGACGCCCAGCGTGCTGATGCCATTACGGATCAGCGCGACCGATACGGAGAAATAGGGCAGGCCGCGCACAAAGTTGGAGGTGCCATCGATCGGATCTATGCACCACATGTCCTGATGGCCGTCTCCCCACATCTCGTTCTGCACGGCACCGTTCATTTCCTCGCCCAGCACCGGCACATTCATGATCGCCTGCAGCTTGCGCGAGAGCGCTTCCTGCGCGGCAATGTCCGCCTCGGTGCACAGGCTGCCATCGCTCTTGCGCTGGTGCGCAACCTTCATGTAGCGCGGCATGATCTCTTCCGCCGCCACCAGCTTCACCGCGGCCACGATGGCGCGCAGCACGGCGCTCATCGAGGGGGCCGCCTGATCGTCGGCGATCCTCACGCTTCGTTTTTCCATTTGATCGAACAGCCCATGCTGGCGATCTGCTCAGCCGGGCCCCTGCCGGTCTTCGCCACCTGCACCATGGCGTTGAACAGGTCACGGGGCGCGTCCGCCACTGCCTCCTTGCGCGAGGCATCCAGGCGTCCGCGGTACTGCAGCTCCAGGTTTGCGTTGAAACCGAAGAAATCAGGCGTACACACGGCGCCATAATCCTTGGCGATCTGCTGTGTCTCGTCCCACACATAGGGGAAGGGATAGCCGAATTCCTGCGCCACCTTCTTCATGTTGTCGAAGGAGTCCTCCGCATAGTCGGCCGGGTCGTTCGACATGATGGCGATGCTGTTGATGCCGTATTGCTGCAGCTCGCGTGTATCGCGGATGATGCGGTCGCGGATGGATTTGACGTACGGGCAGTGGTTGCAGATAAACATCACCAGCAGGCCATTCTTGCCCATTGCGCTTTCCAGCGTGTGGCGCCTGCCATCCACACCCGGCAGATCAAACGCGCGCGCCTTCCAGCCAAAATTGCACACCGGCGGCTGTAAACTCACCATACAATTTGCTCCTGAAGCGAAATAAATTATGAGCGTTATATTATCACGCCCACGCACCCACTAGAACGCATACCCATGTCCGCTCCGCGCTTTTACGCCCCGCCCCCGCTGCCCGCCAGTGCGCCCTTTGACCTGCCGGACGACGCAGCCCATCACGCCACCCGAGTGTTACGTTTGCGTGAAGGGGATGCGGTACAGCTGTTCGATGGCAGCGGCAGCGCGTGCGACGCCGTCATCCTCAGCATCAGCGGCAAGCGCGTCACGCTCGACCGCCTGCATCACCTCGCACCCGATTCCCCCACGCCCCTGCACATCACCCTTGTACAGGCGATGAGCAGCAGCGAGAAGATGGACTGGATCGTGCAGAAGGCCACCGAGCTGGGCGCCAGCGAAATCCAGCCGGTGCAGACGCAGCGCAGCGTGGCCAGGCTGACGGCAGAGCGCGCCGAGAAACGCACCGAGCACTGGCGCGCCGTTATCGTTTCCGCGTGCGAACAGAGCGGACGCAACCTGCTGCCGCAGGTGCATGCGCCGCAGGAGTTCAGCCACTGGCTGGAGCAGCAGTACACCCAGCCCGGCAGCCGTTTCATCCTTCTGCCCGATGGCGCCAGCTCGCTGCAGTCCCAGCCCAAGCCCTGCGGGCAGGCCACCCTGCTGATCGGGCCGGAGGGCGGCTTCAGCGCGGAAGAAGTCGCTATGGCGCTGCGCGCGGGCTTCCAGCCCGTCCTGCTGGGCCCCCGCGTGCTGCGTACCGAAACCGCCGCCATGGCCGGCATCACCGCCCTGCAGATGTTGTGGGGCGACTTCAACTGACCACTGCAACCAACTGGAGAAACCATGCCCTACGTCAACATCCGTATCGCCGGCAGCCTGAGCCGTGAACAGAAGGCCAAGATCGCCGAAGAAATCACCGACACGCTGGAGCGCATCGCGCACAAGCCGGCTTCCTATACCTACATCGCCTTCGATGAGCTGCCCGACGAGAACTGGGCGATCGCGGGCAAGTTGCTGGACGAAGATTGATTGCAAATCAGAATTCGCCAGCCTATATTTCAAATATGCGGCTAGAATTACTCCTGCCGCCTGCTTAAATTACTCGGTTCTTGTTTGATTTACATCAAGACCCTGTTGCTTGTGTCCATTAGCATCCTGCGTCCGCTTGCATCCGCATTTTGATAGTTGTTACATAAGCTAAGGTAATCTTCACAAGGGAGGTAATACCATGACAAGAATCACCTGGACCACGGAGTGGGATACTGGTCTGGATGTAATCGACCAGCAGCACCGCCGCATCGTCGATTACATCAATCAGCTGCACGACGCGCGCACCAGCGGCCACGAAAAGGAAGAGATTCGCAAAGTCATCGATGGCCTGGTTGATTACACCCTGTCGCATTTTGCCTTTGAGGAAAATCTGCAGGAAGAAGCCCATTACCCCATGTTGAGTGCGCACAAGAAGGTGCACGAGCTGTTCGTCAAGCGCGTGAACGACTTTCGTGAACGCTGTGACAAGGGGGAGAACATTTCCGAAGAGCTCAACGTCATGCTGGTCACCTGGCTGAAACACCATATCCAGCGCGATGACATGGACTACGTCAAATCGGTCAAGGACAACCTGCACATCGATTCATTCGTCGAGCGCAAGAAGGGCTTCTTCAGCCGCCTGTTCGGCTGATTCCCGTCCGCCCCGGGTCACCGGCAATTCTGTCAGAGCGGCGGGTTGCACCGCGATGCCAGGTCACCAGATCATGCACAGAGCGGGGACCGTCCATGACTCCTATCCCCGCACATCTCACTTTACCGACACTTGATCGATCACCCAGCGCCCAGGCCTGTCGCCCGGCACCAGGGTAAAGCTGATCTGCGTGCCCGGCTGCAGCTTGTCCAGCAAGGCTGCGCGGGTCACGCTGAAATCCATGGTCATGCCTGGCCAGTTGAGCGTGGCGATCGGGCCATGCTCCAGCTTCACCTTCAGCTTGTCGCGATCTATCGAAATCACCTTGCCGCTGCCTTGGTGGGTGGCAGCGGCCGCCTTCGCAGCGGGTGCGTGATTGTCTGCCCAGGCCGGGCTGGCCAACAGCGTCAGCAGAAGGGTGGTTGCGATCAGTTGATGTTTCATTGCTTGCTCCTTTCAGGTTAAATGAATCTGCATTTGATTTTGTTTCACGTATTTCTGGCACGCCTGAGCTCCGCCTCTTTTACCAGCACGTAGATTACCGGAATCACCAGTAGCGTCAGCACGGTGGAGGTGACCATGCCGCCCACCATCGGCGCGGCGATGCGCCGCATCACTTCCGAGCCGGTGCCACTGCTCCACAGGATGGGCAGCAGGCCGGCCATGATGGCGGCGACGGTCATCATCTTTGGGCGCACGCGCTCGGCCGCGCCCTGCATCACCGCCTCGTATAGTCCCGCCAGATTGGCCATGCCCTGCCCCTGGCGCGCTTGCCAGGCATGGTCGAGGTAGACCAGCATCACCACACCGGTCTCGGCCGCCACGCCGGCCAGCGCGATGAAACCCACCGCCACTGCCACGCTCAGGTTGTAACCCAGCAGCCACAGCAGCCACACGCCGCCCACCAGCGCGAACGGCACCGACAACATCACGATCAGGCTTTCCGTCACGCGGCGGAACTGCAGGTACAGCAGCAGGAAGATCAGCACCAGAGTGAGCGGGATCACCAGTTTCAATTTGGCTGCGGCGCGCTGCATGTATTCGAACTGGCCGCTCCAGCTGATGTAGTAGCCGGGAGCGAAATGCACCTGCGCACTCACCGCCTGCTGGGCGCGGGCAACGAAGCGACCGAGGTCGGACTCGCGCGTGTCCACGTAGATGTAGGCGGACAGCAGCGAGTTTTCGGTGCGGATGCTGGGCGGGCCCAGCTCCAGCTTGACCTCGGCCAGCTGGCCCAGCGGCAGCATGGCGCCGTCCGGCGTGGGCACCAGCACCTGGCTGGCAATCTGCTGCGGCGTATCGCGCAGCTCGCGCGGATAGCGCACGCTGACGGCATAGCGCTCGCGACCGGCCACCAGGGTGGTGACCATCTCGCCGCCTAGCGCGGTGGCCACCACTTCCTGCAGCTCGCCCGGGTTAAGGCCGTAGCGCGCCAGTTGCTCGCGGCGTGGTTCGATGCTGAGGTAATAGCCGCCGTTCAGCCGCTCGGCGTAGGCGCTGGAGGTGCCCGGCACCTGACGCACCACGCCTTCGATCTCGCGCGCCAGCCGCGACAGTTCGTTGAGATCCTTGCCGAATACCTTGATACCGACCGGCGTGCGAATGCCGGTGGAGAGCATGTCGATGCGCGCCTTGATCGGCATGGTCCACGAGTTGGCCACGCCGGGGAACTGCATCGCACGGTCCATCTCGGCGATCAGCTTGTCCACCGTCATGCCGGGGCGCCAGTCGCGTTCCGGCTTGAGGTTGATCACCGTCTCGAACATCTCCAGCGGCGCCGGGTCGGTGGCGGTCTGCGCACGCCCAGCCTTGCCATACACAGAGGCCACCTCGGGGAAGCTCTTCAGGATGCGGTCCTGCGTCTGCAACAGTTCGGCCGCCTTGGTCACCGACATGCCGGGCAATGAGGCCGGCATGTACAGCAGCGTGCCTTCATTCAGCGGCGGCATGAATTCGCTGCCCAGCTTGTGCCATGGATAAACGGTGGCCACCAACATCAGCAGCGCGCCCAGCAGCACCATCCCCTTGCGCTGCAACGCCGCGGCCAGCAGCGGCCGGTAGGCGGCGATCATGCCGCGGTTGAGCGGGTTGTCTGCCTCCGGCCGGATATGGCCGCGGATGAACAACACCATCAGCACCGGCACCAGTGTCACCGACAGCAGTGCGGCGGCGGCCATGGCAAAGGTCTTGGTGTAGGCCAGCGGCGCAAACATCCGGCCCTCCTGCGCCTCCAGGGTGAACACCGGCAGGAACGACACGGTGATGATCAGCAGCGAGAAGAACAGCGCCGGCCCAACTTCCTTGCCCGCGGCAACGATGGCAGCGATGCGCTCTTCTGTCCGGGCGACCGGGCCCAGCCGTTCCAGGTGCTTGTGCGCGTTCTCCACCATCACGATCGCCGCATCCACCATCGCCCCCATGGCAATGGCGATGCCACCCAGGCTCATGATGTTGGAATTGAGACCGAGCCAGCGCATGGCGATGAAGCTGGTAAGGATTCCCACCGGCAGCATGATGATGGCCACCAGCGCGCTGCGCGCATGCATCAGGAAGATCAGGCACACCAGCGCCACGATCAGGCTCTCTTCCAGCAGGGTGGACTTGAGTGTGGCGATGGCCCGCTGGATCAGCTCGGAGCGGTCATACACCGCCTGCACCGACACCCCCTGCGGCAGACCCGGCGCCAGCTCGGCCAGCTTGGCCTTGAGGTTGGCGATCACTTCCAGCGCATTCTGGCCATAGCGCGCCACTGCAATGCCGCCGGCGGCTTCACCCTCGCCGTTGAGCTCGGCCAGGCCGCGCCGCTCGTCCGGCACCAGCTCCACCCGCGCCACGTCGCGCAGCAGCACCGGAACTCCTTTCGTACTGCGCAGCACCAGCTGCTCCAGATCACTGATACCGCGCAGGTAGCCACGGCCGCGCACCATGTACTCGGTCTCGGACAGCTCCAGCGCGCGGCCGCCGACGTCACGATTGCTGTTGCGGATCACCTCGCTCACCCGCGCCAGCGGAATGCCGTAGGCCTGCAGTCGGCGCGGGTCCACCGTCACCTGATATTGCTGGACGAAACCGCCGATGCTGGCCACCTCGGCCACACCCGGCGCCTTGGTCAGCTGGTAGCGCACATACCAGTCCTGGATCGAGCGCAGCTCGGCCAGGGTGTGCTGTGCACCGGTGATCACGTACTGGTAGATCCAGCCGACGCCGCTGGCATCCGGCCCCAGCGTGGGCGTCACCCCGCGCGGCAGCTTGTCGCTGGCGCTGTTGAGGTATTCCAGTACGCGCGAGCGCGCCCAGTAGATGTCGGTGCCTTCGTCGAAGATCACATACACGAACGAGCTGCCGAAGAAGGAGTAGCCGCGCACCACATGCGAGCGCGGCACCGCCAGCAGCGCGGTGGTGAGCGGATAGGTGACCTGATCCTCCACCACCTGCGGCGCCTGGCCGGGGTAATCGGTGTAGACGATCACCTGCACGTCGGACAGGTCGGGCAGCGCATCCAGCGGGGTTTTCAGCAGGGCATACAGGCCGCTGCCGATCAGCATCAGCGTCGCCAGCAGCACCAGCGCGCGGTTGCGCGCCGACCACTCAATGAGCCGCGTGAGCATGTTCACCCCCCTGTGGTGCTGGCGCCGAAGCAGGCTGCAGGCCGGACAGCGCGGCACGCAGGTTGCTCTCGGCATCGATCAGGAAGTTGGCGCGGGTGACCACGGTCTCGCCCTCGGCCAGGCCCTGCTGCACCGCCACCCACTGCTCGTCACGCGCACCCAGTTTGACTTCACGCGGCTGGAAGCGGCCTGGTGCCACCTGCACCAGCACCACCTGGCGGGCGCCGCTGTCGATCACCGCCGATTGCGGCACGCACAACTGCTGCTCCGTCTTGCCGGTGGCGATCAATGCTGTGGCATACATGCCGGGGCGCAGGCGGCCGTTGCGGTTGGCCAGCGCCACCCGCACCCGCACCGTGCGCGTCATTTCATTCAGCACCGGTGCAACAAAGCTGACACGACCGCTGAAGGTTTCGCCGGGATAGGCATCGACGCTGACCTGCACCGCCTGCCCCACGCGCAAGCCGCCCTGGTCCTGCTCGGCCACCTCGGCCTGCAGCCACAGTTCGGACAGGTCGGCCAGCCGGAACAGCACGTCGCCGGCGGCAAAGCGGGCGCCATTGATGGCTTTCTTCTCGATCACGGTGCCGCTGATCGGCGCGCGCAGCTGCAGGCGCAGCGCGCCCTTGTCATCCTGGGCCAGGTCCTGCGGCGCGATGCCCCAGTTGGCCAGCCGCTGGCGTGCGCTCTGCTCCACCTCGGGCAGCCCGGAGCTGCGCGCCAGCTGGTATTCACGCGCGGCGCTTTCCAGTTCGGGGCTGTACACGGTCAGCAGCGGGGCGCCGGCACGCACCTGCTGGCCGGTCTGGTTGACCTGCAGCTGGCTCACCCAGCCGTCGAAGCGCGGGGCAATCCATTGCTGCCTGCGTTCATCCACCTCCAGAATGGCGGTGGCGCGCACCTGCTGCTGCAGGCTACGCAAGGCGGCCGGCTCGGTGCGCACACCCAGCAGTTGGATCTTTTCCGGCGACAGCGCCACGCTGCCGGCCGCTTCGGCCTCACCCTCATATACCGGGATGTAGTCCATGCCCATGTCGTCCTGCTTGGGCACCGGCGAGGTATCGGCCTGCCCCATCGGGTTGCGGTAATACAGGATCTTGCGCGGTGCTGCCACGCCCGAGCTGGTGGCCGCTGCCGGCTCACCCTGGCGGCCGAGGTAATAGCCGGCAATGCCGGTGGCAAGCAGTGCCAGCACCACGGCGGCAGGTTTGATGAGATGTTTCATGGGGTATCTCCGATCAGGCGCTCAAGTTCGGCCAGATGCAGCTGCTGCGCCAGCAGGGCATCGAGTTCATCCACGCGGTTGCGTTGCAGCTCGCGCCGCGCCTGCCACAGCGTGGCGTAGTCCATGCTGCCCTGCTGGTAGCCGGCCAGCGCACTCTGGTAGTTGAGTTCGGCCAGCGGCAGGGTGCGGCTGCGGATCAGCTGCAGTTGCTCGCTGGCAGCGCGCAGGGCGGCGCCATGTTCGCTGACATCTGCCGCCAGGTTTTGCGCCAGCGCCTGCTCGCGCGCCTGGCTGGCTTCCAGCTGACGCGCCGCTTCATGACGATGGGCGCTGTGCGAGTTCTGTTGCAGGGGGATGGTGAATTCCAGCATGGCATCCCAGCTGCTGATGCTGTCGCCACGCTGAATGGGCGAGATGGCGACGATAAAATCCGGGCGCTGATTCGTCCGCGTCAGGTCGAGATTGGCCTGGGCTGCTGCGCTTTGCTCACGCTGTGCCGTCAGCTGCGGGCTGCCATCGCCCAGGCGCTGCTGCAATGCGGTCTCTTCCAGCCGTGCCGGCGGCGGCAGCTCGGGCAGCTGCTGTGGTTCGGCCAGCACGGCACCGGCCGGCCGGTTGAGCATTGCATTGATGCGGGCCTGGGTGCGCTGCAGCTCGGCCTGCAGGCTGTAGCGCTCGGATTGCAGCGCCGCCTCGTCCAGCTGCGCCTTGAGCCAGTCCTGCTGCTTCACCAGGCCGTGCTCGTAGCGTTGCTGCGCCAGACGCGTGGCGCTGGCGGCAAAGCCGCTGATTTCCTGGTTCAGCTGCAATGCCTGCCAGGCGCGGTAATACTGGGCGAAGGCCAGCCGCATGCGGCTATGCAGCTCGGCCTGCACGGCATGCTGCTGCGCTTCCATCTGGCGCGCGCTGGCGCTGGCGATCTGTTGCTGTGCCTCACGCTTGCCCCAGCCCGGCACGGGCTGCAGGAAGGTGTATTTGGTCGCACCAACGCGGCTTGGGTTGAGGGTGACCCCACCGGGCTGGTTGATGTCCTGCCACTCTATGCGCAGGCTGGGATCGGGCAGCACCCCGGTGGCCTCGCTGCGTTCAGCGGCAGCATTGCTCTCCAGCCGTGCTGCATTGAGCTCGGCGCTATGCTCGTCCAGGTACTGCCACAACCCGGGCAGATTGGCGCCGGGGGGGCCAACGGGCTCTGCCGCCGATGACGGCGGTGCGCCCAGCAAGCTGATCAACAACAGGAAATATCTTTGCATTTGCGTTCTCCAAAACCATGCTCCCGCACAGGGAGCAGCGGCGGCGCACACCGGACGGCGCGCCGCAGGAGAACGGTCAAATCAGGAAGCTGCAGAAACGGATGGGGATGGGAGGTCCGCTGTTGATGGCCGCCAGCTCCTGTAGCGGAGCGGCATGCAGGATAGCCGGCTCGACAGCGTTGTCGAGTACCAGCACCGGAGTGCTGGCCGGCAGGAAAGGCATGACTGCCTGGGCGGAATGCACCTGGTCGCCCTGGCTGCAATGGACGAAACAGGCGTTCTTGTTGTCATCCACATTCATCTGGCAGGGGGTGCCGTCGTCGTCCATCATTGCCGACATGTCCATGCCGGCGGCAAACGCCTGCACCGGGTCGGCTTCCAGCGCGCTGCAGTTTTCCATCGCCACCACGCCCTGGGCGAACAGCAGCACGCCCAGCAGGGGGCGGGCGATGCGGCGCAGTTGTGAGGCGGTTGCAAACATGGTTGTAAGCGCTGGTTTGTCTTGGACTTTATGACGGAAATGATGCCACAATACGGCGCTGACGGGAATCGCTGGCATTCCCTACCACCCATCGGAGCGCCTTTGTCGTGTTAAGTTCCTTTGCCCCCGCCGAATTCGTCACCTGGTTCCGCTCGGTCGCGCCCTACATCAACGCCTTTCGCGGCAAGACTTTCGTCGTGGCCTTTGGCGGCGAGGTGGTGGCAGACGGCAAGTTTGTCGAGCTCACCCACGACCTCAACCTGCTTGCCAGCCTGGGCGTCCGTCTGGTGCTGGTGCACGGTGCGCGCCCGCAGATCGAGCAGCACCTGCGCAACCGCGAAATCGAGGATCGCTACCACCACGGCATTCGCCTAACCGATGCCGAGACGCTTGCCTGCGTAAAGGAAGCGGTCGGTCGCGTGCGCATCGAGATCGAGGCGCTGTTGTCGCTGGGCTTGGCCAACTCGCCCATGGCCAATGCCGACATCCGCGTGGCCGGTGGCAACTTCATCACCGCGCAGCCGCTGGGCGTGATCCATGGCGTGGACATGCAGCACACCGGCTGTGTGCGCAAGGTGGATGTGGCCGCGCTGAACGACCGCATGGAATTCGGCGAGGTCGTGCTGCTGTCGCCGGTAGGCTTCTCGCCTACCGGCGAAGTATTCAACCTCACCCTGGAAGACGTGGCCACCTCCACCGCGATCGCGCTGGATGCGGACAAGCTCATCTTCCTGATGGACACCGATGGCGTTACCGACAAAAAGGGCGAGCTGTTGCACGAGCTGACCATCGCACAGGCCAGCAAGATCCTCAACAGCAAGCAGACGCTGCCGGATGACGTGGCGCTGTTCCTGCCGTGCGCGGTGCGCGCCTGCGAAGCCGGCGTGACACGTACCCACCTGATCAGCCGCCACGTCGATGGCGCCGTGCTGCAGGAGCTGTTTTCCGACAGCGGCATCGGCAGCATGGTGGTGGAGAGTTCGCTCAACACCCTGCGCGATGCGACCATCGATGACGTGGGCGGCATTTTGCAGCTGCTGCAGCCGCTGGAAGCCGAGGGCATCCTGGTGCGACGCTCGCGCGAGCTGCTGGAGCGCGAGATCGACCGTTTCGTGGTGATGGAACATGACCACCGCATCATAGGCTGCGCCGCGCTGTATCCCTTCCCGGACGAGAAGACGGCCGAGCTGGCGTGCCTGGCCATCCAGCCGTCCTACCGCCGCCACGGCTACGGCGACGCATTGCTCAAACACATCAGCACCGAGGCAAAGGCGATGGGCCTGCGCAAGCTGATCGTGCTGACCACGCGCACAGCGCACTGGTTCGTCGAGCGCGGCTTTACCGAAACCGACGTGGCCGAACTGCCGGCACAGAAGAAGGTGCTGTACAACTACCAGCGGCGCTCCAAGGTTTTTGTAAAATCGCTCAAATAACCCGTCGCCGGATTGGACGGCAATACTCGTGTCATAATCCGGCTTCACACTTGTTTAATGGAGAATGTAAATGGCAAGAATGGTTCACTGCGTCAAACTGGGTCGCGAAGCTGAAGGGCTGGATCGCCCGATGTATCCGGGCCCGCTGGGTCAGCGCATATACGAGAACGTGTCCAAGGAAGCCTGGCAGAACTGGATCAAGTTCCAGACCATGCTGGTAAACGAAAACCGCCTCAACCTGGCTGATGCACGCGCGCGCAAATTCCTGGCCGAACAGATGGAGAACTACTTCTTCGGCGAAGCAAACCAGATGCCTGCTGGCTTCACGGCACCGAAAAACTCCTGAGTTTCCGCTCTGCCGTGGGCAAGAAATTTCCGGCTCAGCAGTTTCTCAACCGTGAACTCGGCCTGCTGGAATTCAACCGCCGCGTGCTGGCACAGGCCGAAGATGTGCGCGTGCCGCTGCTTGAACGCCTCAAGTACCTGTGCATCGTCAGCAGCAACCTCGACGAATTCTTTGAAATCCGCGTTGCCGGCCTGAAGGAGCAGATCGGCCTGGCCGGCGTCGCCGTCGGCCCGGACGGCATGGATGCGCAACAGGTGCTGCGCCGCGTGCACGATCAGGCGCGCCTGATCGTCGCGCGCCAGTATCAGTTGCTGAATGAGGACATCCTGCCGGCGCTGGATCAGCAGGGCGTGCGCTTCCTGCGCCGCACCAGCTGGACCGACGCGCAGCGCGCCTGGGTACGCAATTACTTCTTCACCGAAGTGATGCCGGTGCTGACGCCGATCGGCCTCGACCCCTCGCACCCCTTCCCGCGCGTCCTCAACAAGAGCCTGAATTTTGCCGTAGAGCTGCAGGGCAAGGATGCGTTCGGCCGCAACACCACGCGTGCCATCGTGCAGGCGCCGCGCGTGCTGCCGCGCACCATCCTGCTGCCGCCCGAGATCAGCGGCTGCGAACACGGCTTCGTGTTCCTTTCATCCATCCTGCACGCCCACGTCGGCGAGCTGTTCGGCGGCATGGTGGTGGTGAGCTGCCACCAGTTCCGCGTCACCCGCAACAGCAACCTGTTCGTCGACGACGAAGAGGTGAAGAACCTGCGCACCAAATTGCAGGGCGAATTGCCGCAACGCCATTTTGGCAACGCGGTGCGGCTGGAAGTGACCGACAATTGCTCCGAGCAGACCACCGATTTCCTGCTGCAGCAATTCGGCCTGGGCAAGGATGACGTCTACCGAGTCGATGGCCCGGTCAACCTGGTGCGCCTGATGGGCATCCCCGACCTGGTCGAGCGCAACGACCTCAAGTTCACCCCCTTCGTGCCGGGCGTGCCCAACGTGCTGCAGAAGAAGGGGGCGGACATGTTCAAGGTGATCCGCAAGAGCGACATCCTGCTGCATCACCCGTTCCAGTCGTTCAAACCCATCATAGACTTCATCCAGCAGGCCGCCACCGATCCCGATGTGGTTGCGATCAAGCAGACCGTGTACCGCACCGGCGTGGATTCGGCGCTGATGGAAGCGCTGATCGCGGCGGCGGGGCTGGGCAAGGAAGTGACCGTGGTGGTGGAACTGCTCGCGCGCTTCGACGAAGAGGCCAACATCAACTGGGCCAGCCGCCTGGAAGAGGTGGGGGCGCATGTGGTGTACGGCGTGGTCGGCCACAAGACACACGCCAAGATGCTGATGGTGGTGCGCCGCGAGGACGGCAGGCTGCGCCGTTACGTGCACCTCGGCACCGGCAACTACCACCCGCGCACCGCGCGCCTGTATACCGATTTCGGCCTGTTCACCTGCAACGAGGAAGTCTGCGCCGACGTGAATGAGGTGTTCGTGCAGCTTACCAGCCTGGGCAAGGCGAACAAGCTGCACCATCTGTGGCAATCGCCGTTCACCCTGCACAGCCAGATCGTGGCGGCGATCCAGCACGAGACCGC
>DATDDN010000094.1:0-5089 GCA_036523795.1 Gallionellaceae bacterium | reverse complement strand
CGCAGAGGTCACGCCGCCGCTGCGCGAAGTGCTGTGGCTGGTAGACGGAAAGCCGTATCAGGTCGCCAGCTATCCCTACACCGTGCGCTGGACACTGCAGCCGGGCGAGCACGTGATCCAGGTGCGCGCCCCCTTCACTGCCGAAATCTCCAGGCCTGCGCGTATCCGTGTGGAGTGATCTGCAAGGCGGAATCTCCTGGCGCAGGCACTGCACTTCCCGAGAAATTCGCGCTTCGATACCTTCTTGATGCACAACACTCTTCGTACCAGTTCGCGCGGCCAGCTCCAAAATATTCCTGCCGGAAGCATGGGGGCAGGTTTGGAAGCTACGCGCCGGGTGCGCCAGCGCACCACCCTAACCGCTCCGCATAATAACCCTGCTGTGAACATTGACAGTCATTTGACACTTCCCTATGATCCTGTGCCGAAAGGCTTAATTCCAGATGTGGCGACAGAAGTTACCGCAAACTTCGCCGCACGCATCCATACCAAGACGCGAATCGAAACGCGCACGGCTTTTCACTAGTTGCACCTTGAAGTTCAGAACAACTGGCTGGCGGCATCGTCCGCACGATAAGGGGAGCTCCATGTTTCAGCTGCAACACTGCGCAGCTCGCGCAGGCATGTTTGTCCATGGGTGCCGCCTCACCTCTCCGCCAGGACTCATTCCAGATCGCTCTACCGCAGCGCCGCCGGCCACGTCCGTGCCGCCTTGCCACCGCGCTGCGCCGCGGCCGTAATGCCCAACACAACACAAATCACGTCAATCTAGCTCAAGGGGATGGTTCATGAATCGGCTGCGTGCAATGGCAAAGATGCTGCTTGAATTGGTAAAACATTCGTTCTGGCTGTGTGCGGCATTCGTGCTCAAGCCGTTGATGGACCTGGTCAACCTGATCCCCAAACTGAAGAAGCCGCATGCCTGGTGGTGGCTGCAGGAAAAGATCAGCACCTACAACCTGTGGGCAAACAAGAAGGTGGCGTGGGCCGCAGCGGCAGCACTCATCGCGGTGGCTGTGTGGGCGTTGACGCCCGCCATGGGCTGGAAGGCGTGGTGGGAGTGGCAGACCTTCAGCGGCGCACGCGATGACAGCACCGGCGTCCCGGCCAGCACCACCCCGCCCAACCGCGCAGGCGTCTACATCTCCGGCATAGACCAGCTGCGTTACTACATCACCGACAAGGACGGCCGGCCCCAGCCTGTTGCGCTCAATTTCCCGATGTCGGTTGCACCGCTGACCAACGTGGGCAAGGAGGCCGAAGGCGTGGAGATGTCGCCGAAGCTGGCGGGCAAATGGACATGGGTGTCGCCCAACCGCCTGGAATTCCGCCCCGAGGAGGAATGGCCGGTGGGTGAGCAGTTCAGGGTCACACTGTCGCCCAAGGCTCTGGCGCCGCACATCACCCTGGCCGACTACACGGCCACCTTCCAGACGCCGCGCTTCGACATCAGCGTGCGCAGCGCCACCTTCTACCAGGACCCGGAACAGGTCACGCTGCGCAAGGCGGTGTTCGACGTGACCTTCACCTACCCGGTCAATCCGGAATCGTTCGAGAAGCACGTGCGCCTCTCCGCCGACGGCGCCGCTTCCGGCCTTTTCTCCAAGGTGTTTGGCGGCATGGGCGGCTCGCAGAAATTCACCGTCACCTACAACAACGACAAGACTGCAGCCTCGGTGCATTCGGATCCGCTGCCCATACCCGAGACCACGGCCAGCCTCACCCTGATCATCGCGGACGGCACCACGGCCCAGCACGGCGGCCGCCCGGTGGACCATGAAATCAAGCGCGCGGTGGAGATACCCGGCCTGTACAACCTGAACATCACCGAGCTGCGCCACATGATCGTGACCGGCGAGAACGGCGAACCGGAAAACATCCTGCAGATGAGCACCAGCATGGCGGTGGCACAGAGCGAGATGGAGCGCTCGGTCAAGGCGTGGCTGCTGCCCGCCAAGCATCAGTCGGCCGAATCGGGACAGGAAACCAGCGCGTGGAACAACCTGGACGAGGTCACCGATGACGTGCTCAAGCAGTCCACCCCGGTGGCACTCGGCATGATTGCGGCGGAACGCGAGAACATCGAGTCGCACGCGTTCAAGTTCACGGCCGATCCCGGCCGCTACATGTACGTGCGCGTCGCCAAGGGCCTGAGCTCGGCGGGCGGTTACCAGATGGGCGCCGAGCGCAACGAGATCGTGCGCGTCAAGCACTCCGCGCCGGAGCTGAGCATCATGAGCAAGGGCTCGCTGCTGGCGATGTCGGGCGAGAAGAAGCTGCCCGTCATCGTGCGCGACCTGCCGGGGATGCGCATGGAGGTGGGGCGCCTGCTGCCGCACCAGTTGCAGCACCTGGTGTCGCAGTCGCAGGGCGACATGAGCCGGCCGGAATTCTATTCGGGCATCACGCCGGACGACCTGACCGAGCGCTTCGAGAAGAAGATTCCGCTCAACCTTGAGCACGGCAAGACGCATTACGAAACCATAGACTTCGCCGATTACCTGCGCGCCGACGCGACTGACCGCCGCGGCGTGTTCCTGCTGACCATCGAGGGCTATGACCCGAAAGTCGTCGCCGGCCAGGGCGGCGCATACCGGCCTTCTTACCAGAGGCCGCGGCGCTATTCCGAGGACGAGGAAGGCGAAGGCGATGAGGGCGGCGGCGATGAAGGGCAGGCGCAACTCGAGCGCAACGAAGCGGTGAACCCCGCCTCCATGCGCGACACCCGCCTGGTGATCGTGACCGACCTGGGCGTGGTGTCCAAGCTGGCGCTCGACGGTTCGCGCGACGTGTTCGTGCAGTCCATTGCCAACGGCCTGCCGGTGAGCGACGCCACCGTGGAGATCTGGGCGCGCAACGGCGCGGTGCTGGTGTCGAACAACACCGACGGCACCGGCATGGCACACCTGCCCAGCGTGACCGGGCTGGTGCGCGAGAAATCGCCGGTGGTGATGGTGGTCAGGAAAGGCGGCGACCTGAGCTTCCTGCCGCTCAACCGCTATGGCCGCAACCTGGACACTTCGCGCTTTGACGTGGGCGGCGTGCACTCCGCCAGCCTGCCCAACCAGATCCAGGCCTTCCTGTTTTCGGACCGCGGCATCTACCGCCCCGGCGACACCATCAACGTGGGCATCGTGGCCAAGTCTTCGAACTGGGCGCAGAAGCTGGTGGACATGCCGGTGGAGGTGGAGGTCATCGACGCACGCGGCCTGGTGGTGCGGCGCGACAAGCTGAAACTGGGCGCGGGCGGCATGGCCGAGTTCTCGCACACCACGCAGGACTCGTCGCCCACCGGCAACTACACCATCAACCTGAACCTGGCGCGCGACAGCGGCTCCGCCCTGCCCGGCGCGCCGGCAACCCCGGCGCTGCAGCTGGGCAGCACGACGGTGAAGGTGCAGGAATTCATGCCCGACCGCATGAAGGTCACCGCCACCCTGTCGAGCGAGGCCACCGAGGGCTGGGTCTCCCCCACTGACCTGAAGGCGCGGGTGAACGTGCTCAACCTGTTCGGCACGCCGGCGACCAACCGCCGTGTGGAGGGAGAACTGACCCTGACGCCCGCGTATCCGGCCTTCCGCTCCTACCCGCAGTACAGCTTCAGCGACCCGTCGCGCGCCAAGGACAGCTTCCATGACAAGCTGGAGCGCAAGGACACCGACGACAAGGGCGTCGCCGAATTCGAGCTGGGGCTGCAGCGCTATAAGCAGGCGACTTACCAGCTGCACGTGCTGGTGAATGCCTTCGAGCCCGAGGGCGGGCGCAGCGTGTCGGCCGAGGCCGCCACCATGGTGTCGGACCGCCCCTACCTGATCGGCTACAAGGCCGACGGCGACCTGGGCTACATCGACCGCGGCAGTGAGCGCCATGTCTCCCTCATCGCGATCGACCCCAAGGCGAAGAAGACCGCGGTGGCCAACCTGCACCTGGTGCGGCTGGAGCGCAAGGTGGTGTCGGTGCTGGTGAAGCAGCCCAACGGCCTGTTCAAGTACGAGTCGCGCCAGCAGGAGTCGGTGCTGAAAGACGACCCGTTCAAGATGCCCGCGGCAGGCGCCAATGTCTCGCTGGCCACGCAGACGCCCGGCAACTTTGCCTATGTGGTGCGCGACGCCAACGGACTGGAGATATCGCGGGTCAATTACAGCGTGGCCGGCGTGGGCAACGTGTCGCGCACGCTGGACCGCAATGCCGAGCTGCAGATGACGCTGAACAAGAAGGACTACGCGCCCGGCGAGGAGATCGAGATCAGCATCCGCGCGCCCTATGCCGGCGCCGGCCTGATCACCATCGAACGCGACAAGGTGTACGCGCACAGGTGGTTCAAGGCCAGCGAGACCGCGTCGGTGCAGAAGATCACCCTGCCCGCAGGTTTTGAGGGCAACGGCTACGTGTCTGTACAGTTCACCCGCGACCTGGCTTCCAGGGAAATCTACATGAGCCCGATGAGCTATGGGGTGATGCCCTTCGCCACCAGCCTGTCGCGCCGCACCACGCCGATCACGCTGCACGCCAGCGAGCTGATCAAGCCGGGACAGACGGCGAAGTTCACGCTGGAATCGAAGACGCCCAGCCGCGCCATCGTGTTCGCCGTGGATGAGGGCATCCTGCAGGTGGCGCGCTACCAGACGCCCGATCCGCTCAAGTACTTCTTCCAGAAGCGCGCACTGGAGGTGAACACGCAGCAGACGCTGGACCTGATCCTGCCCGAGTTCAAGCGCCTGATGCAGGCCGCCGCCCCCGGTGGCGACGCGGAAGCCACGCTGGGCAAGCATCTCAACCCGTTCAAGCGCCGCACCGACAAGCCGGTGGTGTACTGGTCCGGGATCGTCCAGGTGGATGGCAGCAAGGAGTTCACCTATACCGTGCCGGAGAGCTTCAACGGCGCGCTGCGCGTGATGGCGGTGACGGTGAACGATGACTCGGTGGCGAGTGCCACCGCCACCACCACGGTACGCGGCGACATCGTGCTGCTGCCCAACGTGCCGGTCGCCATCACCCCGGGCGACGAGGTCGAGATCGGCATCGGCGTGGCGAACAATGCGAAGGGCTCCGGCAAGGATGCGCCGGTTGCGCTGTCGCTGAGTGTATC
>DATDDN010000093.1:0-85690 GCA_036523795.1 Gallionellaceae bacterium | reverse complement strand
CCTGCGCTGGTCGCCATCCTGTTCCTGATCTCGCCGCTCAACGTGCTCAACGTGCTGGTGACCACGGACACGCCGCTGATCCTGTTTGCCTTCCTGTCGCTTGCCGCACTCTATCGTGCGCTGCAGCGCGACAGCCTTGCCTGGTATGCCGGCGCCGGGGCCTTGCTGGGCATGGCTTTCCTGTCCAAATATTTCGCGGTGCTGCTGGGGCTGGGCTACCTGGCTTATTTCCTGGTGTTTGCGCGCAAGCGTCGCCAGCTCGGCGGCTTCGCGCTGCTGGTGGCGGCGGTGCTGCCGTTTGCGCTGCTCAACCTGTACTGGAACTACACCCACTGCTGGGACAACATCCTGTTCAACCTGTACACGCGCAATGAAGGCGCGCAGTTTTCCTTGGGCAAGCTGGCCATCTTCATCGGCAGCCAGCTCTACCTGCTGACCCCGCCGCTGCTGTATTTCCTCTATCGCCAGCGTCAGGGCGCCTGGCAGCGCATGGGGCAGGGACAGTTCAAGCTGTTCCTGCTGGCCTTCATCGTGCCGCTGGCGGTGTTCTCACTGCTGGCGCTGAAGAAGGTGATTGGCCTGCACTGGGTGCTGGCGTTCTATCCGATGGCCTATCTGCTGCTGTTCACCTGGCTGGATGCGGCGGCGCTGCGCTGGCTAGTGAAATTCATGGCCTGGTTCACTGCGGCGCATCTTGCCGTGGTGGCCGTGTTGCTGCTGTTGCCGCTGCAGACCTGGCAAGGCAGCAAGCAATACGAGAGCGTGGTGTTCACCTTCAAGACGGAGGAGCTGGTGCAACAGCTGCGCCCGTATGAGCAGCAGGGCTTCGCACTGGCCACCGACGGCTATTCGCCCTCGGCCATCATCAGCTACCACTACGGCAAGGAATTTGCCGTATTCGGCGAGGGCGGCCTGCATGCGCGGCAGGATGACATGATCACCGACTACCGCGACTTCAACGGCCGCAATATCCTGATCCTGCGCAAGTCGGTACCGCAACCGGGTGAATATGCGCCGTTCTTCGACCAGGTGGAGGTGAAGGAGATGCCACTGCATGGCGCAACCTTCTACCTGGTGCTGGGCTACGGCTTCAATTACGCGCATTACCATGATCAGGTGCTGCGCCTGATCAGGGACAAGTACTACCGCATTCCGGCCTGGCTGCCGCATGCGCCGTGTTATTTCTGTGAAAAATATTTTGTGGGAGAGAGCTGCGCTGTGCAGCCCGTCAAATAATACCAATGCCGATCTTAACCACTTCCATTTCCGGCTGGGGCCGCTACCCGGTGCAATCCTGCGAGCTGGAGCGTCCCGAGCGTTATATCGACCTGGCACCGCATGCGCCGCAATTGATCGTGCGCGGGCAGGGGCGCAGCTATGGCGATGCCTCGCTCAACGAAAACGGCCGCGTGCTGCTGAGCGAGCGCATCAATCGCCTGCTGGCGCTGGATGAACAGCAAGGCATCCTGCGTGCCGAGGCGGGGGTGACGCTGGCCGAAATTTTGCAGGTGATCGTGCCCAAGGGCTGGTTTCTGCCGGTGACGCCGGGCACCAAGTTTGTTTCGCTGGGTGGCTGTGTGGCGGCGGACGTGCACGGCAAGAATCATCATCACGATGGTTCGTTTGGCGACCATGTGCTTGCGCTGGCCATGATCCTGGCCGACGGCAGCCGCATCCAGTGCTCGCCCACTGAAAACGCGGAGCTGTTCTGGGCCACGGTGGGCGGCATGGGACTGACCGGCATCATCGGCGAGGTGACGCTCAAGCTGATCCCGATCGACAACGCGCAGGTGCAGGTGCGCCATCATGCCGCGATCAATCTGGAGCAATTGTTCAAGCTGCTGCAGGACCCGAGCGTGGACGACCGCTACAGCGTGGCCTGGATCGACAGCCTGGCGAGAGGCAAGGATCTCGGGCGCGGGGTGGCTATGTTCGGCCACCATGCCAGTGCCGCCGAGCTCGGCCAGCGCAAGATCAAACCATACCGGCCACGCCAGCGCAACATGCCGTTCGACCTGCCTTCGTTTGCGCTCAACCCGCTGTCCATCGGCGCATTCAACGCCCTCTATTACCGCCGCGAGGGTAGCAAGCAGGAGCCATTCCTCAGCCACTACGACCCGTATTTCTATCCGCTGGATGCCATCGGCCAGTGGAACCGCCTGTATGGCAAGCGCGGCTTTGTGCAGTACCAGTGCGTGATTCCCGAGGCGACGGCGTATGACGGCATGGCCGCCTTGCTGCACGAGCTGACCGCCAGCGGGCGCCCGTCCTTCCTCGCTGTGCTCAAACGCTTCGGTGTGCAGGGCAGGGGGCTGCTGTCATTCCCGACAGCGGGCTACACGCTGGCGCTGGACCTGCCGATTCGCGACAGCGGGCTGTTCATGCTGCTCGACAAGCTGGACCAGATCGTACTCAAGCACAGTGGCCGCCTCTATCTGGCCAAGGATGCGCGCCTGTCTGCAGACACCTTCCGCGCCATGTATCCGCGCCATGCCGAGTGGTGCCAGGTCAAGCGCTGCTATGACCCGGATGGCCGCTTCAGTTCCAGTCTGTCGCGCCGCCTGCAGCTGGGGAGGTGCGCATGAACAAGCCTATCCTGATCCTGGGCGCGACCTCCGCCATTGCGCGCGGCACCGCCGCCGCCCTTGCCCGGCGCGGCCATGCGCTGTACCTCGCTTCGCGCGACATGGACGAACTGCAGCGCAGCGCGGCCGACCTGCAGCTGCGTTATGGCGTGCCGGTGCGTTTTGGCCGCTTCGATGCCGAGGCGACCGATACGCATCCCGCCTTTTTGCAGCAGGTGCTGGCCGAGATGGGCGAGCTGGAGGGAATGGTGCTGGCGGTGGGCTACCTGGGTGACCAGCTCGCCGCGCGAGATTTCAAGCAGGGCGCCAGGGTGATTGCGGCCAATTTCACCGGTGCGGTGTCCATCCTGAGTGAGTGCGCCAGCTACCTGGAGCCGCGCAAGCAGGGTTTCATCATCGGCATCTCATCGGTTGCGGGTGACCGCGGGCGCCAGAGCAACTATGTGTATGGCGCCGCCAAGGGCGGGCTGAGCGTATTCCTGCAGGGCCTGCGCAACCGCCTGTTCCACAGCGGCGTGCGCGTGATCACGGTGAAGCCCGGCTTTGTCGATACCGCGATGACTTTCGGCCTGCCCGGCCTGTTCCTGGTGGCCAGCCCGCAGGACGTGGGCGAGAAGATCGCGCGGAGCGTGACCAAATCGGCCGACGTGGTATACCTGCCCTGGTTCTGGCGTTACATCATGCTGATCATCCAGCATGTGCCCGAGCCGATTTTCAAACGCCTGAAGATGTAATCATGTCCTGGACCGAAAAGCCCGTGGTGGCAGCCTTTGACTTCGATGGCACGCTGACGCGGCGCGACACGCTGTTTCCCTTCCTGCTGTACGTGGTGGGCTGGCCTGCCTTTATCTGGAAGTTTCTGCAGTCGCTCGGCCTGCTCACCGCCTATGCGCTCAAGCTGATCCGCAACGACATCGCCAAGGAGCGCCTGCTGGTGCGCTATCTCGCCGGCATGGAGGTGGCTGAGCTGGAACGCAAGGGCAGGGAGTTTGCTGAACACAAGCTGCCCAAAATGCTGCGCACCGAGGCGATGTGGCGCCTGCACTGGCATCTGGAGAATGGCCACCGCTGCGTGGTGGTGAGCGCCTCGCTGGATTACTACCTCAAACCGTGGGCAGCGATGATGGGTTTCAGCGATGCCTTGTGCACGCGTCTGGTGGCGCTGCCGGATGGGCGCACCAGCGGCAAGCTGGATGGGGCCAACTGCTTCGGCCCGGAGAAAATGCGCCGCGTGGAGGCGCTGCTGGGCGAGCGCAGCGGCTACACCCTGTATGCCTATGGCGACAGCCGGGGCGACAAGGAGTTATTATCCGCGGCTGATCACGCTTTTTACAGGATGTTCTTTCCGAAACGATGATGAAAACACTGGTTTCCCTGCTGCGCCTGATGCGCCCGCATCAGTGGATCAAGAACGCCTTCGTATTCACCGGCCTGCTGTTCGGCCATGCCTGGCATGACCCGGCCTTGGTGACGAAAGTGCTGCTGGCGTTTGCCGCGTTCTGCCTGATCTCCAGCACCATCTACATCCTCAATGACATCATTGACGTCGAGCAGGACCGCCATCATCCCAAGAAGCGCCTGCGCCCGCTGCCATCCGGGCAGCTGAGTGTGACGCTGGCGGCGGGTGTAGCTGTGCTGCTGGGACTGACCAGCCTGGCGCTGGCCATCGCGGCTTCGATGATCGTGGTGTGGATCGTGCTCGGCTATGCCGTGATGAACGTGGCGTATTCGCTGTATCTCAAGCACGTGGTGATTCTGGACGTGTTCATCATCGCCACCGGTTTCATGCTGCGTATCCTGGCCGGTACGCTGGGCGTAGGCGTGCCGCCTTCGCAGTGGCTGTTGCTGTGCGGCCTGATGGTGACGTTGTTCCTCGGCTTCACCAAGCGCCGTGCCGAAATCCTGGCGCTGAGCGAGGACAAGGCCGCGCACCGCAAGGTGCTGGAGCATTACAGCCCGGTGCTGCTGGACAAGATGATCGTGGTCACCGCTTCCGGCCTGATCATGAGCTACAGCCTGTACACCATGAACCCGGACACCATCCGCATCCATGGCACCGCCAACCTGATCTACACCGTGCCGTTCGTGATGTATGGTGTGTTCCGCTACATCTACCTGCTGCACCACCAGGCCCGCGGCGGCGATACCGCCAAGGATCTGGTGCGTGACCCGCACCTGCTGATCGTGGTGGTGGGCTGGCTGGCAGCCACCATGCTGCTGATCACTTCCAGATGAGTCATACACATGTCCTGGGCGGCTGGCGTTTCCGCACGCTGGTCCTGATCATCCTGCTCTCTGCGCTGGGCTACCTGGGCTTCTCGCTGTGGGGCGGCTGGCGCGAGGTGATGGCGGCGCTGGTGCAGGTGGGGCTGATCGGCACTGCGGTGGCGCTGATGCTGTCGCTGGTGAACTACGGGCTGAGATTCGTGCGCTGGCAGAAATTCCTGGCGCAGATGGGGCATCGCGTGTACTGGCAGGAGAGCCTGCGCATCTACATGGGCGGCTTCGGCCTCACCATCCTGCCGGGCAAGGTGGGCGAGTCCATCCGCAGCGTGTTCCTCAAGCAGCACGGCGTGTCCTATCCGGAGAGCCTGGCAGCCTTCTTTTCCGACCAGCTGTCCAACCTGATCAGCATGCTGCTGCTCGCCACCATCGGCATGTGGGCCTATCCGCAGGCCAAGCCCATGGTGGTGATGCTGGCGGGGCTGATCCTGTTTATTCTGATTTTCCTGCAGCAGCACCGCTGGTTGCAGAAGCTGGAGGGTGTGGCCCAGCGCCGCCTGCCGCCGCGGCTGGCGCAGCTGATCGTATCCAGCTTCGAGATCGTGCTGCACTCCAAACGCTGCTTCAACCTGCCCATGCTGGTTTACAGCATTGCGCTGGGCATGGTGGCGTGGGGGGCGGAGGGCGTGGCGTTCTACTATGTGGTGCACCTGCTGGGCAGCGATCTTTCGTTGCAGACCGCGCTGTTCATCTACGCCTTTGCGATGCTGGTCGGTGCCTTCAGCTTCCTGCCGGGCGGGCTGGGCGGCACCGAGGCCACCATGGTGGCGCTGCTCCTGCTCAACCATGTCGACCAGGCGCACGCCGTGGCGGTGACGGTGCTGATCCGCCTGGCGACGCTGTGGTTTGCCGTGCTGCTCGGGGTGATTGCGCTGAGCATGAAACCGCGCGTCCCGTAGGTCGGGTTAGGC
The DNA here is from genome assembly GCA_036523795.1 of Gallionellaceae bacterium. Classification (GTDB taxonomy): domain Bacteria; phylum Pseudomonadota; class Gammaproteobacteria; order Burkholderiales; family Gallionellaceae; genus 39-52-133. The sequence goes on along the minus strand of DATDDN010000093.1, from coordinate 79,911 downwards.
GCGGTTCTTTGCGCCGTAACCCGACGTTGTACACCGTCGGGTTACGCGATAAAACTGCTAACCCGACCTACAACTACAACAGCGGCTGCAGTTTCCTCAGCACGGTCTGCAGGATGAGCGGCTGGGCCTCGGCGGTGGGGTGCAGGTTGTCAGCCTGGAACTGTTCAGGCGGCACGCCCTGCAACAGGAACGGCACCAGCGCAACCTGATGGCGTTCAGCCAGTCTGCTGTACAACGAGCGGAAGCGGGCAGTGTACTCAATGCCGTAATTCGGCGGCAGCTGCATGCCCAGCAGCAGCACCTTGCACTTGGCCGCCTGTGCCTGGCGGATCAGCGTGTCCAGATTCTTCTCCGTTACCTTGAGCGGTGTGCCCCGCAGGCCGTCGTTCGCCCCCAGCTCTATGATCACGATAGTCGGCTTGTGCTGACGCAATGCGGCGGCCATGCGCTCGACGCCGCCGCTGGTGGTTTCACCGCTGATGCTGGTATTGACGACCCTGTATTGCGGATGGCTGCGTTGCAGCTGCTGTTGTAATAAACTCACCCAGGCCGCTTTGCGCGGCACCCCGTAGCCCGCGGACAGGCTGTCACCAAATACCATGATGGTGGGCTGTGCAAAGCCGAGGGCGGGCAACAGGCATAGCAGGACAATTGCGAATTTCAACAGGACTGAAAGTTTCATGACAACCATTGTGCAGGCAGTCAATCTGGTCAAGCAAGTGCAAAGTGGCGGCGAGCCGCTGCTGATCCTGCAGGACGTCAGTTTCAGCGTGGCAGCGGGCGAGAGCCTCGCCATTCTGGGCGCCTCCGGCTCGGGCAAGTCCACGCTGCTTGGCCTGCTGGCGGGCCTGGATGTACCTAGCAGCGGCACGGTGTTTCTGGATGGCGTGGACCTGTTTGCCTTCGACGAGGATGAGCGCGCGCATCTGCGCGGTCGCCTGGCCGGTTTCGTGTTCCAGTCGTTCCAGCTGTTGCCGGCGCTGTCTGCGATGGAGAACGTGATGCTGCCGCTGGAGCTGCAGGGCAGACCGGACGCGCGTGCCCAGGCCGAAGAAGCGTTGCGCCGGGTGGGGTTGGCGCAACGCTTCAGCCACGTGCCCAGGCATCTTTCGGGGGGCGAACAGCAGCGCGTGGCACTGGCGCGCGCCTTTGTGGCGCAGCCGAAAATCCTGTTTGCCGACGAGCCCACCGGCAACCTCGATGCCGCCACCGGCGAGCAGGTGATCGAGCTGATGCTGGAGCTGAACCGGGCACAAGGCACCACGCTGATACTGGTCACCCATGACGAATCGCTGGCGCAGCGCTGCGGCCGCCAGCTGCACCTGAGCGCGGGGCGGGTGCTGCCATGAGCAAGGTGATCAGGCTGGATACGGCGCGCCGTGCACGCCTGCAGAACAAGGCCAGGGGCGTGACGCTGTGCCAGTCCGGCTTCCACAAATGGAAGGTGCTGCCTGAGCGTCGTTTCGATGTGCGCGAGGGCAGGCTGGTGGCTACCGAGCGCTGCGAGCGTTGCGGGCTGGAACGGACATCACTGATATGAACACCCTGCGCCTTGCCATGGCCATGCTGCGGCGCGACTGGCGCGCCGGGGAGTGGCGCGTGCTGCTGATGGCCTTGCTGCTGGCGGTGGGCAGCATCAGCACGGTGGGGCTGTTTGCCGATCGCGTGCGCCAGGCCCTGCAGCAGGAATCGCATGCCCTGCTCGGCGCCGACCTGCGCGTCAGCTCGGTACATCCGCTCCCGCCCGCCTATCGTGAAGAGGCGCAACGACTGGGCCTGCGCGGGCTGGAAACGGCCGTGTTCCCCAGCATGGTGACGTATCCATCAGGCTCACTGCTGGTGGAGGTGCAGGCCGTGGAGCAGGGCTACCCGCTGCGCGGCAAGCTCGTGCTCGGTGATGAGGATGGCACGGAACATCAGGCACAGGGCGTGCCTGAGCGTGGCACGCTGTGGGCGGACGCGCGCATGCTGCGGCGCAGCGGGTTGCAGCCGGGCGATGTGGTGAACCTGGGCAAGTTGCCGCTGCGGGTGGCGGCACGGGTGGTGCGCGACGTGGACCAGGCAGTCGGCTTTGCCAGCATTGCGCCCAGGGTGATGCTCAACCATGACGACCTTGCTGCGACCGGGCTGCTGCAGCCTGGCAGCCGAATCAATTACCGCCTGCTGGTGGCGGGCGAAGCGGCGCAAGTGGAGCATTTGCGCACCTGGCTGCAGGCACGCGTGCAGGCGGGCGAGAAGCTGGAAGACGTGCGCGATGCGCGGCCGGAGATACGCCAGGCGCTGGAGCGCGCCGAGCACTTCCTCGGTCTGGCCGCGCTGATGGCCTTCGTGCTGGCCGGCGTGGCGCTGGCGCTGGCGGCGCGGCGCTTCATCGGGCGTCACCTCGACGCCTGCGCCGTGATGCGCTGCGTCGGCGCGACCCAGGCGCAGGTGCTGCGCATCTTCCTGTACCAGTTCCTGATCCTGGGCATGGCCGCGATCGCGCTGGGCGCTGCGCTGGGCTTTGCGGCACAAGCCGTGCTGGTGTCCACCGTGGCGGCGATGCGCGACGCCAACTTGCCGCTGCCGGGCTGGCTGCCGCTGGCGCAGGCCACCGCCAGCGGGCTGGCGCTGTTGCTGGGCTTTACCTTCCTGCCGCTGTGGCAGTTGAAGCGCGTGTCGCCGCTGCGGGTGATTCGCCGCGAACTGGGCCTGCCCGGCGCCAACGCCGGCCTGATGTATGCGTCGGGAGGCGTGGTGTTGAGCGCGCTGTTCCTGTGGCACGCGGGTTCGCTCAAGCTGGGGCTGACCGTGCTGGGCGGCCTGGCTGCGGGGTTGTTGCTGTTCGGACTGATCGCCTGGCTGTGCCTGCGTGCGCTGGCCGCGCTGCCGGTGGGCAGGCGCCATGTGTTTGCCAACCTGGCGCGCCACGGGCGCAGCAACGCGGTGCAGATCGTGGCGCTGAGCCTGGGCGGCATGGCCCTGTTGCTGCTGACCATGGTGCGCGCCGAGCTGATGCAGAACTGGCGCGATCGCCTGCCGCCGGATGCGCCCAATCATTTCATCGTGAACGTCCAGCCCGACCAGCGCGCCGCCTTGCGCACCTTCTTTGCGCAGCACAAGCTGGCCGCACCGGAGCTTTTTCCCATGGTGCGCGGCCGTCTCATCGCCATCAACCAGCGCAACGTCAGCGCCAGCGATTATGCCGAGCCGAACGCGCGCAACATGATCGAGCGCGAGTTCAACCTGTCGTGGTCAGATGTGCTGCCCGAGGGCAACAAGGTGGTGCAGGGGCAATGGTGGGACAAGCCCGGCGAGGCCGAGCTGTCGGTGGAAGAGGGCATCGCCAGGACGCTGGGCATACGCCTCGGGGACACCCTGACGTACGACGTGGCAGGCAGCCAGTTTTCCGCCCGCGTGACGAACCTGCGCAAGCTGCGCTGGGATTCGATGCGGGTGAATTTCTTCGTCATCACCACGCCTGCTTTGCTGGCGGATTATCCGGCCAGCTACATCAGCAGCTTCTACCTGCCGCCAGAGCAGGCGCGGGCCGGCGATGCCCTGCTCAAGGCCTTTCCCAACCTGCTGGTGATCGACACCGAGGCCATCATCACGCAGGTGCGCCACATCATGGACCAGATCGCACAGACGCTGACGGCGATCTTCCTTTTCACCCTGCTCAGCGGCGTGGCGGTGCTGTATGCCGCGCTGCTCGCCACGCAGGACGAGCGCATCTACCAGGCGGCCATCCTGCGCACGCTGGGGGCGGACAGCCGCTACCTGAGGCGCCTGCATCTGGGCGAGTTTGCCGTGCTGGGGGCGTTGAGCGGCTTGTTTGCCGCAGCCGGCGCGGCATTGCTGGGCTGGGTGCTGGCGCGCAACGTGCTGGAGATTCCCTATGCGCCTTCGCCGCTGTTCTGGCTGGTGGCGTTGGCCGGTGGCATGGCGACGGTGATGCTGGCCGGTTCGCTGGCTACGCGGCGGGCGGCACGGATGCCGCCCTTGCAGGTGCTGGCTGCGTAGCCGAGCGGCTTAGAACCACACGGGTTTGCCGTCCTTGCTCTTCAGTGCACCCCAGGACGAGCGCACCTGAGTCATGACTGTTTTCGGCAGCATGACGTAGTCCAGGGACACGGCCGACAGTTCGCCGGTGCGGTAGGCGCCGTCAAAGAAGCGCAATACTTCCTTGATGTGGCCAGCGTCACTCATGTCCTGCGGAATCAGGATGAACGTGCTGGCGACGATCGGCCAGCTGCCCTGGCCTGGCGCGTCGGTGAGTATCTGGTAGAAGCCGCTGGCGGCATCCCATTGGGCTCCTGCAGCTGCCGCCTGAGTGCTGACTGCGTTGGGTTTGACGAAGAACCCGTCGTGATTCTTCAGCTGCACATAATTCAGCTGATGTTCCATGGCAAAGGCATATTCCACATAGCCGATCGCGCCGGGAGTCGTCAGGACCTTGGCAGCCACACCGGCATTGCCTTTGGCGGCTTGCCCTGCGGCCCAGCTGATGCGCAGGCCTTCGCCGATGCGGCTCTTCCATTCCGGGCTACGCTTGGACAGGTAGTTGGTAAAGTTGAATGTCGTGCCGGACGCGTCTTCACGGTAGACCACCGTGATTGGCGTAGCGGGAAGCTGCAAGCTCGGATTCAGGCTGCGTATCTGGGGGGCATCCCATTTGGTGATCTTGCCCATGAAGATATCCGCCAGCGTTGCGCCATCCAGCCGCAACTCAGCCTGCAGGACGCCCGGAACATTGACGACCGGGGTGATTGCGCCCATCAGCATGGGGAATTGCACCAGGTTCTTCTTGCGCAATTCTTCCGGCGCGAGAGGCATGTCCGAGCCAGCAAAATCAACCTGGCGCGAATCAATCATCTTCATACCTTCGCCCGAACCAACAGCCAGGTAATCAACATTGCCCTTCTTGTTGATCTGATAGTGATCTGCCCATTTATGGTAAACGGGTGCGGGAAAGGTTGCGCCAGCTCCGCGAATTTCATCGGCAAATGCGGATGGAATCAGGCAGAGCAGGAGAAAAAACAGTTTGCTATAAGAATGGATCATGGTGACCTCCGTGTTTGTTACGTAACAAATCAGGCTGCCGACAGGATGAGACGCGAGGGAATACGGGTAGAAGCCGCCAAAATGGCGGTTCAACTGGTAATCCCGCTGTCATAGACTGCTGCGCGCAGTCCTTAGACCGGAAACTTTGCGTCCCTGCCTTTCGACAGGTTTGCCCTTTTCAGCTTGCAAGCGGTCATATCCCATTACGCGGCCGGATACTTAACCACTTTGCAGATGTGGAAATGTTACGCCGACCTTGGTGAGTGTCAAAAACAATTAACTGAAAGTGGAGGAATCGTGGACAGATGGCACAGGAATGGCAGGCAGGTGGCGCCGAAAGTGGGCAAATGGCAGACGAACGGCAGGTCGGCTTGCGATTGAATGGTAAAATGCGCACGCGTGCTGCAACACCCCATGCGCGCATTCCGATTTCCCAATCCTACCTAGTCAGGAACATTCCAGATGAAATGGATCATCAGGCTTTTTTTCAGGGCGCTGCGCGTCATTCTCATTCCCGTTGTCTTGCTGTGGGAAAAACTGACCACCCCCAAGGGCATGGTACGCACGCCGCAGGCGCAGCAGCGTGTGGATGAGCAAACCCGCCATCTTGCGCTGTACCAGTTCAAGACTTGCCCGTTCTGCATCAAGGTGCGCCGGGAGATCGCCCGGCTGTCACTGAAGATAGAATTGCGTGACGCGCAGCACGATGCCGGGCACCGCGAGGTGCTGCTGCAGGGCGGTGGCTCCCTGCAGGTGCCATGCCTGCAGATCGTTGATGCGCAAGGCCACACGCAGTGGCTTTATGAATCAGGTGATATCAACGCCTACCTGCACAAGCGCTTTGCGGCGGAGGGCTGAGCTTGAGCGGGTCGCGAGCGGGCATGCAACTCGGCCAGCGTGCGTGAGCTGATCCAGTCAGGACGTCCCGGAAGACACATAGCCTGCCAGCTGCTGCTCGATCTTTTCCAGCAGGGGAGGCAGTTGCCCGACTATGTGCTGCGCCTGCGTCACACTGCCGCCGTGCTTGAATTGTTCGAGCGCCAGGCAGAGCTCGAAAACACCGATGGCGCCGGCCGCGAGTGAGGATGCCTTGACGCGGTGTCCGATGCGGGACAATGCGGCCATATCCTCGTCAACCAGCGCGCATTCAATTTCAGCCAGCGCTGCGCGCGTCGATTCAACATATTTTCGCGCCAGCTTATAGATGCGCCCGCTGTGGTTGCCTACGGTCTTTTCCAGCACCGACAGATCGATGATCCGCGGATCGCGGCACAGCCCCGAGGATGATGGCTGCGCATGGTCCGGACGTCGGCCGCCTTGCGCTGCGGGCTCGAGCTTCAGCCACCGGTTCAGCGTGGCGTAGAGTTCGTCGGGATCGATCGGCTTGGTCAGGAAATCGTCCATGCCTGCGGACAGGCAGCGCTCGCGGTCTTCAGCCATGGCATTGGCCGTCATCGCAATGATGCGCAGCCCCGCATGGGCCGGATTGGCACGCAGCTGGCGGGTGGCTGCCAGCCCATCCATTTGTGGCATCTGCATGTCCATCAACACGCAATCAACCTGCTCACGCTCCAGCAGTTCCAGCACTTCCTTGCCGTTGCCGGCCTGGAGTACGGCAACGCCGGCATCCTGCAGCAGTTCGGTGGAAACCTGCAAATTGAACGGATTGTCATCGGCAACGAGTATGCGTGTTGCCCGGAAAAGTGCAGCCTGAGTGTCGGCCGCGGGCACAGGTTTTCGCCCCGCGCCGCTTGCCGGCTGACGTGGGGGAAGGGCGCGCAGAATTGTGTCGCGCAGGATGGCAGGCGCCACGGGTTTGATCAGCACGGCTTCTATGGGTGATGCCTTTGCCTCGCTGGTGGCCAGATCGGCATCGTGTGCGGTCACCATGATGTGCGGCGGCCGGGTGTGCGTCAGCTTGAGCGCCTGAAGGCGATGCGAGGTTTCAATGCCATCCATGCCGGGCATATGCCAATCCAGAAACACGGCGTCGTAAGGGTCATCGGACTCATCCGCCGCCATCACGGCCTCGATCGCCTGCTTGCCCGTTCCGGCAAGATCGGTACGGCACCCCATGTCGCGCAGCAGACTGGCCATGATCTCCGTCGCATGGAGATGATCATCCACGACCAGCATGCGGCGATCATGCAGGTCCGCAGCTTGCGCGTTCAAGGCGACACTCTTGCCCAGGCGCAGTGTGAACCAGAAGGTACTGCCAGACCCCAGGGTGCTGTCTACGCCGATTTCCCCCCCCATCAGCTCCACCAGGCTCTTGCTGATGGCGAGCCCCAGGCCGGTGCCGGCGTACTGGCGCTTCGACGTGGTGGCAATCTGCTGGAACGACTGGAACAGCCTGGAAATTTGCTCCGGGGCGATGCCGCTGCCCGAATCCCGCACTTCGAAACGCATGCTGACATCATGCGCCGTTTCCGCCAGCTGCCTGACTCGCAATACGATAGCGCCCTGCTGTGTGTGATTGACCGCGTTGTTGGTCAAGTTGATCAGGATCTGTGACAGATGCAGGGGATCACCGCGCAATCTGCCCGGTAGCGTGGCATCGATCTCGAAGCGCAGCGCGATGCCTTTGCCGGCTGCCCTGTCGCTGATCAGTGTCTCAACCCGGTTGAGCACATCGCGATCGAGGTCAAACTCCAGATCGTCGATCTCGAACTTGCCGGCCTCGATCTTGGACAGATCGAGGATGTTGTTGATGATGCACAGCAGATGCCTGCCCGACTGGTGAATCTTCTGCACATAGTCGCTCTGCTTGGCGGTCAGATCGGTCTTGAGTGCCAGATGGGAGAGGCCGATGATTGCGTTCATCGGCGTGCGAATTTCGTGGCTCACGTGGGAGAGGAAATTGCTCTTGGCTTCATTGGCCTTTTCCGCTTCCTGCTTGCATTGCGCCATTTGATTGAACGCCATGCCCAGAGCCCTGATCTCGTTGGCGCCTTCTTCAGGCGCGCGTTGCGACGCATCGGTCTGAAAGCGGCGTACGCTGTCGGTCAGGGTGCGCAGGCTGGCCAGCGATTGGCGCAGCAGGAGCGACAGCAACAGGGCCAGGAGGGTGATTAAGCCCAATGCGGCGAATACCTGCGTCCTGAAACGGTGCCACGCTCTGCCCTGGGCCGGCAGCGGGTCGGATCGCAAGGTCAGTTCGCCGTAATACTGGCGGCTGAATTCCAGCTTTGTGCGATAGCTTATGCTCTGCAGATCCAGGAATCGGACAAACCAGTCCGGCGCGGACGCTTCCGGGCGCTGACGATGAGGTGCGACGGGGTCGGTGGAGGTGATCAGCGTGTTGTCATAGCGCCACTCCAGCGTGCTGAGTTCAGGATTGCCGGCGACCTGCTCTCTCAGCATCTGTGCGATTCCACTGTAATCGCCAGTGATGGCGTAATCGACCAGCAGTGGAGATAGCGCCAGGGCCAGCACATGCAGTTCAGTCTGGGTGCGCTGCAGCGCCTCGTTGGCTTCTTCGTTGGCCAGCGTGATGCTGCGCAAGGTGCCGGCCATGGAAATCAGCAGCATCACCGGTACAAACAGGCGCCAGTACAGGCCCCATTCATTCCACTTGTACCATTGCTTCAGTTTCATGGTTGCTGGTGGCCCTCTGCATTGAGATAGAAGCGGCGATAGTCGGCATAGTCCCTGTCCTTGGCACGGACAAAAGCCAGTGGCTGCTCAGCCATGAGTATGGCGTTTGCATCGTCCAGTATCCTGCGCCCTTCCGGATCGTGGCTCATGCCCAGCAGTGCAGCCAGCACTTTTTCCACGGTGCTGCGCGCGACGCGCGGGTGAGCCATGATGGGCAAATCAGGGTAGGCCGCGGAGGTGAAGATGGCGCGGTAGCGCATGCCTTCGCGCGCCGCATAGGATTCGATGATCTTGCTGTTGCCGACCGCAGCATCCACGCGCTGGTTGGCCATCTGCGCAAAGCCGCCCTCCTGGCTGCCGGTAAACACGGTCTCAACCTTGGCCCCGGCACGTTTCAGGGCGTGCATCTGCAGCGCATAGCTGATGAAGGATTCCCTGGTTGGAACAGCCAGTTTTTTTCCATCCAGTTCGCTCAGCTGGTGTATGGGCGATTGCTCCGGAACGATGATCTGTCCGCGTATGGGAGGGCTGTTGAAGCGGGCGATGGCATGAAAGCCGATCTTGTCGCGCTGCGGCGTGAAGAGCGTGTTGGTATAGACGAAATCCAGCTGGGCGCTGGCGGCGAGGTCGGTGGTTTCGGTCGCCGTCTTGCCCATGGCCAGCACCAGGGGGACGCCGGATTTCTTGCTGACGTAGGCGAGGATGGGGTTCCAGACCTGTGCGGTCAGCATCACCGGGCGCTGGTTGGCGACACCGAATTTGAGCGGTTCCGCAGCATGTGCCGGCAACGCCAGGCATAACAATAACAACAAGCCGGTATGTTTCATCAGTCACTCTGCATTTTCATTGATCTTTCCCGCATATTGATGGGCAATGCAGCGTGGTAGCAGTCGTTGAATTCTACTTCAGCGCGCGCTGTGGCGGTGCATTGTGCAGTGAATTGGCCTCTATGCAGGAATGGTTAAAGGGCACTTGGTGAATTGGATGGTCTGGTGTAATTTTTTGTTGTTACATGTGAATTCACGGGCGGAGCACAAGTCGAAGATATGTGGCTTATTGCATCGGCAATCCGATAAGCGGAGGCAGGATATGGACAGACGGAACTTTGTAAAATTGCTGGCAGGTGGTAGCGGGATGGCCGTGCTCGGCGGGTATGGCTTGCTCATGCCGTCTGCCTCTCTCGCAGAACGCATCGAGCGCGTCAACCGCAGCGATGACGAATGGAAGAAATTGCTTACCCCGCAGCAATATGACGTGCTGCGCCACGAAGGGACCGAGCGGCCCTTTACCAGCCCGCTCAACAAGGAAAAACGCAACGGCATGTTCATCTGTGCCGGCTGTGGTCTTGACCTGTTTCCTTCGCGCTTCAAATACGACAGCGGTACCGGCTGGCCCAGCTTCTTTGACGTATTGCCCGGACATGTCGAGACCAAGCAGGATTTCCAGCTGCTGTTGCCGCGCACCGAATACCATTGCGCGCGCTGCGGCGGACATCACGGCCATGTTTTCAATGATGGCCCCAAACCGACCGGCCTGCGCTACTGCAACAACGGCGTGGCGCTGATCTTCAAACCGGAGCAGAGCACATGAAGATGAAGACTATCCTGTTGCAGAGCCTGCTGCTGATGCTGCTGCCCCTGGCGCAGCCGGCGCATGCCGAGGGCGAGCAGGGCAGGCTGCCGTTGCCCGCTCGCGACGAGCCGCTGAGCAAGGCCCCGGGCCAGCAGCGTGCGGTGTTCGCGGGCGGCTGCTTCTGGGGTGTGCAGGCCGTGTTCCAGCATGTCAAAGGCGTGATCTCGGCCACCTCGGGTTATGCCGGGGGCGCAGCCAGCCTGGCGCGCTACGAGCTGGTCAGCCGTGGCGACACCGGGCATGCCGAGTCGGTGGAGGTGGTGTATGACCCTTCCCGCATCAGCTATGGCAAGCTGCTGCAGATCTATTTCTCGGTGGCGCACAACCCGATGGAGCTGAACCGACAGGGTCCGGATGAGGGCACTCAGTACCGCTCAGAGATTTTTGCCGTGGATGCGGCACAGCAGCAGATCGCCGAGGACTACATACGCCAGCTCTCCGCTGCCCGTCTGTATCCGCATCCCATCGTGACGCGGGTTGCCGCCTTGCCGGGCTTTTACGCGGCCGAGGACTATCACCAGGATTTCGCGCGCAAGCATCCGACGCATCCCTATATCGCCCGCTTCGATCTGCCCAAGCTGACGCACCTGCAGCAGCAATACCCCGAGCTGTACCGGGCCGAGTGAGGCGGATCCATGCACGCTCCTGCTGACACCGTCCATCCGCTGTGGCTGCGCATCACGCACTGGCTCAACGCACTGGCCGTGCTGCTGATGGTGTTCAGCGGCTGGCGCATCTACGATGCCTCGCCGCTGTTCGATTTCCGCTTTCCCGATCAGCTGACGCTCGGCGGCTGGCTGGCCGGCGCCTTGCTGTGGCATTTTGCCGCCATGTGGCTGCTGGGCATCAACGGCCTGATGTATGTGGCGCTGAATCTGTTCAGCGGACGCTTCCGTCGCCAGTATCTGCCGCTGCGCTGGCGCGATCTGCGCAACGACCTGTTGGCCGCGTTCAGGCTGCGGGTCAGCCATGCCGACCTGCGCGTATACAACGCGCCGCAGAAACTTGCCTATCTGTTCATGGTGCTGGACATTGCCTTGCTGATCGTCTCCGGCCTGGTGCTGTGGAAATCGGTGCAGTTTCCGCTGCTGCGCGAACTGCTGGGCGGCTATGAAGGCGCGCGCATCGTGCATTTTGTCGCGATGGCCGCCTTGCTGGCAGTGCTGCTGGCCCATCTGGTGATGGTGGCGCTGCTGCCGCGCACCCTGTTGCTGATGCTGCGCGGGCGCTAAGGAGATCGCATGTTCAAGCCGAAGAAAATCATTCTGCCGGACCAGGAGGCCGTGGCGAGAGAGGTGCTGAAAGAGCTGCCGATGCCGTCGCGACGCCTGTTCCTCAAACAGGCGCTGAGCCTGGGCGGCCTGTCACTGCTCAGCGGCTGCAACCTGAGCGGTGAAGATTCGATCGAGCAGGCGCTGTTGAAGGTATCGAAATTCAACGATCGGGTGCAGGCCTGGCTGTTCGACCCAGAACGCATGGCGCCCACCTATCCCGAGCCGATGATCACGCGCCCGTTCCCGTTCAATGCCTATTACGGCCCGGAAGACATCCCGGAGGTGGACGCAGGCGACTATCGCCTGGAAGTGAGCGGGCTGGTGGCCGACAAGCATGCCTGGACCTTGCCGGAGCTGTATCAGCTGCCGCAGACCAGCCAGGTGACGCGCCTCATCTGCGTGGAAGGCTGGAGCGCGATCGGCAAGTGGGGCGGGGTGACCTTTTCCACCTTCCTCAAGCGCATCGGCGCAGACCTGAATGCGAAATACGTGGGCTTCGAGTGCGAAGACGATTACTACAGCAGCATCGACATGGCGACTGCACTGCACGCGCAGACCCTGCTCACGCTCACCTATGACGGCAAGATCCTGCCGCCGGAGTACGGTTACCCGTTGCGGCTGCGCATGCCGACCAAGCTCGGCTACAAGAACCCCAAGCACATCAGCGCGATATTCGTGACCAACGACTACCCCGGTGGTTACTGGGAAGATCAGGGCTATAACTGGTTCGGCGGCAGCTGACTGGCTCGGCTACGTTCGCCGTCGTCGATTTGCTATCATGGTGGCCGTTCGAATCGAGAGTTTACCGTGTCCAAACTGCTGCCCACCCAGAAACAACAAATCGTGCAATTCCATGCGGCCCTGATCTGCAATGTGGTGATGGCCTGCAACAACCGCGCGCTGCTGCCCGAGCTGGAGCCTGTCCTGGAGACCTCGGCCAAGAGCGGCTGGACCTCACTGGTCGGCGTGATCCGCCAGATCATTGCGGGCAAGCGTGAAATCACCGTGCTGGCCGGGCTGGACGACGAGGACAGCGCCATCGCCGAGGCCATCCTGATGGGCCTGCAGGACCCCGCCACCTTGCCCGACCCGGATGCCAAGCCCGATGCCGGCCTTGCCGCACCGGGGCTGGCCGCGATGATCAACATGGCGGCAACCGGCAATCCCCAGGCCCTGCATCTGCTGGCAAGCATGTCCGAACAGATGGTGCGCGCCGGTGGTGACATGGCCAAGCTGGGCGCCGTGATGCGCCAGCTGGTGTCCGGCGAGCGCGATGCCGACAAGCTGGGCAAGGGCATGAGCGTGCAGGGGCAGGAACTGCTGTATTCCATCCTCACCGAGCTGGGTAAGCTGGCCCGGCACTGATGCTGTGCCGGCGGTGAGGCGCTGACTGGGGCGAACAGCCCAGGGAGGGTGCATGAGCCTCATCCGTTACTCCGGCAAGCTTTCCACCGACATCGCCAGCTGCGAGCCCGCCACTCCCCTGTGGCAGATCGTCCCGGTGCGCGACGAAGACGGCCGCCCGCTGGCCGATTTCATGCTGTTCATTCCCAAGCTGCGCACGCGGCCGCAGCCGCATATCGACGCCGTCATCGCGCACATCCAGTGCGTGCTCAACCAGCATCCCGAAGTGGTGTTCGTCCACCTCAACCTGGCCATCAACGTGCTGTGGGTGTCGGTGAAAAGCCGGCCCGGCATCATCACGGAAATGGCCTCCGCCATTCTGGAGCGTGTACCCGAGGCGCGCCTGGTGGCCGAGCAGCGCCACTGAGTGCAGGTTTTGCTGCGGGCGCGGCCGGGAGCCGGTAAAATCCCCTGATCACATGAGAGGAGAATGGGGATGGCAGGCAAGCAGCAGGTGCCAGTTCTTGGCATTATCGGGGGCAGCGGCGTTTACGACATCGAGGGCCTGGCCAACAAGCGCTGGCAGCGCGTGGAATCACCGTTTGGCGAGGCATCGGATGAATTGCTGTTCGGCGAGCTGAATGGCCAGCAAATGGTGTTCCTGCCGCGCCACGGGCGCGGCCACAAGATTCCCCCTTCCGAAATCAACTTCCGCGCCAACATCGATGCGCTGAAACGCGCCGGTGTCACCGACGTGATCTCGGTCAGCGCAGTGGGCTCGCTGCGCGAACACCTCTCGCCCGGAACCTTCGTCATCGTCGACCAGTTCATCGACCGTACCTTCGCCCGCAACAAATCCTTTTTCGGCACGGGGCTGGTCGCGCATGTCTCGATGGCGCATCCCGTTTGTCTGCGCCTGGGCAACCACATCGAAGCCGCGGCCAAAGAAGCCGGTATCACCGCCGTGCGCGGAGGCACCTACCTGGTGATGGAAGGGCCGCAGTTCTCCACGCTGGCCGAATCGAAGCTGTATCGCAGCTGGGGCTGTGACGTGATCGGCATGACCAACATGCCGGAAGCCAAGCTCGCGCGCGAAGCCGAGCTCTGCTATGCCACCGTGGGCATGGTGACCGACTATGACTGCTGGCATCCAGACCATGAGCACGTCACCGTGGACAAGGTCATCGAGGTGCTGCTGACCAACGCCGAGAAGGCGCGCACGCTGGTGAAGCGCGCCGCGCCGCGCATCGGCGGCGATGCCGGTGCGTGTGATTGCGGCTGCCGCAGTGCGCTGCAGTATGCGATGATCACCGCCCCCGAGGCGCGCGATGCGGAGTACATCAAGAGGCTGCAAGCAGTCGCCGGGCGCGTGTTGAACAAGACGGCCTGACGTGTACGCAGATGGATTTGAATGGAAGCCACGTTAATGACTGAACAGGCCTTGAGACAACAACTGCTGACCATCTCGCAACGAATGGTCGAGCTCGGCCTCAACCGCGGCTCTTCCGGCAACGCCTCGGTGCGCGATGGCGAAGGCATGCTGATCACGCCTTCCGCCTTGCCGGTGTCCGCGATGACGGCGGCCAGCATGGTGCGCATGGACCTTGCCGGTCGCGTGCTGCAGGGCGGCAAACCATCCAGCGAGTGGCGCTTCCACCGCGACATCCTCGCCGCACGGCCAGAGATCGGCGCCGTCGTCCACGCCCATTCCACCTTCGCCACCACCATCGCCTGCATGCGCCGCGAAGTACCTGCCGTGCACTACATGATCGCCATGGCCGGCGGCGACAACATCCGCTGCACGCCCTACAGCGTGTTCGGCGAACAGGAACTGTCCGACCATGCGCTGGAGGCACTGCAGGGCCGCAAGGCCTGCCTGCTGGGCAACCACGGCATGATCGCACTGGGCACCGATCTGGACGACGCGCTGGCGGTGTCCGTCGAGGTGGAGTTCGTGTGCGAAATTTACTGGCGCACCCTGCAGGCCGGCGAGCCGCACATGCTCACGGCGCAGCAGATGCACGATGTGAAACAGAAGTTTGTGAGCTACAAGAAACAAGACTAAAAAACCTGTCCGCAGATTACACAGATTAGAAAAAAATCTGCGTGAATCTGCGGACAAAAATAGTTTTTTGAATTTCCTCAAGGAAGCTGAAATGCCGATCAAATCACGCGTCAGAACCGTTCCCCATTACCCCAAGCAGGGCATCATGTTCCGTGACATCACCACGGTGCTGAAAGATCCCGTCGGCTTGCGCGCCACCATCGACGAGCTGGTGCGCCGCTACAAGGACGTGAAGATCGACAAGATTGCCGGCATTGAATCGCGCGGCTTCATCATCGGCGCGCCGTTGGCCTACGCTCTTGGCGTCGGCTTCGTGCCCATCCGCAAGAAAGGCAAGCTGCCAGCGGAGACCATCGGCCATGACTACTCGCTGGAATACGGCACCGACCGCATCGAGATTCACACCGACGCCATCAGCAAGGGCGAGAAAGTGCTGCTGGTGGACGACCTCATCGCCACCGGCGGCACCGCTGAGGCGGCCGTGATCCTGATCGAGAAGATGGGCGGCAAGATTGTCGAGTGCTGCTTCATGATCGACCTGCCCGACATTGGCGGGCGGGCGCGGCTGGAGAAGCATGGGCACAAGGTGTTTGCGCTGTGTGAGTTCGAGGGAGATTGAACGTAGGTCGGGTTAGGCCTTGGGCCGTAACCCGACGCAGCAGAATATCGGGTTACGCTGCGCTAACCCGACCTGCGAAGCTGACAACTACATGTTAGAGGGATATATGGAAACCGCAAATCTTGTACTTGAATATATTAAGGTTATGACGAGTCCGCAGATTATTGCGGGAATTGTGATTGTGGTATTTCTGGTCTTGTTTCGTGAGGCTATAAGAGCACTCCTCAACCGTATTGCTAAAATCAAATTCCCGGGCGGAGCTGAAGTAGAGACATCCCAAAGTGAACGTCAGAAGAGTGAAGAAAAGATAGATCAGAAACAATTGCAGCTTCCGCAGAGCTATCAGGTTGGATTACCGTCCGACTTGACGCCAACACAACGCACAAATATTGAAGAAATTCTGAAGGCGGAAAAAGCCACTTCTTATCTTTGGGAATATCGGTACCTAAATTATTTCTTGGTCTATAGCACACAATCGGTTCTGGATTGGTTGATCGGTCTTAATCAATCAACAACATATCGACATTTTGATGGAACATGGACGCCTCACATTCCAAGTGCAAATGAACGCGCCGCGATTATTAATGCACTTCAAACACATCATTTGATCCAGGTGAGTGGAGATGTAATTCAGGTCACGGAAAAAGGGCGTGAATATCAACAATGGCGAGGAATATTGCCGCAACCAACACAGAACCGCTGAGTACATACAATATGAAAATTGAAACACTGCGCTGGGGAAACAACCGGCTTGAAATGATCGACCAGCGTATCCTGCCCGCGGTTTTTCAATATCTGACCTACGATTCCGCTGCCTCGGTGGCGGAGGGCATCCGCAGCATGGTGGTGCGCGGTGCGCCGGCCATCGGCGTGGCGGCGGCGTATGGCGTGGCGCTGGAGGCACTGCGGCTACAGGAGAAGTCAGCAGGAGATTTCAAGGCTGGCATGGAGACAGGCTTCAAAGTCCTGGCCGCAAGCCGCCCCACGGCGGTGAACCTGTTCTGGGCACTGCAGCGCATGCGTCAGGTGTGGGACAGTGTTGCTACGCAAACGTCAGCGCAGATCGCACAGCGCTTGCTGGCAGAAGCGCACGAGATGCTGGCGGAGGATATCCGCATCAACAAGGCGATGGGTGCGAACGGCGCGGCCTTGTTACCGGATGGCGCGCGCGTGCTGACGCACTGCAATGCCGGCGCGCTGGCCACCGCAGGCTGGGGTACGGCGCTGGGAGTGATACGCTCGGCGGTGGAGGCTGGCAAGAAGGTGTCGGTGATCGCCGACGAGACGCGACCCTTCCTGCAAGGCGCGCGGCTGACGGCGTGGGAGATGGTGCAGGAGAATATCCCGCTGACGCTGATCACCGACAACATGGCCGGCCACCTGATGGCGCACGGCGAGATCGATGCGGTGGTGGTGGGCACCGATCGCGTGGCGGCCAACGGCGACGTGGCCAACAAGATCGGCACCTATATGGTGGCGGTGCTGGCGCGGCGCCACAACATTCCGTTCTATGTGGCGTGCCCGCTCTCCACCATAGACCGCAGCATCGCCAGCGGTGCGCAGATTCCCATCGAGGAACGCTCAGCCGATGAAGTGAAAGGCTTCCGCGACACGCACTGGGCGGCGGATGGTGTGCGCATCCGCAACCCGGCCTTCGATGTGACGCCGGCCGAGCTGGTGACCGCGCTGATCACGGAGAAGGGTGTGGTACATCAGCCGGACCCGGCCGGGATTGCGCGCCTGTTCGCCAGCTGACTGCAGCGCTACAGCTTGTCAGCGGGGGTGGCGTCTGAGATCTGCTTCAATGGTTGCTGGGATGACACGAACACCGCGCCGCCCATGCCATCTGCCGTGAATTTCACGAGGACACTGGCGGTCTTGTCGCATGCGCGGTAAGTCCAGCTTTCTTCCCATTCACCAGAAACCAGGAAGCTGCGCTCGTTGCCCGCAACCTTGCTCGGCAGATAGACGGCGCCGCTCAGCGGTTTGGAAATGGTCACGGCTGTGAGCTCGGGCGGCGGCTGTTTCGAAACATCCTTGGGGTCGCGGATGCCGCAGGTCTTGATCATGCCGGCCAGCATTTGCGAGGGCTGCGCATCGTAGAAGAGTTGCGGGCTGGTATACGTCTTCCCGAGTTGCTCCATGTGGCGTGCGATCTTCTCGTAATTTTTCAGCGCCTGGCTGTTGTGGTTGGGCAGCATGCCCACGATGGCCAGCATGCGCTCCCGGTTGCCGTCGCCCACCGTCCCGCCCAGGGTGAGTGCGAGCATCAGTTGGCCAAGCGGGTAATTTTTCGACGCAGATCGATACAGCGCATCCTTGGCTTCGACATCCAGGGTTCGGTCTGATACTGGCCTGGACGCCAGCTTCCGGTATTTCGCCGGGTCTGGCTTGCCGCTGGCATCCAGCTGGCTGAGCGGGCCCGCATTCAGGAGGACGGAAAGAAACAGGCTGCCTTCCGGGTCGCCTACCTGATCGCCTCGACGGGCATACGCAAGTGCTTTCTCAGGGTTCTTCTCCACGCCACCGCCCCGCGCATACAGCTGTGCCAGTTTGGCATAGGCTCCGGCCACATGTCCTTGCGCTGCCTTCTCGTACAGAGCTGCGGCCTCGCCTATATTGGCGGGGACTCCCAGGCCGTTCTGATACATCACGCCCAGCAGGTAGCTGCCGCGGGCATCGCCGGCTTCGGCGGCCTGGCGGGCTTCTTTCGCTGCATTCGAATAGTCCTTGGCCTGAAAGGCGGTCAAAGCCTCCGTGAATCCCGCCATGGCAGTGTATGGGTAAGACAACAGGCAGCAAAGCACAACAAGCAATCCATGTGTTCTTTTCGTCATTTTAGGCATCCCTGATCAGTTTTTTCCCCACCGATATGTCCTTGGCCGACATATCACCGCGACGATGATACACGACGCGGTCCATTGCATAGGCGCCGAGCAGGAAGCAATATCGTCCCGCCGTGCCGTATTCAAGCAGTGACCCCTGATCGGTGGCAGCAGGAAAGCGCCTCGCGGCTGGGATGTTCTTGACGTTCCCTTCACGCAGGAGCGTGAAAGGGCCACCGCATTTTTGTCTGATACGCATGAGTTGCCATGTTGCGCAAATGGTTTATGTTTTCTTGTTAAGCTATTTTATTCAATTACTTATCCTGAAATTAGGCCGGATGATCTAGGTAGTTCTATCTAGTTGCAGATGCAAAGTGCTTATTTTATTTGGCGAAATTCCCGAGTAGGATGGTCAGCCTGTTGGAGTGTTTACCCATGGGCAAATACACGCTCGCATAAATCAATCTTGGGTCGATGCTCCATTACCGTCTAGTTGCTGCGTACTCTTTTTGAAAGCTTGCCTGCAAGGCAATCTGCCTGCAGGAAAATTGTACTTCTGATTAAAAGGGGATCGAAAATGCATGCAGACATCTTCAGTAAGCCATCTTGCCCGCTTGAGTCAAATATACGTTCCCTGGAAGACGCTGGTCCCGCGCTATGCGCGACATGCGCGTATACCTACGAGCAGGCGGGTGAAGGCGCATCGCAGGAGGGAAAAGCATGCGATCCGCAAAAGGAATTGCGCAGCCTGTCTGCACAGATTCTCACGATCCAGGAGAATGAACGACATCGCATTGCCACGGATCTGCATGACGGGCTGGGGCAGTCGCTGACGATGATCAGGCTGGGCCTGGAGGAATGCGGCAATCTGCTGGCAGCGAATTCGTTCCAGGAAGCTGAGGCAGTGCTGGAGCATCTGCGGGCAAACGTAAAGGATGCATTTTCCGAACTGCGCCGTATCGCCATGGATTTGCGTCCGTCGACGCTCGACGACCTGGGCATCCTCGCGACGCTGTCCTGGTTTTTTCGTGAGTTTGAAAGCACCTGTCATTGCATAAAAATCGAGAGGCACCTGCTGATCCAGGAAAGCGATATTCCGGTTCCACTCAAGATCGCGATCTTCCGCATCCTGCAGGAAGCCGTCAGCAACATTGTCAAACACGCCAAGGCGGACATCATCCGCGTGAGCCTGAGCAAGGACGCCGAGGGATTGTTGCTGGCGATCGAAGATAACGGCAAGGGTTTCAACCCGGCCGGACTGAGCCGCAGTCGCCCGCAGGGCGGGGGGCTGGGGCTGGTGAGCATGCGCGAGCGCGCAAAGTTTTCAGAGGGCGCGTTCAAGATCGATTCCGCAATCGGGAAAGGCACGCGCATCAGTGTTTGCTGGCCGTACGAGCAGAGCCAACATTGACCGACGCGGTTAGGCGGTCGCCCTTCCGCCTTGCCAGATAGATGCATTCCGCCACTGCCACGGACACACGCGGCCACATGGCGTGGGCGAATGCGGATTGAGTTGCAGCAAAAAAATTGTCTGCATCATTCTCGCGCAGAAAAATACAGTCTTGCCTGTATAAAAGATTACAGCCCCCTCCCCAGAGTAAATAGACGAGCTTCCAGCTAAGGTAAGGCCCGGCTGACTACTTATATCCGCTCGCACGGGGAACGGAACATATGGGCACTCCTGACTTCAATCTCACCTCTCGTTGTTCCGCACTTGCGTTGCGGCAGGATGCACAGGGCTTCACCCTGCTGGAGCTGCTGGTCGTCATGGTGATCATTGGTCTGCTTGCCGGCTATGTCGGGCCGCGCTATTTCGCGCAGATCGGCAAGTCGGAAGTCAAGGTGGCGCGCGCACAGATTGATGCGCTGGAAAAATCGCTGGATCAGTTCCGCCTGGATACCGGGCATTACCCGACCATGGAAGAAGGGCTGGCGGCGCTGGTTACGCGGCCGGCGAGCGAGGCCAAGTGGGATGGCCCATACCTCAAGAAGAATGTTCCGTTGGATCCGTGGGGCAATCCCTATGTGTACAGGATACCCGGCGAGCACGGGGAGTTTGACCTCCTTTCCTATGGCAAGGACGGGCAGCTGGGCGGGGAGGCAGAGGCGGCGGACGTGACTAACTGGTGACGTGTTGCCCTGGAACGGACTGGCAATGCAGGAGACGAGATGCAATACGAGATCAAGGCTATGCGTGGCAGTGAAGGGCTGAGCGCTTTTGCGCTGGAGGCCGCCGACAGCGCCGATGCCAGGGCGCAAGCCCTGGCACGTGGCTATACGGTCATCGCGATCAAGGCCAGGCAGCCGTGGCTGGCCTGGTACAAGCCGCGCAAGACCAGTTTCCCGCTGGTGCTGTTCAGCCAGGAACTGCTGGCGCTGCTGGACGCCGGGCTGGCGCTGGTCGAGGCACTGGAGACTCTGGCGGAGAAGGAGCTGCGCCCGGAGCTGAAGAAAACACTGCAGCAGATTGTCAGCAGCCTGTATGAAGGGCACCCCTTGTCCTATGCGCTGCGGCATTCCGAGGCCAGCTTCCCGGCGCTGTATGTTGCGGCCGTGCATGCCAGCGAAAAGACCGGCGCGCTGCCGGAAGCGCTGGCGCGCTACATTGCCTATCAGACGCAAATGGACAGCGTACGGCGCCAGGTGGTCAGTGCCTCGATCTACCCGATGTTGCTGGTTGGCGTCGGCGGCCTGGTGGTGGTGTTTTTGCTGCTCTATGTGGTGCCGCGCTTCAGCCATGTCTATGCCGACATCGGCGGAGACCTGCCATTCATGTCGCGCATGCTGATGGGGTGGGGGCACTTCATCAGCGACCACGGCGAAGTCCTGTTTGGCGGACTGCTGTCGCTGCTTGTCCTGCTGGCCTACGTGATTACGCGTCCATCCTTCAAACAGTGGCTGACGGTTTCCCTGTGGCGCGTCCCCGCCATCGGTGCGCGCCTGCACCTCTACCAGCTGGGCCGCTTTTACCGCTCGCTGGGGATGTTGTTGCGTGGCGGCATGCCGGTGGTCACCGCGCTGCAGATGGTGGCCGACCTGTTGCAGCTGTCGTTGCGCGACAGGCTGGAGCAGGCCACGCTGAGCATACGCGAAGGGCAGTCCATCTCCCAGTCCATGGAGCGCCATGGCCTCACCACGCCGGTGGCGCTGCGCATGCTGCGCGTGGGCGAGCGCACCGGCAAGATGGGCGAAATGATGGAGCGCATCGCCAGCTTCTATGAGGAAGAGATGGCGCGCTGGGTGGAGCGCTTCACCAAGCTGTTCGAGCCGCTGCTGATGGTGTTTATCGGGCTGTTCATCGGCGGCGTCGTGGTGCTCATGTATTTCCCGATCTTCGAACTCGCCGGGAGCATCCAATGAATCTCGCCGAAGGCTTTACCTCTCCAGCTGCCATGACCTTCACCCCGGAGCAGGTGCGTGCCGCGCGTGCGACAGCGCAGCCATTGCAGCGCAGCATGGTCGAGGTGCTGGAAGAGCAGTCCGGGCTGGACGGCGAATTGTTCATGCAGGCGCTGGCCAATACGCTGCACTATGCGCTGCTGGGCATGGATGATTTGCACCGGTTGTCGCCCGCCTTCGATGTGCTGCCATTCGCCGAGGCGCTCGAACACGAGTGCATCGCGCTGCGGGCAGATGACGGCAGCCTGCTCCTGGTGATGAGCGATCCCTTCGATCTTGCCCTGCAGGGCTGGGCAGAGCAGCGCATCGCGGCCAATTTCAGCTGGGTGCTGGCCAGGCACGGCGATGTGGCGGCCTATCTGGCGCGCCACGAAGAAACCCTGCGCGCCATGGATGGCCTGCTGCCGGAAGTGGACAAGGCAGAGGCCGCGGGCGCTGCGAGCGACGAGCTGTCGTTCAGGACCATCAGCGAAAACACCAGCCCGGTAGTCAAGCTGGTGCACTCGACGGTGTATGACGCGCTCAAGATTGCGGCCAGCGACATCCACCTGGAAACCGGTCCGGCGGGCTTGGGCATCAAATACCGCATCGACGGCGTGCTCACCCAGATCGGTTCTGTCGCGGGCCTGGAGCTGGCGGAGCAGGTGATTTCCCGCATCAAGGTGATGTCCGAGCTCGACATCGCCGAGCGCCGCGTGCCGCAGGACGGGCGCTTCAAGGTCACCGTGCGCGGCCATGAAGTGGACTTCCGCGTTTCCATCATGCCCAGCATCTTCGGCGAGGATGCAGTGCTGCGCATCCTCGACAAGCAGACGCTGACCGACCAGATCAAGGGGCTGCGCCTGGGCTACCTGGGTTTTGACGAGGCTTCCATCGACGTGCTGCGCCGTCTTTCCGGCGCGCCCTACGGCATGTTGCTGGTGACTGGCCCCACCGGCAGCGGCAAGACCACCACGCTGTATGCCGCGATCTCGGAGATCAATCACGGCCAGGACAAGATCGTCACCATCGAGGACCCCGTCGAGTACCAGCTGCCCGGGGTGCTGCAGATTCCGGTGAACGAGAAGAAGGGCCTCACCTTTGCGCGCGGCCTGCGTTCCATCCTGCGCCACGACCCGGACAAGATCATGGTGGGCGAGATCCGCGATCCCGAGACTGCGCAGATTGCCGTGCAGTCGGCATTGACCGGGCACCTGGTATTCACCACGGTGCATGCCAACAGCGTGTTCGACGTGCTGGGCCGCTTCACCCACATGGGTGTCGATCCATACAGCTTCGTCTCTGCCCTCAACGGCATCATGGCGCAGCGGCTGGTGCGGGTGAATTGTCCGCACTGCGCAACGGAGCAGATGCCTGATGCACAGCTGCTCGCCGATTCCGGCCTGCAGCCGCACCAGGCCGCCGGCATGCATTTCCGCGCCGGCCTGGGCTGCGGCCAGTGCCGTGGCACCGGCTTCAAGGGGCGCCGCGCCATTGGCGAGATCCTGGTGCTCAATGACCAGATACGCGAGCTCATCATCGCGCGCGAGCCGGTGCGCCTGATCCGTGAGGCCGCGCGCGCCAACGGCACGCGCTTCCTGCGTGAGATTGCCATGGAAATGGTGGCCCGCGGCGAAACCACATTACAGGAGATCAACCGTGTCACTTTTGTGGCGTAACGAACTGCGCGTGGTTCTGGCGCCGGAGCAGCTGGCACTGGTCCGCCTGGAGTGGGGGCTGGGCGGGCGCGGCCCGCGTTGCAGCGTGGCGCTCAAGAGTGTGGTGGATTGCCCGGGCGGCGATGGCGATGTCGTGCCGTGGGATGCGGCGCTCAGGGCGCTGGATGCGCAGCTGGCGCAATTATCCGGCGCCAGGATGTCGGGCAGGGTGATTCTGTCCAATCATTTTTCGCGCTACACCATGGTGCCATGGAGCGAGATGCTGACCGATGCTGCGGAAGAACAGGCCTACGCGCGCCACTGCTTCCACCAGCAATACGGGGCCGATGTCGAGCAGTGGGAACTGCGCCTGAGCCCGGAGCGTCCACAGCTCGCCCAGCTGGCCAGCGCGGTGGACACGCGCCTGCTGGACGGGTTGCGCGGCGTGTTCCAGCGCAACGGCATTGCGCTCAAGTCGATCCAGCCGCACCTGATGGCGGCGTACAACAACTGCCGCCATGTCCTGCAGGATTGCAGTGCATGGTTTGCCCTGTATGAGCCGGGCAGCCTGTGCCTGGCCCTGTTGCAGCAAGGACGCTGGACCAGTGTGCGCAGCATGCGCATCGGCAACGACTGGCGCGACACATTGTCGCTGCAGCTGGAACGGGCGGCCTTGCTGGCCGAAGCTCAGGAGGAGAGCACGACAGTCTTCCTGTGGGCTCCCGAGCTGGAAGAGGACGCACTGCCGGAAAGCGGACATTGGCAATTCCGTTATCTGCAGCCGTTGCTGCGCCCGGATCTGGCCGACGCGTATGAAGGGCGCTTTGCCAGCGCGCTGAGTGGGTGAACATCATGTCCGAACTTCGTCTCGATTATCAGCGCAGCGTGCAGGCTTTTCCGGTGGAAGGCCTGCTGCTGTTTGCCTTGGCGCTGTTGCTGCTGCTGGCCAGCGGCATGTATTACCGCAGCCTGAACACCCAGGCCGATGTGCTGGAAGCGCGGGCTGGAAAGAACGAACATCTGGCGCAGCGCGGGCCGTCCAGCGACCGCGCGGCGGCCGCGCTGGCGCTGGAGGTTAAACGCGCCAATGAAGTGCTGCGCCAGCTGACCACGCCGTGGGGCGGGCTGTTTCAGACGCTGGAAACCAGCGCAGGCCGGAATGTGGCCCTGCTGACGCTGGAGCCAGATACAGAGAAGCGGTTGGTCAAGATCAGCGGTGAGGCGAAAGACATGATGGCGATGCTGAATTATGTGCAGCGCCTGGAGAATCGCGATGCATTCGGCACCGTCTACTTGCAGAGCCACCATGTGCAATTGCAGGATCCGGACAAACCGGTGCGCTTCGTGGTGCAGGCAACGTGGGTGGAGAAGTCATGAATCACCTGATCAACAGGATGAGGCAGTTTGTGCCAGGGCGCATGGAGCTTATAGCGGGCGCAACTGTGAGCAGTGTCACCATGCTGCCATTCTGGCGCCAGCTGCGCTGGACTTCGAACTACTGGCTGCGCCGCATGGGCTGGCCGGGCGTGCTGGCAATCGGCGTGCTGGCGATGTGCCCGGCGTTCTATTTCTCGGCCATTCGTCCCGAGCAGGCGCGGCTGGACATGTTGCAGCGCGGCACTGCTGCGCTGCATGGGGAGAGCACACTCGACGGAAAGTCGTTCAACGGCGCCAGACTCAGCACGGAAGAGCAGCTCGCCGAGTTTTACGGGAAATTTCCGCCCGAATGGAAATCGCCGCAATGGCTGGAAAAGCTGGTGGCGCTGGCTGAGCACAGCGGCCTCAGGCTGAACGACGGTGAATACAAGGCAACGCGCGACAAGGTGGGCAAGCTGGTGCGCTACCAGATGGCCTTGCGGGTGCAGGGAGACTATCCGCAGATACGCCAGTTCCTGACTGACCTGCCGGGGGCAATTCCCATCGTTGCGCTGGAAAACGTGCAGTTCGAACGCCAGAAGGTGGGCGATACGAATGTGGAAGCCAGGATCAAACTGGTGCTTTACCTGGGGCAGGCATCATGAGGCCGCATGTCGACAGCCTGCGTGGAAGGAAGCATCTGCTCGGCTGTTCGCTGCTGGCGCTGATGGTGACGGCGACCTGCAGCGCGCGCAGTGTTGCCGGGGAAGCGCCGCAGCCGGAGCAAGCGGCCAAGCCCGCTCGCCCGCATGGCGCTGCAAAGCGCGCACCCGAGGAAAACCGCGTCGAGCTGGAACGGCTGGAGAAGGCGCCACCCAAACAGAAGGGCAAGGGCGGCAATGCATTTGGTGCCACCTCCTGGTATGTGCCGCCACCACCGCCCAAGCCGCTTCCGCCGCCGCCACCACCACCGCCGACAGCGCCGCCGATGCCGTTCAGCTATCTCGGGCTGTACGAGGGCAGTTCCGGAAAAGTCATCATGCTGGTCAGGGGAGATCACATCTATACGGTGGGCGTGGGAGATGTGATCGACAACACCTACCGCATCGACCGTTTTGATCATGGGACGGTGGAAATGACGTACCTGCCGCTCAACATCAAGCAGTCGCTCAGCACCGGCAATCCATCTTGAACACCATCGCCAGGGAGAACATGTCATGCACAAGATAAATCAGCACTTCCGGCGCAACACCTGGGTATTCCTGCTTGCAGTGGCCATACTTGCCGGCTGCGCGGGACAGCGATTGCACGACGAGGGCATGGAGCTGCTGAACGAAGGGCACAACGATGAAGGGATCGCCAAGCTGGTGGAGGCAAGCAAGGCAGATCCCGGAAATCTGTCCTTCCGCACCGCACTGGTGGGCAATCGCGAGAAGATCGTCAAGAAGATGATTGCTGACGCCAACAGCGAGCGTGAGCACGAGCATTTCGATGCGGCACAGGGCATTTACGAACACGCGCTGCGCATTGACCCCGACAGCAGCTCCGCCAGGATAGGCCTTGTCGTGCTGGACATGGATCGGCGCCACGCACGGATCATTGCGGAGAGTGCGGCCTTCCTGAAGGCGGGCAATACGGATGAAGCGCGTGCAGCACTCAAGCCCGTCCTGCTGGAGAACCCGAGAAACGCCCACGCCATTCTGCTGCAGCGCCAGATCGAAGAGCAGGCAGCCAAGGCGCTGTTGACCGAGCCTACACTGCAGGCGCAGTTCAGGAAACCGATAACCCTGCAGTTCAGGGATGCCAACCTGAAAATGGTGTTCGAGGCCCTGTCGCGCACCAGTGGCATCAATGTTCTGCTCGACAAGGATGTGCGGCCGGACCTGAAGACTTCAATATTCGTGAAGGATGTCTCGGTGGAAGACGCGATCGATCTGATCCTGCTGCAGAGCCAGCTGGAGAAGAAGATCATCAGCGACAACACCGTGTTTGTCTACCCCAATACACCGGCCAAGCTCAAGGACTACCAGGATCTCAAGATCAGGAGCTTTCACCTCACCAATGCCGATCCCAAGCAGATGATGACGATGCTCAAGACGATGCTCAAGACCAAGGATATTCTGGTCAATGAAAAGACCAATTCGCTGGTAATGCGCGATACGCCTGAAGCCATACGCCTGGCGGAGAAAATGATCGCTGACCAGGATGTGCCAGACCCCGAAGTCATGCTGGAAGTTGAAGTGCTAGAAGTGAGCACCTCGCGCCTGAGCCAGCTGGGCATCAAGTGGCCGAGCAGTTTCAGCCTGAGCACGCCAACTACGGTGACCACGCTGGGGCAACTGCGTGCGCTGGGCAGTGATGATCTTCTGGCAAGTCCGCTGAGCGCGACGCTGAACCTGTTGCTGCAGGACAGCAAGACCAATCTGCTTGCCAGCCCGCGCATCCGCGTGCGCAATCACGAGAAGGCCAAGGTCATGATCGGCGATCGTGTGCCGGTGATCACCAATGCCGTCACCCCGCTCGCTACCGGGACGCCCGTGGTGACCGGCAGCGTCCAGTACCTCGATGTCGGCATCAAGCTGGAGGTCGAGCCGGAGATACATCTCGACAATGACGTCTCCATCAAGGTCAATCTTGATGTGAGTTCCATCGGCGATCCGGTACCCAACCCCAGCGGCTCGGTGGCATACAAGATCGGCACGCGCAACGCCTCCACCCTGCTGCGCCTGCGGGATGGGGAAACACAGATCCTGGCCGGCCTGATCAACGATCAGGACCGCAAAAATGCGGACAAGGTGCCCGGACTGGGCCAGCTGCCGATCCTCGGGCGTCTGTTCTCCAGTCACAGGGATGATACGAGCAAGTCTGAGATCCTCCTTTCCATCACGCCGCGCATTGTCGGAAGAAATTCCTACCCCGATGCGCGTGAAGTGGAATATTGGTCAGGCACGGAATCCGCCTTGCGCAGCAATTCTTTCGTCATGAAATCGCTGGGCAGCGTTGGCTTCAGCAATCCGCCACCCGCGCCGCCAGCGCCGCCCGCAGCCACTGTGCCGGCTGTACCGGCTGTACCGGCTGTACCGGCAACCCCCGCAGCACCTGGAGCACCTGGAGCACCTGGAGCGCCTGGAGCAGCGCTGCCACTACCGGCCAATAGCCCTTCCAGCGCAGCTTACAAACCTGTTATCGATGTGACGCCGTTGCCTGTAGTGCTGTCCTGGGCCGGGCCGGACCAGGCGAAGGTGGGTGACAGAATCAGCGTGACGCTCAACAACTCGGCGCCACTCGGGGCAAAGAGCCTGGGATTCCAGGTGGCCTATGACCCGTCTGTGCTGAAGGCGGTGGAAGTGGTCGAAGGCGATGTGATGAAACAGAGCAATGCCCAGTCCAATCTCATCAAATCGATCAATCAGAAAAATGGAGCAATCATGGTTGGCCTCTCCGGTACGGGAGCGTCCGGTGATGGCGGCGCGGGGGGCAGCATCGTCACACTGGTGTTCGAAGTGACCAGTGCGGCATCGTCCTCGCAGATTCTGGTCAGGAATTTCAGTGCGGCCTCCACCACGGGAGGAGCATTGTCACTGACGGCACCGGATCCCTACAACATTACGCTGGTGCAATGATCATGCGCATGCACGCGGGGTTCACATTGATCGAACTGGTCGTCACCGTGGCGATAGTGGGCTTGCTCGCAAGCATGGCCCTGCCGATGGCCGAGCTAGCGGTGCAGCGTGACAAGGAGCAGGACCTGCGCCTGGCCTTGCGGCAGATACGCACAGCGCTGGATAGCTACAAGCAGGCCGTGGACGATGGGCGGGTGAAGAGCTCGGTGCTGAAATCCGGCTACCCCCCCACGCTCAAGGATCTGGTGGATGGGGTGCAGGATGAGAGCGATCCGGACCGGAAAACGATGATCTATTTCCTGCGACGCATTCCGCGTGACCCCATGTTCAATGATCCGGAGAAACCGGATGATGAAACATGGGGAAAGAGAAGCTACGCCAGCAGCGGCGACGCGCCGGAGGAGGGTGACGATGTCTTCGACGTGTACTCATTGTCGCCGGGTGTTGGCTTGAATGGCATCAGC
Organism: Gallionellaceae bacterium; assembly: GCA_036523795.1. Lineage (GTDB taxonomy): Bacteria > Pseudomonadota > Gammaproteobacteria > Burkholderiales > Gallionellaceae > 39-52-133. Next base: position 51,033 of record DATDDN010000093.1, on the reverse strand, counting down.
TACAGGAACTGGTGAGGAGCGAGTGAACCATGTCGTCGCAGGACAAAGACACAGGCTTTACCCTGATCGAGCTGCTGGTGGTGATGGCGATCATCGCGCTGCTGGTTAGCCTGGCCGCGCCGCGCTATTTCCATAGCGTTGACAGTTCGAGGGAGACCATACTGCGCGAGAACCTCTCCCTGACCCGCCAGGCACTGGACAAGTATTACGGCGATAACGGCAAGTATCCGGAAACGCTCGACATGCTGGTAAGCAAGAAATACCTGCGCAGCCTGCCGCTGGACCCGATTACCGGCCTCACGTCCAGCTGGATCATCGTGCCTCCGGATGTGCCGGAAAAGGGCGGCGTGTACGACGTCAGGAGCGGTGCGCCGGGCAATGCGCGGGATGGTACGGAGTACAAGAATTGGTGAATCAGTCATGAATATCCCGAAAAAAGAATGCCGGTGTGCGGGACATCTGCCGCGGCCTCCGGTGGCGGCAGCCGGTTTTACCTATATCGCCATGCTGATTGCCATCGTTATCATTGGGGTTTCTCTGGCTGCGGTGGGCGAGGTCTGGCACTCGTCAGTCAGGCGTGAAAAAGAACAGGAGCTATTGTTCGTCGGCAGCCAATTCCGTTACGCTATTGGCCAGTATGCCGGGCATGCGCAGGCCGGATCGATGCGCTTTCCGATGCGCCTGGAAGACCTGCTGCAGGATCCTCGCACACCGAATACGAGACGCTATCTGCGCAAGATCTACAATGATCCGATAACAGGTAGTTCGACATGGGGCTTGCTCAAGAGCCCGAGTGGGGAAATCTTCGGTGTGTTCAGCCTGTCCGAGGAGGAGCCGATCAAGAAGCATAATTTCAGTTCTGCCGATGCTACGTTTGAGGACAAGACAAAATATTCTGAGTGGGTTTTCATGAGCCTGCCTTCACGTTATGCTTCAAGGCGGACGAGGTGAGCAGAGGGGTATTGTTTAAACGCTGGTAAACATATAGCGAGGTGTATCGTGAATAGCAAATATCGCCTGTTGATTGTAGAAGACCATACCCTGCTGCGGGCCGGCTTGCGCGCCTTGTTGTCCCAGGATACGGATATCGAGATAGTTGGCGAGGCCTCAAACGGGCGCGATGCGATCCAGGCAGTGGGGACGCTGTCGCCGAATCTGGTGCTGATGGATCTCAACATGCCCGGAATGAACGGCATCGAGGCGATACTCGACATCAAGCGGCGTTTCCCGGATACGCGCGTGCTGGTGCTGACGATACACAAGACCGATGAATATATACATGCAAGCCTGCGTGCCGGAGCGGATGGCTATATCCTCAAGGACGTGACCCACGACGAACTGCGCGTGGCAATACGCAGCGTGCTGAACGGAAAATCCTATCTGAGCCCGGACATCTCGGCCAAGGTGATCACCGGTTACCTGGGCACCGGGAATGCGACTACGGGAACCAGTACCTGGGATACGCTGACTCACCGCGAACGTGAGGTGCTGAAACTGGTGGCAGAAGGGCACCCGAACAAATACATCGCGGATTATTTCTGCCTGAGCGTCAAGACGGTCGAAAAGCACCGCTCCAACCTGATGAAGAAACTCGACCTGCACAACGCCTCCATGCTGACCGCCTACGCCATCGAGAAGGGCTTGCTGGCTTCATAGTTTATAGCAGGACCTCTCTCCGGCCGAGCTCTGACTGCGGGAGCGAGGCCATTGCACCCCCCCTCGGTAGTACAGCATCCAGTGTATTGCGATGGATCCAGGCCTTGCCTAGAGTTGAAAGCACATCAGGAAAATTCCACGCGAGGTGCGAGATGAAAACTCTGTTGTGCATTCTTCTACTGCAATTCCTGTCAGGATGGGGCCTTGTTGTGCATGCAGCGGACGATGCCACAGCAGAGGGCGTGTACGCCTTTACCGCCGCAGATGGCACGGTGACCCTGAGCAATGTGCCAGTGGATGATCGCTACCAGGCCTTGATTGTCGAGCAGGCCAGGGTCGTGCTCGAACCGCAGGAGGCTGCACCGGCCACGGCTCCAGTTGTGCCGAAGACGCGTCATCTGCGTGTCAGAAAGGCCAGCTACAACCAGATCGTTGAAGAGGCAGCCCGCCGCTACGGCCTGGAGAGCGCCCTGCTGCATGCCGTCATCTCGGTTGAGTCGCGCTACGACCCCACAGTCGTTTCCAGGGCTGGTGCAGTTGGCCTGATGCAGCTCATGCCGGGCACGGCCACTCGTTATGGTGTGACCAACTCGTTTGACGCAGTGCAGAACCTGCAAGGCGGGGCGCAATACCTGCGCGATCTGTTGCACATGTTCAACAATAACATGAGCCTGGCGCTCGCTGCCTACAATGCCGGAGAAAATGCGGTCATCAGCCATGGAAACCGCATTCCGCCCAATCGTGAAACGAGGAAATACGTGCCAAAAGTGCTGGGCTACTACCGGAAATACCGGAAGGAGCTCTAGAGAAAAATTCCTGTTGAACGGTTGCCGGAAGACGAGATGACATCCACCTTCACAGAAGATGGCAATTTCAGGTGTCCCCCCAATCCTGGAATCGAGGGCAATGTTTAATACGTTAATAGTGGATGACAGTGACGCGTTTCGCCAGTCATTGCACCAGATTCTTGCGCGGTCTTTCCCTTCCATGAATATCGTCGAAGCGGCGGATGGGGAAGCAGCGTTTCTTTGCCTGCGTACCTGCCGACCTGACCTCGTCTTCATGGATATCAGGATGCCGGGTGCAAACGGCCTCGACATCACGAAGGCCATCAAGTCCGTTCTGGCCGATACGAGAGTCTGCGTGATCACCAGCTACGACCTGCAGGAATATCGGGATGCGGCGTTGTCATGCGGTGCGGATCATTTCATCGTGAAGGACAAATTGACCACAACGGAAATTGCTGCGATCGTGGACGACATCCTGTCACACCGGCAGGACTGAGCAGATATCCCGCAAATTCTCTGGGAATTTTCGCTCCATCCGCGCCATCCTCTACCTTGTTTCCCTCCACCAAAAGCAGGGTTTCCACATTACAAAATGCATGCCGTGGCTGAGTGCGCCAGCCTGATTCCTGCGTGACACTCAAGCACCAACAGCTATGCCATTGGGCATCAACGGCGGCCAGCCGGGCGAGGAAGGGCGATTGCCTCGGCAAATGACGCACAACCAACTTCAAGCGAGGGAGCAGAGCATGGGTCTGGACAGGCATTACCTGGTGTGGGGGCTGGCCTATGCAGCGGCCGGGATGGGGCTGGGGATCTTTATGGCAGCGACACATGATCACGGGCAGCACATTACCCACGCGCACATAAACCTGGTCGGCTTCGTCGTTTCACTCATATATGGAGTCATCCATAAATTGTGGCTGGGCGCAGAGAAATCCCGCCTCGCCATGGCGCAGTTCATCGTGCATCAGGCGGGTGCCGTAACCATGCTGTTCGGTCTGTTTCTGCTCTATGGGGATGTGGTTCCAGAAGCCAGGATCGAGCCTGTCCTTTCGCTTGCAACGATCACTGTGCTGTCAGGGGCTTTGCTCATGCTGTTCATGGTGCTCAAGGCAGATGTAGTCAAGACATGAGTTGGCGCGTGCCTCGGGCACGACGCCAGACCCTCGACGTGCTGTTACTGCACAGTAGCCCAGATTGGGGTGTCTGCCCGAGGTAAATGGGTGATTCAGAGAATATCGCCCGACAAGTGCGCCGTTGTTAAATTGTCGTCAATGTGGCGGGTTCGTTCTTTACGCAATGCAGAGTGCAGTGCAACCGTCCCGGCAGGAGGTCAAGGTCAAATGTCTGATAAGCATCCATGTCCTTTCATGTTGCCCAAGCGACTGCTGGCTCACACCATGCTGCCTGTGCGGTGCAGTTCTGTCACGGCCATTCAGCCCATTATGACGTTTTTTGGTTCGACGCCGGCTCGTGTTGAGCCGTTCCCTTACATGTTGTGCAACAGCGATGCGCGTTGTCGGGATTGCCGAGAGGCCCCGTTTGCTTCGCGCGTAGCGCACTCCAGGCGGGGGAGAGTCGTGATTTTTTCTCACCAGGGCCCAGTGGGCCTGTAAACGGTAAGGAGGATGCATCATGATGAACTTTCCTCACTGCTGGCGGCTGCTGCCTGCATTGGTGCTGAGTTTACTTGCTGTAAGCGCTGGAGCGTCGAGCTTCCGCGTACAGTGCCCGACTGTAACCACGCTGCATCCTGGCAAGTCGACTGATGCCGGCGGAATCAAGTGCCAGCAAATTTCCGGCGGCGATGGCTACGCGACGATGGCGGATGGTACACAGACTTATCTGTTTGCCTTCGGCCCCCTGTCTGGCCTGGCCGACATCCGCAACGGACTGCCAGGCACGGAACCAGCTTCGGTGTTCAACACGATAGGTGATGCGCTCGCGATCGGCGATCCCACCACTACTACCTTCAATGGCGCGGTTGGCCTGGTTCCTGACCCCGAGTCGGTTCCCCCCAATCAGCTTGATGGCTATGTTGACCCACGGCCGATCATGGATGTTGGTGTCTTGAACGGCAACCAGCCCGGGCCGCTGATGGCGATCGACGAGGACGACGAGTTCTTCCTCACCCTCACCAATGTCGGCATGATCATGCGCCCGGACCTGTTCGAGCAGCACACCGTGCACTTCCATGGTTACCCCAATGCGTCTGCATTTTTCGATGGTGTGCCCGATGCTTCCGTAGCCATCAATATCGGCGGCAGCTTCACTTATTATTATCTGGCGCCCGACGCAGGCACTTATTTCTGGCATTGCCACATCACACCGCCCGAGCATCTGCAAATGGGCATGGTCGGGCAGATCTATGTGCGCCCGCGGCAGAATCGCGTGCCAGCAGGAGGGTCTCTGTACTCCGGACTCGTGGCGCAGCAGGCGGATCTGCGCACCCAGTGCGGCACCGACATTCTGTGCTCGACACCACTGCCGGCGCCCAACAGCGTCATTCATGGCAGCAACAAGAGCGGCACCCCGACCCTGTACGCCTATAACGACGGTGACGGCTCGACCGCCTATGACGTCGAATATCCCATCCAGATCCACGGCTTCGACCCGAACTTCCACTTCGTCGGCATGACCTTCAACCCAGAGCCATTCACCGACATGAAGGACAAGTATTTCCTGCTGAACGGACGCAGCTATCCCGACACGATTTCCACTGGCGCCATGCATACGCAGGTGGCGGACGGTACCGAGCATTACTCGCAGCCGCTGCCAACCATCGTGAATATTCCTGCAGGTGGAAAAGCGCTGCTCAGGCTGTCTGCCCTGGATGTGTCGGAGATGCAGACCCTGGCCTCGCTCGGCATTCCGATGCATGTGATCAGCATCAATGCCAGATTGCTGCGCGACATGGCCGGCAACAACATGGCCTATGACACCAACTCGATCACACTCGGTGGCGGCGAGTCTCTGGACGTGATCCTGGATGCGAGCGACACCACCAAGTATCCCGTCGGTGCCACCTATTACCTGTATACGCCAAATCTTGATCACCTTTCGAATGATGCCGAGAACTTCGGTGGCCTCATGACCGAGGTCCACATCTGCAATGCGGTGGATCCAAATACCAAGAACTGCAGCTAGGAGAACAGCCATGAGCCAAATGAATGCTAAGAGTTGTGTAGGGTGGTTCCTGTCGCTTATGGTGGGTGCGATCGCCTGGTCAGCCACCAACATGGCGCATGCAGCTGCGCCCGGAATTGTCGGACCGAGTTTCAGCCTGAATGCAGAGGCAAGCTATGTCACGCAGCCGGATGGCGCCAGCATCTATTCCTGGGGCTATGGCTGTACCAGCGGCACGACGCCAGCCTTCGCGCCGGCAGGCATCACCGGCACATGCCCGACCATGCAGATTCCCGGGCCAACGCTGATTGTGCATCAGGGTGATACGGTCACGATTACGCTGACCAACAACCTGCCGGCAGCGGCGGGCAATACGTCCATCCTGTTCCCGGGCTTTGCGGTGCAGGCATCTGGCGGCGTTCCGGGCGTGCTTGCCCAGGAAGCAGGGCACGGCGGCACGGTGACCTACACATTTACCGCGACCAATGCGGGCACCCACGCCTATTACAGCGGCACCCAGGGTGATCTGCAGATCGAGATGGGCATGTACGGTGCCATCATCGTGCTGCCGAACAGCGTACCGGCCGGCTGCCGAGCCGTTTCCGCCACACTGCCCGATGGCCAGCCCGATTTCCGCCTCGCGGCGGCGGCCTACAACCATAGTGCCAGCTGCTATGACCGCGAGTATCTGTTCCAGTTTTCCGAGATAGATCCCGCCATTCATGCCCAGGCCGAAGCGCAGGCCGGTTCGCCATGCACACAGCTGAACGGCTGCATGACCGTCGCAACCGAGCCCTACCATCCGGCTTATTTCATGATCAACGGCCGTTCCATGCCGGATCTGATGGACCCAAATTACGCACTGCAGTATCCGCACCAGCCATACAACGGCAATCCCCATATGCATCCGGGTGAGCTGGTTCTGCTGCGCGTTATCGGCACCGGCCGCTGGCAGCACCCGTTCCATGAACACGGCAATCACGTACGCGTTCTTGCGCACGATGGCAACCTGATGCTCAGCCAGACCGATCCGACCAAACTCGCAGGGCCACTCCTGTTCACCACCACAACCACCCCCGGCCTCGCCATGGACGGCATCTACTACTGGACTGGCAAAGGGCTGAACTGGGACGTTTACGGCCACAGGCCCGGCGATGGTTCAGTCTGCATTCCCGATGCCAATGGCTACTACACGGCCGATCCGAGCGCACCCAACTACTACGAGTGGTGCCAGGACCACAACAAGGCGCTCGAAGCACATCCATTCGGCGCGGTCGGCAGCGGCGGCCCGGTGACATTGCCTGATCCGAACATTCTGGCCAATGGCCCATGGTATGGCGGCAGCCCGTACCTTGGACCCGATGCGACCCAGCGTGCTGTCGGCTCGACACCCATCCCGCCCTCGGGCACGGTTGGAAACGATCCGGGCGCTGAAGCGGGTTTCGCCTACATGTGGCACTCGCATAACGAGCGCGAGATCACGACGAACAACATCTTCCCCGGCGGCATGATGATGATGATGCTGGTCGACCCGCAGGCTTACACGATCAACGAAGCAAATTAGGATAGAGGAGAACTAACATGCGTCCAGACATTTTCAAGGCGATCCATCACACAGCCTACGCTGCGTTTACCGCTATCCTGCTGTCAGCCGGCATGTCACACGCGGAGGTCGCACTCACGGCCAAGCCGACGACCACCACGCTTCCGGACGGGCAGACCGTGCCCATGTGGGGGCTGTTCTGCGGCTCTGCCACAGCCACCGGCACCAACGGCGCACCGTGCACGACGCAGACTGGCGCCGCCCAGAACGGGACGAGCTGGCAGCCGCCGCTGATTACCGTGCAGTCCGGTGCGCAACTCGACATCGTATTGACCAACGGCCTCAAGGCACCCACTTCACTGGTGATCGTCGGTCAGCTGGGTGGGGGGCTTGGCAGCGCGCCGACACGTACAGCCAGCCCGCTGCATCCTGTGCAGAACGCCACCTGGCCGATCGCCGGTGATGCAACAGGGCCGCAGTTCACTCCGCCCGCACAATTGCCGCGGGTGCAGTCATTTGCCACCGAGGTGGCGATAGGCGCAACCAGTACTACGCTCAGCTGGAGCGGACTCAAACCGGGTACCTATCTGCTCGAATCAGGCACACACCCGTCCATTCAGGGTCCGATGGGTCTCTATGGCGTGGTCGTGGTCACCGATGCCTCGGTGACGCCCAACCAGGCCTACCCGGGCGTTGCCTATGACAAGGATGTGCCCCTGCTGCTGAGCGAAATCGATCCGGTGCAGAACCGTGCGGTCGATCTTGCCATCAATACCACCGGCTTCAGCGAAACAGCAGTATGGAGCGGGCAACCCGGCAAGTGCGGCGACGCGAGCGTGCACACCTGTTATCCCCCTGCCGTCAATTATGATCCGCGTTATTACCTGATCAACGGCGTATCCTTCGATCGCACCAACGCCGCCAACACTGCGCTGGCAGTACCCGCTGCCGCTGCTAGCGGAAACGTGCTGCTGCGCTTCGTCAATGCCGGCCTGCGCATGCATGTTCCGTCGGTTGTCGGTCTCGACATGAAGCTGATCGCCGAGGATGGCAATGTGCTGCCTGGCATACCGAAAGTGCAGAACACGGTATTCCTTGCCGCCGGCAAGACACAGGATGTGATTGTTACGCCGCCGGCTGCGAGCGGCAGTTTCACGCCCGCCACGTATGCAGTCTTCGACCGCCAGCTCAGCCTGTCGATCAACAACCAGCGCGATGGCGGCATGCAGGCCTACCTGCAGGTGGCCGGTGCCGCATTGCCAGGCTCCGGCACAACCGCAGTGGCGCGTGCCGATAATTACTATCTTGTAGCAGGCAATACGCTTGCCGTCGCCGAGCCGGCCAAAGGCGTGATCGCCAATGACACCGGCGTCTTCGGCGTGTCTGTGCTGTCTGCCCCGGCCAGTGGCACGCTGTCCATGAATGCGGACGGCACGTTCACCTATGTGCCGAATGCCGGTACCACTTCCGACAGCTTTACCTATCAGGCGAACGGCAATCCTGCGCTGACTGCGACAGTGACATTGGCCGCCTGTACCGGCGCTTGCCTTGGGGCTGCGCCCACTGCCAATGCCGACACCTATACCAGCAATATCGCGTCCCAGCTGGAGATCAGTCCATCCGGTGTATTGGCCAACGACCTAGATCCTTCCGGATTGCCGTTGACGGCACAACTGGTTGGCAGCGCCACCGGCGGTACCGTCACGCTGAATGCCGATGGCTCATTCCTGGTGGCACCGACAACGCCACCGGTCGGCGCGGCGACAGCCACGGTGACTTTCCAGTACAACGCAGTGAATGCGCAGCACACAGCGAGTGCGGCACCGGCCACGGTCACCGTGACATTCAAAGGCGGCAGCGGACTTGCTGTCGTGGTGAAGGACGCTCCTACCGGACTGCCTGTCTCTGACTACCGCTGGATTATTGAGGAAGACCGCAGCTTCAAGATTGACCCTGTGACACAGACAAACAACGGTGGTACGGCACCGGTTCCAGCCCTTGGTACCAATTTCCATACCAGCCACATGCCGGTGATAGCCACGGGATGTGTCGGCACAATCGCGTGTGAATCCGGGCAGACTGTCCTGGATCCGCTGACCAATACACATGTGCCGGCCGTGTGTGACGTTGGCAACGGCACCTGCCGCACAGATGCCTCGCAACATACCCCGGTCGACCCGGCACAAGTCGCGCTCGATCCTAACAAGCGCTATTACATCTCGATCCTGCCTGGTGATTCTGCCAACCCGTTCATCTCCGGCGCCGGGGCGCCAGTGGATACGGGGGGAGGCGTCATGCGGCCATTCAGCATTGCCCAGGATTGCGGAACTTACGCGCCCGGTGCTCCCGCATGGGATCCCACACAACCCACTACTGCTACCTGCGGCCACGGATTAGGTGGTGCGCCGATCAAGGAGGGACAGACTGCCGTCAACGTGTTTGTTGAACAGACCCCATTGCCGACAGCGAAAATCACCGCCTTCGTATTCGAGGACGACAACCCGCTCAACGGTGAAAACGATGCAGGCGGCGGGGTGGACGTGCTGGCGCCCAACGAGCCTGGCCTGGGCGGCTTCGCGATAACCCTGTTTGACCAGGCAGGCCAGCTGGGCGATGCGACCGGGCAGATCACCTACGACATGTTCAACATGCCGGTGTCAAATTCCCTGGCTGGTACCATCGATCCGGCTACACACCTGGATGCTTGCCCCATCTCCAAGAATAGCGGCGGCATTGTCGGCATGATCGTGACCTGCCCCAAATATGAGTCGGATGGGAAAACACTATCGCCTCTTGCCGGGCAAGCCGTGATTGCCAACCTGTATCCGGGTCTGTATGAGGTAGTGGCTACGCCTGCAGCGGAGAGAATCGCCAAGGGCGAGGAGTGGCTGCAGACCAACACACTGGATGGTACGAAACCGCACGAGGCCTTTATCAAGCCTGGCGAGCCGGCCTACTTCCAGGAGTTTGGCCCAGCAGGGTTCCACGTCTCCATTGGCTTTGCCAACCCCAAGATCATCAATGACCGCAAGGCGCAGGTGTGCGCAAACCGTACCTGCAACAATTCGGTCAGCGGCCGTGTTACCACCACCCGCCTGAGCCGTACGCCGGACCAGAGGCTCTACAGCAGTGGTTCATACGACGCCAACAGCTTTACCCAGTGCTACGTGAGCCTGGGTGATCCGGATGAGGAGGATTTCGCCTTCACCAAGTGCAACGCTGATGGCACCTTCAGTTTCACCGGCCTTCCCGACGGCAACTGGCGCATCACGGTATTCGACCAGTGGAATGACCTGCTCGTAGATGGTCTCTCCACTCCCGTTGCGCTGCGCGGTGGCCAGACCTACGATATGGGAGACATTGCCATGTCGCATTGGCGTACCAATGTCTACACCCGTACCTTCTTTGACCAGAACGGGGACGGCGTATCGCAGGACACCGAACCCGGCCTGGCCCTGGTTCCAACAAACATTCGCTATCGCGACGGCAGCATAGGCTTCTTCAACAACACCGACATGAACGGCTACGCCGGCTTCAACGAGATCTTCCCGTTCTTCAACTGGCTCGTGCTGGAGGCCGATACGACACGCTTCAAGCAGACCGGCGTGCATGTGGTCTACGATGCCGGCGGGCCTGCTGACGGTACGCCTGGAGGAGGTAGTTCGACGATCGCGTCGCATCTCGCCAATACCCTGGAGTCGTCCACCGCACATCTGCCTGCAGCATTGCGGTTCCCAGGTTCCGTGTATTGCGACAATGCCGATTGCAGCGGTTTCTCGATCCTGAACGGACCGGGCAGCAGCACCTCCAATCCTTCTACCGGACGTATCGATCCTGCTTGGGTGACCAGCGAAGCCTGGCAGGGCAATCTTGGCCAGGCCCAGTTCGTCGAGTTCGGCAAGATACCCTACGGCGCAGGTGAAAATGGCGGCATCAAGGGTGAAGTGAATTACGCCTCGACCAGGCCGTTCGACGACCCTTCGCTGCTCCTGCAATTGAGCTGGGCACCCAATGTACCGAACGTGATCGTGAATTTGTACAAGAAAGGCACGGCTCCCGACGGAACCGAAAGCCTGACCCTGGTGGATACCACCAAGACCAGCAGCTGGGACGACTGGGCCCAGGGCTTGCGCAGCGATGGTATGCCCAACATGAATTGCCCCGGCCAGGAAACCAGCAGCCCGTTCTATTTCACCCTGCAGAACAGTACGCAATGGCTCAATCAGGGTGCGGTGCTGCCCAACAACAGCCAGTTCAAGTGCTATGACGGCTGGGCCATGCTGAATCAGGTGCAGCCAGCACCCTATGACGGCATGTACCAGTTCCCCAGTGTGACAGGCCGCAGCGCAAGCACCGGGCAGCCCACTGCCACCAACTGCACTGCCTGCGTCGCCAATCCTGTTGATGGCACACCCATGCTGCCACCAGGCAAGTACGTCGTCGAGGTGATCGTGCCTCCAGGCTATGAGCTGGTGAAAGAAGAGGACAAGAATATCCTCATCGGTGACAACTACATCGCTCCCGTAACCCAGCAGTTTGCCGGCCTGGGAAGCGTGTTCATCCTGCCCGACCAGGCAGCGATGAATGCCACCTATAACGCAAACAGTGCGCTGAATCCGACCACGGACTTGGGTGCAACACCGCGTGCAGAAGGCGATACGGGTAGCGTCGAGCGCTTCTGGCCCTGCGTTGGCGCCAAGCGCATCGTGCCGGACTTCATCAGCCTGTATCCGGGCTCTCAGGAGGTTGCCCCGTTCGCCGGTGCTTCGCGCAACCTGTGCGATCGCAAGGAAGTGAGCCTGGTCGACCAGATGTCCGTTCTGGCCAAGTTCTACATCTTCAGTTCGCCACATGTTGCCGCACACTTCACCGGCGTGGTCAACGACGACTACGGCTCTGAATTCGATCCGTTCTCACCGCAGTTCGGCGAGAAGTTTGCCGTGCCCAATCTGCCCATCTCCGTGAAGGACTGGGCTGGCAACGAGATTTCCCGCATCTACTCCGATCAGTGGGGCGCTTACAACGGTGTGACTACCTCAACCTGGTCGCCCAACCCGCCCAATCCGACCGGGTACGCACCGGGGATGATGGTCATGTGCATGAACGACCCAGGCCCGATACCGGATCCGGCCCACCCTGGGCAGATGATGACCGATCCGAATTTCAACCCGAACTACAGCAACTTCTGCTATGAATGGTCGTTCATGCCAGGGCAGACCTCGTATCTTGACACACCGGTCGTGCCCACCTCAGCCTTTGCCGAGGGGTACAACCCGGTTGACTGCGCCTATCCGAATGCGACCCCGGCCATCTCTTCTGTGCTGGGTGATGCCAGCAATGGCGGCGCAGGCCCATGGGTGAGTGCTGCCGGGCACACGCTGACCATCAGCTCCCTGGGTGACAAGATCGTGCCCAACCCGGCCTACTCAGGGCCACAGGCAACCACTGTGCCGTTCAACCAGAAGTTCGTTACACGCCACTATGGCTTTGGGGCTGGACAGGGCACTGTGACTATTGGTGGCGTCAACGCGCCGGTGACCTCCTGGAGCGATACGCAAATCACTGTCACCGCACCTGGCCTGACCGCAGGGCAGTCGAGCTGTCCTATCCAGCAACGCGGCGTGGCAACAGCCACTCGTTGCGGCGAAATGGTGATCACCGCTGCCAATGGCAACAAATCGGTCGACGCAATCACAGTGACCATCGGCGGCAAGGCTCCAAGCTATGTTGCCGGCGAGAATGCCACCAGCGATGCCATTCAGAGCGCGATCGACAATGCCACTCCAGGCGACTTGATCATCGTCGGCCCAGGCAGCTACAACGAAATGCTGCTGATGTGGAAGCCGGTGCGGCTGCAGGGCGTAGGAGCATCATCGGTGACCATCAACGCCAATGCCCATCCCGCAGGCAAGTTGCTGGAGCCATGGCGTCGCAGAGTCAACTGCCTGTTCGGCCTGGCATTGAACGGGCAACCTGTCAGCTCGACCAATCCGTATGATCCATCGGGTGTTTACACCTGCAGCGTGCCGACCATTGCCGGCAACCCGATGCAGGTAGACCGCGTGGAGTTTGAGGGCATCCTTGGCTGGGACACCAGCCTGAACGGAAATCTTGCAGAACTGTTGCAGGAGCCCACCTTGATGGGAGCTTACGAGGGGGCGGGCATCACCGTGCTTGCGAAAGGTGTGCGCTATCCCATCGGAGTTGACCCGTTCGGTAGCGGAGCGGAAGCAGTCTTCCCGGATGGCACTGTGGTGCTCACCAACAGCACAGCCGATTGCCGTGATTTCCCCAGCAACTTCCTGTGCAATCCGTCACGCATCGATGGCATGACCTTTACCAACAGCTCCCAGGGTGGAGGCGCCATCTTCCTGCATGGCTGGAACCATAACACCGAGATTTCCAACAACCGTGTCTATGGTAACCACGGGACTCTCACCGGCGGCATCACCATCGGTCAGGGTGAGTTCCCCGAGCCTGTGTTCGCCAGCAATGGCAGCCAGCTTGGCTATGGCATCAACAAGAACACATGGGTGCATAACAACATGGTCACCAGCAACGCTTCGCTTGGCGATGAGCTGTATTCCGCAACCCCAACGGCCGCAGGCGGCGTGACATTCTGCACAGGTGCAGACAACTACCGCTTCAACTTCAACTGGGTGTGCGGCAACCTGAGCACAGGTGACGGTGGTGGCGTAGCGCACAGCGGGTTCAGCTTGAACGGCAATATTTCCAACAACTGGATACTGTTCAACCAGAGCAATAATCCGACCATCCCGACCCACGGCGGCGGCATCGCGGTGCTGGGTGCCTCTCCTGACCCGGTCATCAACGGAACAGAGTGCGGCTCGGTGAATGACCAGGATTGCCCACCCGGGCTCAGTGAAGGTACCGGTCGCGGTCTGGTGATCAACGCCAACCTGATCATGGGCAACACTGCGGAGAGCGGTAGCGGTGGCGGCATCCGGCTGCAGGGCGTCAACGGTCAGGACGTCGCCATCAACACGCCCACCCAACCGGCCTTGTGGAACGATGTGACCATCACCAACAACATCTTCGCCAACAACGTTGCGGGCTGGGATGGCGGCGGTGTCTCGATGGAAGATGCCCTGGCAGTGAAGTTCAACAACAACACCGTGGTTGCCAACGATACGACAGCCTCGGCAGGTGTGCTCTTCAATACCCTCGGAGCGCCTCTGTCCAGCTCTCCGACAACGCCCTGCGACACTGCGACGGGGATAGGCTGTGTGACAACTTCGACCAATCAGAGTGCAGGGCTGGTAACCATGCGCAACACCACCATGCTGACCTCTGCGCTGCCGGCGACCGTGATCTGCCCAGCCGGCTATGGCTATGGTTCGACACTCGCACAGCGCACCAATGGCTTGTGCAGGCAGATCTCGCTGCCGATGCTGACCAAAGATCTGTTCTGGCAGAACCGTCCGTTCCATCTCACTGTGGCTGGTCTTGGGTCAGGGCTCTTGAATCAGCAGAACACTGTGACACTGATTCCGCAGCTGAACCAGAGCGCTACCGGCCAGTGTGTGAGTGGGGCGAGCTATTGGGATATCGGTATCCGCGGTGACACCGGGCCTGCAGACCACAGCTCCGGATTCACGCTCACTCCGACCAGCTCGATCCTGACCGACCTCAGCGGCGGCTATACGGGCAGTGGCAACGTTGCGCCGAGCACCACCCCAGTCGTGCAGGAGTACTGCAACGGTGCACGGGTACCACCTGAAAATGGCGGGATGGGTTACCTCGTGCCTCCTGGCGTTGCAGATGCAACCTCGCCTAATCCGATATTCAACCTGACCCCAGCAGCAACAGTGGATGAAGGCAACAACTGGATCAACATGGCATACGGTCCACTGAGTGCAACCCATCCGGTGACTGGCTCCATACTCGGCAACTACAGTTCATTGCCGGCTTATGCACCCTATGGGGCAGCGGGAACGGTCCTGTTGCCATGAGTGAGGGGAAGCGGCAACGCCGCTTCCATACAGGAAACGGGTGGTGCTTGAATGGCGCCCGTGCGGCGGGGGGACGGTACAGACCTGATCGTCCCTGTCGAAAGATGTCGATGGCTATATTTTCTGGAGATCACTGATATGTATCAACGGATGAAATTGAGCGCGGCAGTGAGGCCGCTCGCATGGTTGATCGCGGGCGGCATGATTGTTGCCACCGCCATGGCGCAATCGGCTCCGGAACAGGCGGCATCTCCTGAAGCTCGGGGAGCATCTGCGGCGGCCAATGTGCCGGCAGCCGCTGAAAAGCGCAAGATTTCTCCCTACAGCCCGGTTCATCCGCCAGGCAGCGCGAAAGATTACTACCTGTCCGTCTGGGGCGTCGACAGCCTGCTCGTGCGTCAGACAGCATCGGGCAACCTGATCCGCTTCAGCTATCGGGTCACCGACCCCGCACGCGCGCAGGCGCTCGGCGACAAACATGCAACGCCGTTTCTGTTCGGACAAAGAAGCAAGGCGGTGCTGCACATTCCGGTCATGGACAAGATCGGACAGTTGCGCCAGTCCGGCGCTGCGGAAGCAGGCAAGGAGTACTGGATGGTGTTTTCCAACAAGGGGAACCTGGTTAAACCTGGAGATCGCGTCGATGTGGTCATTGGTTCTTTTCATGCCGACGGGCTGACCGTGGAATGAGGCGCTCGGAAGCAGTGTTGCATATAGGGAGGATGTGAATATGAAACGGATTCTGTTCTTGACATGTGGGCTTGCTCTGGTTGCAGGCACGGCTGCTGCACTGCCGGAAGCCGCAAAAGCGGACAAGGCGGCCGTAACCCAGCACAAGCCGGTTGCAGAAAAGCAAAAGCTGACAGTGGCACAGATCGTCACCAAAAATGTGGCTGCGCGCGGCGGGCTCAAGGCCTGGCATGCGGTCAATACCCTGATCCTGTCGGGGCGCATGGAAGCTGGCGGCAAGAGCAATGCGGACTTGCCGTTCGTGATGAAGATGGAGCGCCCGCGCATGAGCCGGCTGGAGATACGCTTTCAGGGCCAGACCGCAGTGCAGGTATTTGACGGCGAGCACGGCTGGAAGGTGCGGCCTTTCCTTGGGCGCAATGAAGTGGAGCCCTTCACGCCCGCCGAAACCAGGGTGGCAGATGCATGGGGAGAGCTGGATGGCCCGCTGGTCGATTACGCCAGGAAGGGCATCAGGGTCGAGCTGCAGGGAAGGGAGTCTGTGGAAGGGCACAGCACCTACAAGCTGGAGCTGACCATGAAGAACGGTGACAAGCGGCATGTGTGGATCGATGCAGCCAATTTTCTGGAGCGGAAGATCGAGGGCGATCCGAGAATGCTGGACGGCAGGATGCGCAATGTTGCCATCTTCTATCGCGACTACAAGACCGAAAATGGGCTGACCACGCCGCGTGTGTTCGAGACTGCGATCGAAGGCGGCAAGCAGCATCACAAGATGTACATTGAGCGGGTCGCGGTGAACCAGCCGATGGAGAAGGGCTCTTTCAGCAAGCCTCAGCTGGCCTTGGCCAGCACACCTGTGCAGCGGGCGGAGTGATGTCATGAGCAAGCTTGCTACGTGGATGCTGGCTGCTTTCATCCTGATGGTCGCTGATGCGGGTGAGCTGCGCGCGGAGCCCGAGCTGGATGCATCCCAGATCGTCGAAAAAAATGTTGCGGCGCGGGGCGGCCTGGAAGCGTGGCGCAAGATCCAGACCATGGTCTGGGTCGGGCATATCGAGAGCGAGAATGCCCCGGGGCCAAGTCTGCCGTTTGTCCTCGAATTGAAGCGCCCTGACAAGACGCGTTTTGAGATCAAGGCGCAGAATCAGATGTCCATCCGGATCTTCGACGGCACACATGGCTGGAAGCTGCGCCCCGCACGTAACGGGCAGCCTGAAGTGCAGCCATACACAGCGGAAGAGCTGAGTTTCGCGCAGAACGGGAATGGCATTGATGGCCCACTGATGGATTTTCATGCCAAGGGGATTGCAGTCACGCTGGATGGTATCGACGAGATCGAGGGGCACAAGGCTTACCGTTTGAGTGTCAAGCTGCCGTCTGGTGTCAGCCACCATGTATGGATCGACGCGCAAACGTTTCTGGAGGTCAAATACGATCGCGAATCCCGCAATGCATTTGGCATGACTGGAACTGTATCGGTGTTTTACCGCAACTACCAGGCGATAGAAGGGTTGCAGATACCCTTGTTGCTCGAAACTGGTGCGGGTGCTGCCAAGGCAATGGACAAAATGGTGATTGACCGGATAGTGCTTAATCCTGCCCTCGATGACCGCACGTTTGCCAAGCCCGCTGCGCCATGGCACCGAAATGCCGCATCGGTTGATTTGGCCTCTCCTCGCGTACTCAGGTCCATCCCTGCCTGGTCAGGGGGAGCACAGCAGTCAGGCTCCGGCCACGTAGCCGGCTCATTCAGTACGCAGACTTCAGGGACACAATGATGGCACGGGCGGAATCCGCACTGGGATATATTCCATTGATGCGGCTCCTGCTCGTACCCGCATTCGTCGGCTCTCTCATCGCAATCATGTTGTGTGCTGCACTGCTGCTGTTCGTTGCCGAGGCACGCGCCGGCTCGATCTTGAATGAAGGCGAGGAGATCTATCGGTACGGCAGGCTGGCCTCGGGCAAGCCGATCGGGGCTCTGCGTGAGGCCGGTGTGCGCATCGAGGGCAGGGGTGCCGCCTGCATCAACTGCCACCGGCGCAGCGGCCTGGGGTCGAGGGAAGGGTTCATCTCCATCCCGCCGATCACCGGCCGCTACCTGTTCCACCCGCGTGCTGCAAGTGGTGAGGATAACTACCTTCCGTTCGTCGAAAGCATGCGTGCGGACCGTGTTCCATACAGCGACGCGACTCTTGCGAGGGCGATCCGTGAGGGGCTCAATTCGGCTGACAAGCCATTCAATTATCTGATGCCGCACTTCGAATTGAACGATGCCGAGATGGCCGCGCTGACCAGTTATCTGAAGAGTCTGGACCAGCGCAAGTTGCCGGGCGTCACGGATACCGTATTGCATTTTGCCACCGTCATCACGCCGGATGCGGATCCCGTCAAGGCCCACGGCATGCTCGATGTGCTGGAGCATTTCTTTGCCGACAAAAACGCGTTTCCGCTTGGCGCCACGCCGCGTCTGCACTCTTCGCGCAAGATGATGTTCATGGTAAATCGGCGCTGGCAGTTGCATGTCTGGCGACTGCACGGATCGTCCGCGACCTGGCAGGCACAGCTCGAGCAGCGCTTCGCCAGGGAGCCGGTGCTGGCGGTGATATCGGGTTTGGCCGGCAAGACCTGGGAGCCGGTTCATGCCTTTTGCGAGCACAGCGCCGTTCCCTGTCTCTTCCCCAATGTTGACGCGCCGCCAGCCGACGCCGACCACGATTTCTATTCTCTCTATCTTTCCATGGGTGTGGGGATGGAGGCCGAGCTGATCGCGAATCGCATCCTTGTGTCGGACAACGACAAGGTGAGCAAGGTCATGCAGATCTACCGTGCCGGCGACAGCGGAGAGGCGGGCGCCAAGGCGCTGGAGGCAGCGCTGCAGGCACATGGCATTGCGCTGCGCAGTCATGTTCTTCCGGCCGGTAAACCCGGGCACGGCGTTGCGAGGGTGTTGCGTAGTGCCGCAAAGTCGGATGTCGTTGTCCTGTGGTTGCGTCCTGCCGATATCGCAGCCCTGGGTAAGGCGCCGGCAAAGCTGCCTGAGGTATACATGTCGGGGCTGATGGGCGGGCTTGAACAGGCGCCTCTGCCATCAGGCTGGCGCATGCACACGGGTATCGCCTACCCCTTTGCGCTGCCGGCAGAGCGCCGCGTTAGCGTCGATTTTGCGATGGGCTGGTTTTCAATCCGGCATATTTCTGTGGTTGCCGAGCAAGTGCAGGCCGATACCTATCTTGCCTGCGGCCTGCTTGCCGAAACACTGAAACATATGGCCGACACCTTTGTGCCGGAGTATCTGGTGGAGCGCGTCGAGGATGGCATCGGGCATCGCATAGTTACAGGCTATTACCCGCGCCTGACACTGGGCACGGGGCAGCGCTTTGCCTCCAAGGGCGGCTATATCGTGCATTTTTCCGAGCCTCAGGGTTCGCGTGTGAGTGCCGATGGCGACTGGCAGGTGCCATCGTTCAGCGCGCTCAATGAGCGATGAGGCTTTGTCGATGTGAAGCGGATTGAACAGGAGGTTGAAATGAAATCAATTGCCAACTTTTTTTGCATTGCACTGGCGCTGGCCGCCGCCGGCACAATCGGCCCGATTGCCGGCGTTGCACTGGCCCACGATATGGACGACATGCAGGACATGCATGCCCACCATCACATGATGCCGATGCCTGTGATCAAGCGGCAGACGGCCACCTATACCGTGCCGGAGGTCACTTTGGTGCGGGATGACGGCAAACGCGTCGCGCTACGGGATGAGCTGAATGACGGGCGTCCGGTGATCCTCAATTTCATCTATACAACCTGCACTTCGGTCTGCCCCCTTGTCAGCCATACCCTTGAGCAACTGCAGAGCAAGCTGGGTTCTGACCGTGACCGCGTGCATCTGGTGTCGATATCGATCGACCCGGAGCAAGACACGCCGGCCAGGCTGGCTGCCTATGCCAAAGAATATGAGGCCGGCCCGGAATGGCAGCACTATACCGGCACTGTTGCTGCCAGCATCACCACGCAGCGAGCCTTTGACGCTTACCGCGGTGACAAGATGAATCACACGCCGGTGACCTTCCTGCGCGCCGCACCTGGCCAGCCCTGGATCAGGATCGAGGGATTCGTGACTCCGGACGATCTGCTAGGCGAAATCCGCAGCATGCTTGTTGCTTCTGCGTCGCATTGACTGGCGCAAGCGCGACGCAACCCCTGTATCGCTAGGGTGACATCGGCAATCATATTTTCCCGCGTCAATGTTGACGGCACACACTGTGCCTGCCTATAGTTGCCGCCAGGCCGGCGACGTATGGGCAGCGTGCGGATATCCTCTTTGCAGCCAAGCCAAAAATTTCGTGGACCTGATTACTTGATGTGGGTCAATGAGGTATAGTGCCTGTTCGGTATATTGTGTATTTGAAATGGCAGTTTTTATCAATCAACGTTAAGGAGCTGGACTCATGATGGACACTCGTAACAAGCTTATTACTGCATTGCTTATCACACTGGCACTTGGAGGCTGCGACAAGAAGGAAGGGGCGCAGACTTCTGCCCAGCCTGCGGCTGAAGCAGCCAAGCCAGCCGAAACCGCCAAGCCGGCCGAAGCTGCTGCGGGCAACGACCAGGCAGCAAAAGGCGAGAAGGTGTTCAAGGCTACTTGCTCGATGTGCCATCAGACCGGTGCGGCAGGCGCGCCAATCCTCGGCAACAAGGACGACTGGGGCCCACGCATTGCCCAAGGGATGCCAACTCTCTATGACCATGCGCTTAAGGGCTTTACTGGCAAGAAAGGCGCGATGCCGGCCAAGGGGGCCAATCCTTCGTTGTCGGATGATGACGTGAAAGCAGGCGTCGATTACATGGTGAGCAAGGCCAAGTAAGACCAGTTGCCGCATCAGACAGGAAGGGGGCCGCTGGCCCCCTTTTCATTTGCAGTGTCCTGTCAGTGCGTATGCATATGACTGCTGTCAGCCAGTACTGCAGCGGTGGCCTGGTCGAAGGTGAGCATCTTGCCGCCGGACGTTTGCGTAAAACGGATGGCTTCTTCCTTGCTGGCGAAGGCGGGGAAATCGCTACCCATCGGGCCTTTGGCTTTTGAGCCTGCGACAAAGAAGGATAATCTGGCGTCGAGCCATGCTCCGGTGCCGTATGCGGGCACAAAAATCTTGCCGATATCCGCCGCAGCATGCTTGCTGTCGTATTGCGCCATATCGTTGAGGAAGCGGAACACCTCGGCCGCGGAATCGAAACTGGTGTGCTCTCCATCCCGGAAGACTATCTGTGCATGCCACTGCGGAAAGCGGGCAGGGTACATCCCGCAGACGGGGCATCTCTCCGATTGGGCTATGGTTTGAGGTGCAAAGTCTTCGCCTGCGTGGACTGCAGTTGGGGAAAATGAAAAGGCGAGCATCAACACGATGAACTGCGGCAGCATTCTGGCTTGCATCTGTCTTCCTTTCTGATCAAGCGGATTCGAGAAGGGGGTCTTGCAGCAATCGATCAAGCAGTTGCCTGACGTTGTCCCAAGGGGCATTGCCGGGCACCGTCAGGGGGTCTGCCTGCAGCCTGGCATCGGCATCGTGAAGGTGGTTGGGGAAGGTTGGCAATTCCCTGTGCAGAGGTGCCGTGTCGATGCGCAATTCTGCATCGCCCCATGCCCATTGTATGGAGTACTCATTCGGGTTGAGATAACGCAGCTCGAGTGCGAGTCCGGTATCGAACAGGGCAATCAGCGCATCCTGCTTGATTTGTGTTTCACCATCGAGGCGGTCTGCGTAGTGCGACTGGATGCGTGCCTGAAGATCAAGGTGCAGGCTCATGTCGTTTTTGCCTCCTGCAGGAATATGCCCAGCTCATCGCGGACTGCGTCCCGCGTTGCAGTCAGGATGCGCGCGCTCAGATAGTGCTCGTAGGCCGGGTGTTCCGCGATTTCGCCGGCAGCGATCTTCTCCAGCAATGCCTGTTCATTTGCTGCCCCATGCTGATCCAGCAGCAGTTTCCGATTTTCGCGCAACACATAAGTCGCACGCGATAATGATTCGATCAGCTCCGCGTCGTCCGGATCCAGCCCTTCAAAATAGCTTTTCATGCCTACATCCTTTCATCATGTTGTGCGCCGCCGTCCAGCGAGACCATGTTCAGCGTCACTTCGTCAAACTTGAGCACTTTTCCACCGAACTTCGTGGCGAAGGCCTGGGCATCCTCCACCCGCGCGAAGGAAGCGAGCGTCGGTCCCATTGAACCCAGTTTCTTGCTGCCCAGAACATAGTAGGCAGTTCTTGCATCTATCCAGTTTCCCGCTGGGTTCTCCCAGGAAGTCTTGCCCATATCCTGGGTGAACACGCCGGTTATGTGCCTCTTCTGTTCCGGGCGCAGGTAGATCGAGAACATCTCCATCGTGTCGCAGAAGAAATCCGGTTCCCCTTTGTCGTACTGGATCTGTGCCTTGGGGCCGGGATAGTCCATGAGGATCATGCCATCCAGCGCACAGGAAGTGGTGCGGTCGATTTCTATGGCTTTGACAGCCTCCTCCTTCTTGCTGCAACCGAGAGCGAGCGTGGTGAGCAGCACTGCCAGCAACAGCGATCTTCTGTTTTTCATTTGAATCTCCATGAAGCGAATCCGAGGGGAGCAACTATCCATATCAGCATTGCTGTCGTCAGCAACCAGGGGTTAGCCAGATGCTCCGGGAACACGGTCGCCAGGCCGTAAAGCGCCTTGACTTCCTCCATGCCAAAAATGTTGAGGATGCGGAAGATGTCGGCCGGATTCAGGAACAACAGATAGGGGAATATGTTGCCGCCGTATTCGCCGCCCGTTACCACCAATGCGCCCAGCAACAGCAGGTCGAACACCAGCACGAAGAAGAACCACAAGGCAATGGCGAAGCCGCTTGCGCTGGTGCGGTCGGAGGCGATTACCGAAACCGCCACCGCCATGCTCAGGAACGCCAGGCCCATCATGAGGGCACTCAGCATGAAGCCTGCATAATGCAGCAGCGAAGCGGTATCAAGCTGATAGGAGAGGAAGAGCCCGACCAGTCCGAAACCCGCGAGGGTGGAGAACGCCAGCGCCGCCGCCAGGCCGCAGAATTTGCCGAACAGAAGCTCGAAGCGGGTGATGGGCATGGACAGGAGCAGATCCAGGGATCCGCGCTCGCGTTCGCCGACAACGGCATCGTAGCCGAGGATAAGCGCAATCAGCGGGATGAGATAGATGACCAGGGAGACCAGGCTGGCAATCGTCACGTCGATGCCATGGAAGCCGACAGCGCCCTGCTGTGCCGCGCCGAAATAGGCGATGATCAGGGCAAAGGTGGTGAACACTGCAGCCACCGCCAGCACCCAGCGATTGCGGATGCGGTCCCAGAACTCCTTGGATGCAACCACGCCGATTTGATGCCACTCAATGTTTAACATTTCGCTCATTCCGAGTAACCCAGGAATACATCTTCCAGTGAAGGTTCGCGCACATGCAGGTCCGCCACCTTGCCGTCCAGCCCGGTCAGCAGGGTCAGGACGTCCATCTTCGACTCGCGCGGGCAGCGCAACAGCATTGCGCCATCCGCTGCCACCGTCTCCTGCAGGCCGAGGGGGGCGAGGGCGGCACTGAGGTCATTCAGCGTGCCGTGCTGCATTCTGATCTCGATCAGCAGCGGCAACTTCATTTCCTCGCGCAAGCTCTGCACGGTGCCCAGGGCCTGGATTTTGCCCATCTTCATGATTGCCAGCCGGTCCACGCGTTCCTGGATCTCCGCCAGAATGTGCGAGGTCAGGATGACGGTTACCCCCTGTTCGCGCATCTCCCGCAGGATCTGATAAAACTCCCTGATGCCTTCCGGATCGAGGCCGCTGGTGGGTTCATCGAGAAACAGGATGGCCGGTTTGCCCAGCATGGCCTGGGCAAATCCGAGTCGCTGTCGCATGCCCTTGGAATAGCCGCGTACACGGCGCGTGGCGGCATGGCCGAGTCCGACCTTGTCCAGCAATTCGGTACACATGCTCTTGTTGACGCTCTTCAGGTCCGCAAAAAAGTTCAGTGTTTCCAGTCCGGTCAGGTTGTCGTAAAAGACAACATTTTCCGGCAGGTAACCGATGTTGCGGCGCACGCGGCGAAATGCCTCACCCCGTATCGACTGGCCATGAATGCGAATTTCGCCCGAGCTCGCGGGAATGAGGCCAAGCATCATCTTGAACAGCGTGCTCTTGCCTGCGCCGTTGTGCCCGATCAGTCCGAATATCTCGCCTTCGCGCACGGCAAGATTGACGCCGTCAACCGCGTGAACTTCCCCAAAGTGCTTTGTTGCGGCGCTTACCTCAATGACGTTGTTTTTCAAGCCAGTGACTCCAGTTTTCGTGAAAGGGGCGCATGTGCGGTTTGCGATCCACTACGGAAGGGGAGCGCAGCAGGGGGAATTGCTGCGAAACCAGGCGCAAGGTCTGTACTGCCGGGCTATTCAGCAGGAGTTTTACCATCGGGTATTTCCAGGTCATTCGATCGACGATGTCGTTCGCTTCATAGGGAACATCGCCGATGCCGTTTGCATCGCGATCCCAGCCCACATAGTTGCTCCAGTAATTGCCGCGCTCCCCGCCCCACAATTCATCCCGCGAAGCCACGTACTTTATCTGATCCTGGTTGGCGATGAAGTCGTTGCCTTCCACCTTGTTATGTATGGAGCCAGCCCACAGGTGCACCCCGACTCGATTGCCGACAACCAGGTTGTCTTTCAGGGTGTTGTATTCAGCGTCGTAGATGAAAAATCCGCGCGCATTTCCCGCTACCACATTGCCCTCGATGACCGAATCCTGGATGGTGCGCAACATGATGCCATGGTCGATATTTCCCCAGGCAATATTATTTCGAACGATCAGGTTGCGCACTTCCATGAGCGCAAGTCCGCCGCGATTGAGATAGGACTCGTTGCCTTCCCAGACGTTGTAGTAGGAATTCATGTAATGCGTGCCATAACGCAGATGGTGCATCTTGTTGCCGCGAAACAGTGCGTGGTGGGAGACATCCACGTAGATGCCGTCGCGGGTGAAGCTGATATTGTTGCCAGTGATTTGCGCGCCGACGGTGTTGTAGAGCTGAATGCCGTTGCCACGCTGGGAGGACTGGAGATCGCGCTTGCCGGTGATCAGGTTGCCGTCTATCTGTACATCGTTGGATTTTTCGATCCACAGGCCAAACAGGTCATAGGTCAGGTCGTTGTTGCGGATCAGGGCGCGATCGGAGCCGGGCGCAATGTAGATTCCCGCATTCTGCGCGTCCAGGCTGTCCCCGCTATCACGCACGATGAAACCTTCGATGTGGACGTCACGGGCATTGATGCGGATCACATCGCCGGGTTCGTTGTCGCCGCTTATGGTCGGTCGATTAATGCCGACCAGGGTGAGCGGTTTGTTGATGATGAGGTGCTCATGGTAATAACCGCGTTCGACCTTGACGGTATCGCCTGATGCAGCAGATTTGACGGCCTGTGCAATGGAGCCGCCCGGAATCACATGCCACTCTTTCGCTGCCGCCGGCAGCGCCAGGAGGCACAAGGATAAATAGAGAATTAACTGTTGCACAAAGTATTTCTTGGTTGCAGGTAAGGAATGGGCTGTTTTGTTTTTGGACTCTGTCGGCAGTCTGGATCACCGGGTTGCGCCCGGTAATACCCCCAGCAGATAAAGGATCCAGAACAGGATGGCACCAATCAGTAGGTTCTTGGTGGCCACGTAGGCAATCATGTCGGGTACATTGGCGCGTCGATATCGCTGGCCCCACCAAGGCCCTTCTTTTACCCAGGGTTTGCAGTGCATGCGGCAGATGCATTCATACACGCTCCAGCCGGTCCACCAGGCGATTACGACGGCAGGCGCAATGCGTCCGGTTGCGGCCAGCATCCAGCTTACTGTGACGGCAACCGCCAGGCCCACGCTGGCGGCAAACATGGCGGGCCTCTGTGCCAGGAAGCCGGGACTCCAGGGGAAGAGGTGGTATTTGGCCTCCCCCCAAAGCCGTTGTAGCAGACTCATATCCTTGTCGCCAGGCGACAAGGGAAGATTGTTTTCAGATGTATGCTGTTCCACCATGACAACTCCCCTTAGAAGATCAGTGATGCACCATTTGTTGCGGTCCTTACTGTTACTTGTTGGGTATTTCCTTTATCGGAATGTAATACCCCTGCGCTGAAATCGAACTCAGGGGCAGGCCCGCTTTCTCGCGCCGCTTGCGTTCCTGCGACAGGGGCGGGCAGGAATGCGGGTCATAGTACATAACCATGCAATCCATGCACAGCAGGCATTCGCGTTGGTCGATCTCGCCCTTTTCGTTGATGGCGAGCGATCCGCAACCGACGGCACAGGCAGTACAGCTTTCGCATTCCTTCTTGCGTTTGATGCCAAAGAAGCGGAAGGTCGACGGAATGGCGAGTCCTGCGCCGAGGGGGCACAGATACTTGCAGAAGGGGCGTTCCGTGAAGAATGCGAGGGCGAACAGGATGCTCCAGAACAGCACATAGGGCCAGGAACGGTTCCACACGCCGACCAGGAAGGTGGTCTTGAAGGGCTCAACCTCCGCCATCTTTTCCGCCAGCCCCATGGAATAGAACGACACGGCCAGCAACACAAGGAAGATGACGTACTTGAGCCATTTCAGTTTGTTATGGACCGCATGGGGAAGGAAGAACTGATAACGTTTAAGCCCAAGAACACGCCCCAGTTTGTATGCCAGCTCGGTCAGTGCGCCATATGGGCAGAGCCAGCCGCAAAACAGGCCGCGCCCCCAGATGAAGACGGTGATGATGATGAACCACCAGAAAATGAATATGAACGGGTCAGACAGGAACAGCTCCCATTGCCACTTGTACAGGATCGAATGGAACCATGTCAGCACCTGGGTAATCGAGGGTTGCGCCATCAGGTAAAAACCGGCAAAGCCGACGCTGATGATCCAGAAGATGTACTTGGGCGTGCTTATCCAGCGTTTGTTCTTGCGTGTGGAGCGACGCACCAGCTTGTCGCGCACGCTATAGACCACGGCAGTGGCTGTCAGCAGCAGGACGAACAATGCGATTTCAAGCGGCTTCTGTTTCCACACGGTGAGCCATACCGGATCCGGACGCTCAACGTGCGGCCTGCCGCCCTCCAGATAGCGGGCAGGCAACCAGTATTCCTTGTCGAAGCTGGTAAAGGTCTTGGCGCCGGTTTCCTTGTCGATCTTGTTGGCCAGAAACACCATGTTCCAGGGGTAGGCGCCGCTGAAACCTTCCCTGCGAATGATGAATATGCCCGCTTCACGATAGGCCGGTGCACCCGCTGCCTCAATGCCGTACAGGTTGAGGTAGTCCAGGTCGCGGAAGGTAAAGGAATCCATTTCCTGCGTGACCAGAATTCGATCATAGATGCCGCCGCGCACAAAGCCGGAGCCCTTGAACGATTCCATCCCGCTGGCGATGACGAAGATTGCATGTTCCCCGGGTTTCAGACTCGACATCAAGCTGTTGTAGCCGTATTCGCCCAGCACGCTCTTGCCCACTGCCGGTGCATTCAGGTAGCCGAAATACATGTCGATGTATGGACCATCACCCTTGGCACCTACCTCGTCCGGCGAGACGGTCAGCCGCTGGATCGAGCCTTCCTTCATCATTTCATCCCAGCTCAGCTTGCCGGAAAATGCCGAGAATTTTGCCTGTGGCCTGATGGTCGGTTTGATGATTCCCACCTGCTTGGCAATCTCGATGCCGCTGCGCAGCATCACCTGGTTTTGTGCAATCACCGTCACCGTCGCACCGGTAATCGCATCCAGGCCAATATATCCCTGTGCTTCGCGTGACTTGCCGATCTCGATCTTGTCGCCGACGAATTTGCCTACATACTGGTTGATGAACTTGACGAGCTCGCTCTCCGGAATGCCCAACAGGAGAATCGGCTCGCTATGGCGCAGGACTTTGGCGCCGGTGATGATGCCCTTGGTATCCATGCCGATCAGGGTGACAACCGGCTTTCCGGAATAAGCGGGAATGTCCACGATGTCTGTGGACAGGAATACGTAACCGACCAGTGTCTTCTCGCCGTTCCTGGTCTGGTAGGCCTCGACATAGGGAGGCCTGCCTTTGCGCTTGGAGAAACTGTCAGCGCCTGCAATGACATCCTGGCAAGGTACGTAAGCACACAAATCAGGATCAGTCGAAAGCTGTGGGGGAAGGGGGGCTTCGTAGGTGCCCGATGCCGCCTGTGACAGGGATGGAAGCATGCTCACCGCAATCACGATGAGATAGAACTGAATGCGCTGCAACATGGCAAAAGGTTTGTGGGACATGTCGGAATCTTTCTGGTTGTAGAGAGTTCCTGCTGCCGGAGTGACCAGGGAGTCATTCACGGGCTATTCTAGATCAGGCAATAAAATTTCTGTATAGGAAACGACAGAAAAAAAGGGGGACACAAGAATCCCCCTTTTGCATCCCGCTGCGAATCTATGCCTGACGTTATCTTTCGACCAGCATTCGGCTGCGCATCTCCAGGTGCAATGCATGACAGAAATGCGTGCAATAACACCAGTAGACGCCGGGCTTGTCGGCCTTGAAGGTTACGGATTTGGTCTCCTGCGGATTCACGACGAAGTTGATGTTGTATTTCGGAATCGCGAAGCCGTGAGTCAGATCTTCCACCTTGTCCAGATTGGTCAGTATGATGGTCACTTCGTCGCCGCGCTTGACCTTGAATTCACGCAAGCCAATGGTAGGCGCCTGCGAGGTGAGGTGCACGGTGACCTTGTTGCCATTGCGCACCACTTTGCAGTCCTTGGGATCTTTGGTCGCAAGCGGGAAATCATCCAGATTGTAGATTTGCCGCGTCTTGACCAGATCGCGTCGCACGATGATTGCGTCGTGTGGCTCAGGCCAGGTGGTGTGCTCGCCAACCAGCTTCATCTTGTCGCCGCTGATGTCGATCATCTGCGCGACTTCGGGATGCAGTGGGCCTACCGGCAGCAGGCGATCCTTGGAGAACTTGTTGTCCGAGATGAAGAATTTGCCGTCCGCATCCTTGGTTTCTCCCATGGAGGTGAAACCATGTCCGGGCTGGTAGTGGACATCGATGCGGTCAACCACAGGCTTGGCTGCCTTGTCGCCCTTGAATGATTTCATGGCTGCATCAAGGTTCCACTTCACGATCTGGCTGTCGAGGAACAGGGTGGTGTAGGCGTTGCCGCGGCCATCGAAGCCGGTGTGCAGCGGGCCCAGGCCGATTTCCGGTTCCGCTACGACAGCGTCACGTGGCTCCTTGAGTTCGCCGTCAAACCATTTCAGCACCAGCGCGTGCTCGATCAGGGTGGCAGTGGGCGACAATTTGCCTGAGCAGGCGTAATACTTACCGTCCGGGCTGATGTTCACGCCGTGCGGGTTCTTGGGTACCGGGACATAGCAGGTCAGTGCGGTCTTGGGATCCTTGTTGGCAGCAGGCGTGCCATCTACCACCGGCACCTTGGAGTCGCCTATCGTGAACGACTTGCCGGCCTTGACGGCGGCTTCAATGCGCTGGACGTTAAAGAACACGCAGGCATCGCGCTCGGCAGCCATCATGTCCTCGTAATGTACGCCATTCTCGGTGTTGTACTGGTTGGAGCAGGCCAGCTTGCCGTCGTACGAGGTGGCCACCAGATCCATGTTGCCATTGATCTTGACCTGCCAGCGGGGCTGCATGGTTGCGGCATCGATACAGGTAAACAGGCAGAAATATTTCTTGGGATCGTCCAGGTCGCGCCCGTCATTGGGCTGCGGGATATGGAATTCGCAGCCGCAGAAGACGCGTGTCGTATGGTTGATCTTGTCGTCAACCGGGTCGCGCTTGTCCGAAAAGATGCCGTGAAAGCCCTGAATATTGGGGATTTCGGTGATCTTGTCGGTCTCCATGGTGTCCATGCGGATTCGCGCAATTCGGCCATGAATCTTGTCGTTCACAAACAGGAATTTGCCGTCGTAGGTGCCGTCGGTATAGGAACCGTGCACGTGGTGTGTATCGCCGGTGTTGTACTTTACGCTGCCATCGGCCTTGGTGCCGATCACTGCCTTGGATTCGTTGGTGATACCCCAGCCAACCATGCAATCCGTGTTGAATACGGGGATCTGCTTCAGAGTGCGCCCGGAGGGAAGGCCATAAATCCGCACGTCACCGGAGTGGCCGCCGCTGGAGAACATGTAGTAATCGTCCAGCTTGCCGGGTGGGACCTCGTACTTGCCATACTCGCCTGCTTCCCCTGCTGCGCCGGAGCCGCCCACTTCGGATTTCTTGCAGGACGCGAGTCCTATGGAGAGACCGGCTCCCGCCACGCCGAGCAGCGCTGCCGAGTTGAGGAACTTGCGGCGATCCGGATTCATTGGTTCGGTGCTGGCTTCCTGCTTGTCATTCACTTTCTGGTCATTCATGGCTTTCCCCCTTCCGTCATTAAAAGTTGGTGCAATTCTCAAACCGTACGATGTTGCGACATGCTGCGTGGCGCGCTTAGGCTGCGACAATTTGTCGCACTATAGGCCTGCAAGATGGAAAATACAATTCCAATGTATATATTTGATCTATATGTTTGACTTGGATCAATTTTCCTTTTGATTCAACCTGAAGAGCGTACGCCCGATGTTCCTGATGGTTTTATGAGCTCGAGGCGGGGACACGCTGTGCCAGCCAGTTGTCTCAGGTCGTGACTCTGGAATAGTGGCGAGTAGGACGGCGGAAATCTGCGGCTCCGCACCCCCAGGGAGCGCGGGCAGGGTCAGGCTTATTTGCGGTGCGCAGCCCGCATGGCCAGGAACGCGATGGCGACCCATACCAGCGTTCTCAGGCTCATCGCGATGACCGTGCGCTGCTCGTATGCGCCACCCGAAGCGATATGCGCACCGAAAGCCGCAAAGGTGAGGGCGGTCGCCGCAGCGATGGCGACCG
The DNA here is from genome assembly GCA_036523795.1 of Gallionellaceae bacterium. GTDB lineage: Bacteria > Pseudomonadota > Gammaproteobacteria > Burkholderiales > Gallionellaceae > 39-52-133. Next base: position 20,342 of record DATDDN010000093.1, on the reverse strand, counting down.
CCAGCCAGATGGCCCAGCGCTGCTGCAGCCACAGGCCAATGCCTGCCACCACATAAGCAAAGCCCGCAATGAAGTTGAACCAGAGTACGAACGGCACATAATTGCCGGCGGCGGTGCGCGCCGCCTCATCTCCAAACAGCACGCTGCCGCCTTCCTTGATGGTCAGCAGGCCGAATGCGATTGCGACCAGTGAAATTACTGTGATCAGGTATCTGCGTGGGGACTGAGAGGGGGGCATGGCGGGGTTCCTTCCCGTAGAAGTTTTCGAGGTTTGCGTGCCAGGTTCCGGGTTTTGAATAGTGCAGTGCAGGAGAACGCTTGTAAAGCACCGGGGACAGTGCTGGGTGAATGTAAGTCACTTGGGCGACCACTTCTTCTTCATGGAGAGCAAGGCTTGCCGTTCTCAATCCGGAACATTGCAGCAGACAGACCGTGGCTAGGAAAGAATTTTGCTGGTAGTGCGAAGCACAACCCATTGTGTGTTTACCCAGTTCCAGATGGTCGAGCCAGAAACGCCGAGCAGCTGCTTGAGGTGGGAGAGTCGGTAAAACTGAACGGGGCGCGGCGTTGCTTGCTCCGGCGATGAGACTTGAAGATTATGCGCGGCTGCGGTTGTCAGGATGCAGATGCGATTATTCATAACAAGTGCTCCTGAAAGAAGTCTTGTCATCGCCGCTGCCACGAACTCAGGCACCTATCTGATCGTTTCGCGAAGGAAATTGGGCCAGGTTGTTCCCTGACAGCTCACCAATCGAAACAGGCGATGTCCAGCAGATTCGTTGTACACCAATCCATCGAATTGCAGACAACCGCGTCTATGGCATTCGGAGGCCGGTTTTGAGATCGCTATCAGCCGTTATGCTCGGGCGCGTGCAGAAGCAGGCCGAAATTTAGCTGACGGAAAGACGACCTCAAGGGTGTCGCCTAGTGCCAAACCCTGAGAATGCTACAGCGAACATGGTATTGATTTCCTCTCCGCAGCATTCAAACTCGTGCAATGCAACGTATCGCTAATCAACAGGAACCGCTGAACCGGCAAGCGGCACAACTGCTGAAACAAACGGACTGGACGCTGGATCGGCCAACCGAACTGGCGACGGCAACGCTGATGCTGTGGGGGCTGGCGGAGGAACTGTTCAGTCAGGAGCCGCTGTGGGCGATGGTGCAGAACTACAGCAACCCCTGCCAGGACTGGAGGGAGCTGATAAGCGACCTGGAACAACACAACCCCGAGCTGCTGATGGAGTACCTGACGGAAACGGGGGGGATAGCTACGAGATCGACCTGAACGGGATGACGCCGGAGGAAGCAGCGGGCACGCTCCTGGAGGAACTGATCGGAGCGGTGGCGGCGCAACCGGAGAAACTAGCGGCATAACCATCCAGCAGGCAGGCAGAAGCCTGCTGGCGAAGAACTGCTGGCCGCGGGGATGCGAATCGGCTGCTCGTCAACGAAATTACGTTCTGCGAAAGTTAGAGAGGGAAAGGGAAAATATGAAGCGATATGGCTAGATAGATGCATCATATTTCGCCACCAACCCGCTCCATCATTCTTGGTGTTATTCACCTTGGATGAGACTATATGCCAAACAAAGCTCTCGGAAGTCAGCGGGGAGGTGAAAATGCGAGTTAAAGTTCGAGAGTTTGTCAGCAAGCTTCTTCGCAGGAGGGTTTATGTTCCGCTGCTGGTGTTGTACGGCGTCTACGTCCTGTTCGCCTGGCTATGGTTGCCGCAGATCGTACAAACGCAGGCGGTGAAATTCATTGAGACGAAGACGGCGCATCACCTGACGATGGACAAGCCCAGTTTCAATCCATTCACGATCGACTTGCATCTATACAATTTGCACTTGACCGCGTCGGATGGAAAAGACCTTTTTTCTTTCCGCGAACTCGAACTCAATTTATCGTCTACCAGCGTGTTGCGGCTGGCCACGATTTTCGATTCGATCCGGCTGGATGGCGCGGAAGTGGATGTGACGCTGTTGCGCAACGGCGGGCTGAATTGGACCTCCCTGGTCGATGAGTTGAGTGGCAAGGACTCAAAGCCCAAGCAGGAAGCAGGCGGACTGCCCCGGCTGGCCATCAAGCACTTCGTGTTGAGTAACGGACATCTCAACTTCGCGGACGAAAATGCGGATTTCCACAGCCGCGTAGAGCCGATCAACCTGGAGTTGATGGATCTTTCTTCGTTGCCGGATAGCGAGGGCATCTACAGCGTGGTTGCACAGACTGAAATGGGCGCGCAGATATCGTGGAAGGGAAGGATGGAGTTGAATCCCGTGACCGTTACCGGCACTTTCAATATCAATAATTTCGACTTGGCGCAGTTGGCAACCTATCTGGAAAAATACCTACCGGGTAAACCACTCGAAGGTGTGTTCGATTTTTCAACCGAATATCAGCTGAAACACAATCGACAGCAGCTGGGACTCACGCTATCCAACGTGGCTTTCAGGTTCCGGGATTTTCAGCTCCAGCCGGGAAAATCGCTACCAGACATTGCGATTGCCACGATTGAAGCAAAAGGCGGCCATTTCGATCAGCTAGCGAATACTGCGGCGCTGGACTCATTGGTGCTGAATGGTAGCGAGATCACCGCGCCACGTGGTGACAGAAGTGTGAAGCTGGTGCAACTGAACACACTGGCGATTGAGAACGCACAAGTGAATATGGGCACCCGAAATGCTTCTTTGCGGCGTCTCGCCCTCGATACGGGAGAGGTAAACGCAGTGCGCAACCGGCGAGGGGAGGTCGACCTGCTGGCCGCATTGCATGGCATATCGTCAACGACTGCTGCGCCGTCGGACAAAAAGGGGGCAAGGACGCCCGCCACGAAGCCTTGGCACTATCGCGTCGGCAAGATTGACATGGAGAAGTTCTCCGTCGCTTTTCATGATGAGAGCGTCGATCCCGCCGCGCATTTAGCGCTCGACGATATCGCGCTGCACGTGGAGGGCATCAGCGACAATCTTGCTGCACCGCTACCGGTGCAGCTTTCATTGAAGGCACCCGACGGCGGTGCACTGGAGGTCGGCGGCAGTCTGGTGCCCGTCCCTGTCAAGGTCGACATGCAGATCAAGCTGGAAGGGCTGGCGCTGAAACCTGCACGGCCATACATCGCCTCAGTTTCTCACCTGGCCTTGGTCGACGGCCAATTCTCCACAGCGGGACACGCCACTTACGACAAGCACGGCGGTAAATACAAAGGCAACTTCAAGTTGAATAATCTGCGCCTGCTCGAAAGCAATAGCCGCGAGACATTCCTCGCCTGGCGTACGCTAGGCACACGCGCCCTGACGGTAACACAGGATAATTTGAACATCGGCTCGCTGGACATCGAGCGCCTGGAAAGCAAGCTTATTATCAACAAGGATAAGACGGTTAACGTCAGCAACATCATGAAGAAGCCGAATGCGACTAACAATGCAGTCGCCGCAGACAGTACGTCAACCCAGCCTGTCGGCAATGCGCCCCCCGCAGGCGAGAACACGGCGACGGCCGCTCCACGCGAATTCATCACGAACATCGACCGCATCAGGATACGCAACAGCACCATGACATTTGCGGATCATTCCCTGATGCTGCCATTCGATACACGCATCCATCACATGCGTGCCAATATCAACAACATCTCTTCGCGCCCCAACTCCATTGGGCAACTGGAAATGAATGGACAGGTGGACGACTACGGCACCGCACAAGCCAACGGTCAGATTAATCTGTTCCACCCGGTCGATCTGTTGAACATGGAAGTGCTGTTCAGCAATATCGAGATGACACGCATGACGCCGTATTCCACCACCTTTGCCGGGCGCAGGATTGACTCTGGCAAGCTTACTCTCGATCTTTCCTACGACATCAAGGAGCGCCAACTTACGGGCAGTAACAAAATCACTATTGACAGGCTGACGCTGGGCGAAAGAGTTAAAAGCCCCACCGCCATCGAATTGCCGTTGGACCTGGCCATCGCCATCTTGCAAGATGCGGACGGTCGCATAGACTTGGGATTGCCGGTATCCGGCAGTCTGGACGATCCCCAGTTCAGCTATGGCGGCATCGTGTGGAAAGCGCTGATGAATGTGATGGGCAAGATCGCCACCTCGCCCTTTCGTATGATAGGCGCGATACTCGGCGGCAGCGGCGGGGGCGAAGGTTTCGACAACATCGTCTTCGCAGCGGGTGACGCCGAACTGATACCTTCCGAGCGCGAAAAAGTATTGCAGGTCGCAAATGTACTGAATAAGCGCCCCAGCTTGAGCCTGACAGTGCATGGAATGCATGCTGATGCCGACAAAGTCGTTCTGCAAACCAGGCAATTGCGCCGTGAACTGGATACGTTGATGGGTCATGATCTGGCTTCTGAAGATGACACTATTCCAATCGTCACCAGCGATCCAAAAGTACGTAGCGCGTTGGAAAGCCTCTACTCGAACCGTATCGGCAGGAGCGAACTCAGCGCACTAAAAGATGGCTTCCGTCAGGCAAACCCGGGGCAACTGGAAGAAGGTTTTGGCGACAGGATGTTCGCGGCCTTGAGCGGTTGGTCGCGCGACAAGCACATCTTGAACGAGCAGGAAATAGCACAATTGAAAGGCAAAGATTTTTACGACGTGCTGTATCAGCGCCTGCACGACCGCGAAATCGTTGAGGATACTCGCTTGCAGGCACTTGCCACAGCACGTGGAAATTATGTAATGGACGCACTGAAGAAGGCCAGCGCACCATTGAATCGCGTGAGTTTGGCGGCAAACATAAAAGTGGAGGCCGCCCAGAACGAAGTACCCGTCAAACTGGACCTGGGCGCCGCGGCCCAGGCCACATCTGCCCCGTCGACGACGCAACTGATGCCGGCAAGCGCTGTGAATGGTGTGCCTTGAAGGAGTGGCCAGGACAAATCGAAAAACTTGTTTGGCTCTTTCGGCATAATTGAATTAAGTCGCACAACTCCTATGACGGGTTTGTCTGTGATCTCACTTGGATAATCATCATTGGAGCGGTCGCTTCATCGGCCGTAGCGGACGTTTTGACTATCCGGCGTTTTGTCCGCTTTTGTGTTGATACAAATATGTACGAATCCATGGTTTATGAGAATGTAAGGCACTCGCACTGTAGGCACCTTTGCCAGCCCATGCTACGAAACAAAGCCTCTACACTCTTGCGATAATCATATAGTGTGATTTCAGAATTGATGAACTTGGAGTTCAACGACAGGATTTGCCCCTGCCAAAAGGCCAATGTGTTATTCATGATTTCTCCGTCCTTAAAATCGCGTGCGTTATGCGAGATTGTTGGAGGGAAAGATAGCGAGGCTATCTTAAGTATTGCTTAAAGCGATAGCATGTTCGTTTAAGCAATATTTAAGACCGATTTTCTACACTGTTCATCTCGTAACCCAGTTAAGGAATCAGCAATGAAGAAAATCTACGAAAACATATCCAAGTTTGTACGTTGGACGATAGCGGGAATGCTTTCACTGATTGCAGCGCTTCCGACACTTACATCCATCAGCGCTTCTATCTAGGCTTCACAAATCACAATTCCCGGCGTTAATGTGCTAAGGATTTATATCAGTCCACAGTCTACGATCGAACAACTATTGCATGACTCGATTACGCAAGATTTCCGGCCGAAAGCAGCTTGTTATGGCTGCTGCACCTTCCAAAGCAGCTACAAAAGCGGACGAAACTTCATATAGTTGAAACGTCCGCTCAAGCCGATGATTTGACGCTGCCCCAAGTCAAATCTGAGCTTGACACATGTTAGGACTGCTGGGCGCAGGGTATTCTTCGTGAGCGGTGCTCAGCCATTCAAGTGATAAGGACCAGCTTATCTAGGCTCCCGAAGCCTTGCGGTAATCTCGGGTAACTTCGCCGATTCGACCCTCTATTCCCGCTCCCTCATTGATAGCCCGGTGCACTTTTGGAATAGATGGGTGAATTGATGGGTACAAAACAAAAGCGCCACGAATGGCGCTTATTTGCTTGTTGTCTGGCGGAGAGGGGGGGATTCGAACCCCCGTTAGGCTATTAACCTAAACACGCTTTCCAGGCGTGCGACTTAAACCACTCATCCACCTCTCCGTGATGGAACTGCTGTAATTTTCGGGAGCCTGCTGCGGCCTGAGCCGCAGGCACCTCTCCGAAAGGCCGCGCAGGATATACCAGAACGGAAATCCCTGCAAGCCGAACGCGGGTTTCTGATTGTCAAAACTGGTCGCGCAGTTCGCGCATTGCGGTAAATACGGCCACTTCGTCGTGCGGCGGCAAGGCGTGCTCGAGCATGCGCTCCAGGTTGCGGATGATTTCAGGTTCGTTGCAGCGGAAGAAGGGGTTAGTGGCCTTTTCCAGGGCCATGGTGACGGGCAGGGTGGGGCGGTTCTGTTCGCGCAGGGCGAATATGTCGCGTTCGCGCTGTTGCAGTGCGGCGTTGCCGGGCTCGCAGCGCAGGGCAAAGGGCAGGTTGAGCTCGGTGTATTCGTGGGCGCAGTACATCAGCGTGTCGTCGGGCAGCTGGGCGAATCGCTGCAGGGCGTGGTGCAGCTGGGCGGCGGTGCCTTCGAACAGCTTGCCGCAGCCCAGGCCGAACAGGGTGTCGCCGCAGAACAGGTGCTTGTCCCACACAAAGGCTATGTGGCCGCGGGTGTGGCCAGGCACGTCCATCACGCTGATGCGCATGGACAGGGCGGGAAGGTCGATGACATCGCCTTCGCCGCAGGGGTGATTGATGCCGGGAATGTTTTCCCGGCGTGGCCCGTACACCGGGCTGTTATATACTCTCGCCAGTTCGGCGATGCCGCCGGTATGGTCGCGATGATGGTGGGTGATCAGGATGGCGGCGAGCTGCAGGCCTTGCTGCTGCAGCCAGGCATGCACCGGCGCCGCATCGCCGGGATCGACCACGACTGCTTGCTGCTGGTCGTGGATGGTCCAGATGTAGTTGTCCTTGAAGGCGGGGACGGGAACGATGTTCAGCATGGTGAAATTCATTGGGTCAGTGTGACCGGGCATATTTGGGTTAATCGCACAGCATGTCAACTGCCGATTCCTTGAGCGAATGGCTAGAGCTGCCGCAGGGGCGCTACCTGATGGCGCGCGAGCAGGCTTATTTCGACCGCACGGTGGCCGATATCTTCGGCTTCAACGCAGTGCAGATCGGCCTGCCGCAGCAGGAGCTGCTGCGCGCCAGCCGCATGCCGCTGCGCTTCAAGGCTGGCAAGGAAATCGGCGTGCAGGTCTGGCTGGAGGAGGCGGAGCTGCCGTTCGAGACTGGCAGTCTCGATCTGGTGGTGCTGCCGCATGTACTGGAATTCAGCGAGCATGCCCATCACATCCTGCGCGAGGTGGAGAGGGTGTTGCGCCCCGAGGGCAGTGTCATTATCAGCGGCTTCAATCCGCGCAGCCTGTGGGGCATACGCCGCGCGCTGGGCAGCAAGGTGGGCTATCCGTGGAGCGGGAAGTTCATTTCGCTGACCCGCATGAAGGATTGGCTGTCGCTGCTCGCATTTGAAGTGGATGGCGCCAGCTTTGCCTGCTTTGCGCCGCCGTTCAAGCAGGCCACCTGGCTGCATCGCTCGCGTTTTCTGGAGACGGAAGGGGATCACTGGTGGTCGATGTTTGGCGGCGTGTATTTCCTGCATGCGGTGAAACGCGTGCCGGGTATGCGTCTGATCAAGCCGGCCTGGAACAAGGGACTGGTCAAACGACTGTTGCCGGCTTCGGCCAAACTGAATCGCGAAGCGACGCAACGGGTACAACGGATAAGTGAGCAATGAGCATGGATGTGGTGGAAATTTTTACTGACGGGGCGTGCAAGGGCAACCCCGGCGTGGGAGGCTGGGGCGCCTTGCTGCGCGCCAAGGGCAAGGAGCGCGAGCTGTGCGGCGGCGAAGCGCACACCACCAATAACCGCATGGAGCTGATGGCGGCGATTGTCGCGCTGGAGACGCTGAAGCGCCCCTGCAAGGTGCACCTGCACACCGACTCCAAGTACGTGCAGCAGGGCATCAGCGAATGGCTGGCCGGCTGGAAGCAGCGCGGCTGGAAGACGGCCGACAAGCAGCCGGTGAAGAACGAGGACCTGTGGCGCCGCCTGGACGCGGCCGCCAGCCAGCACCAGATCGAATGGCTGTGGGTGAAGGGGCACGCGGGCCATGCCGAGAACGAGCGCGCCGACCAGCTGGCCAACCGCGGCATCGAGGAGTTGCAGCAGCGCGGCGTTGTAGTGTGAACAACAATCAATCCGCAGATTACGCAGATTAAACAGATTAGCCTTGAGCAAGGCATGCTGCAGCAATCGAGCCTTAAATCTGCGTGAATCTGTGTACCCAAAGGGCACAAGCACCTCTTCGAGGTAATCTGCGGATAGTCTTTTATCTGCGTACAGGAATCAACATGAGACAAATCGTACTGGATACTGAAACTACCGGCCTGGACCCGCGCCAGGGGCACCGCATCATCGAGGTGGCGGCGATCGAGCTGTGCGACCGCAAGGTGACTGACCGCACCTTCCATCGCTATCTCAACCCGGAGCGCGACATCGACGAAGGTGCGGCCGCCGTGCACGGCCTGACGCTGGACCGTCTGCAGGACGAGCCTCGCTTTGCCGAGATTGCACCATCGCTGCTGGAGTTCATCAGCGGGGCGGAGCTGATCATCCACAACGCGCCATTCGACATGGGCTTCCTCAATGCCGAGCTGGCGCTGATGGGGCTGCCTACCCTGGGCAACCCGGTGATCGACACGCTCAAGGTGGCGAAGGAGCTGCACCCGGGCAAGAAGAACAACCTGGATGCGCTGTGCGACCGCTACATGATCGACAACTCTCACCGCACCCTGCACGGCGCGTTGCTGGACACAGAGCTGCTGGCCGAGGTGTACCTGGCGATGACGCGCGGCCAGGAGAGTCTGCTGGGCGACGAGCTGGGCAGTCACGATGAGCAGGATGCGGCGACGGGTGAAATGGTGCGCGTCGCGGTGCGCGTGCTGCGTGCCAGCGAGGAAGAACTGGCGCAGCATGAGCAACAGCTTGCCGACATCGACAAGGCCAGCAAGGGCCAGTGTCTGTGGAAGCAGCTGGAATTGCCCACCGAGCAAGTGCAGCTGTGATCCAGCGCAGCGACGTCATCATCCTCGGCGCGGGTGCAGCCGGCATGATGTGTGCCATCACCGCCGCCCGGCGCGGCCGCAGCGTGCTGCTGCTGGACCATGCCTCCAGACTGGCCGAAAAGATCCGCATCTCCGGCGGCGGCCGCTGCAACTTCACCAACCTCAATGCGCGGCCGGAAAACTACCTCTCCGCCAATCCGCATTTCTGCCGCTCGGCGCTGGCGCGTTACACCCCGCAGGACTTCATCAAGTGGCTGCGGGAAAACGGCATCGGTTTTCACGAGAAGAAATTGGGACAGCTGTTCTGCGATGAGGGCTCGGAGACCATCATCAGTCTGCTCAAGCGCGAGTGCGATGCAGCGGGCGTGCGGTGGATGTCACCGTGCAAGATCGACAGCCTGGCCTGCCAGCAGGGATACACCGTGCACAGCAGCTGCGGCAGTTTCAGCGCCGAGTCGCTGGTGGTGGCTACCGGCGGGTTGTCCATTCCCAAGATCGGCGCGACCCCGCTCGGCTACAAGATCGCGCAGCAGTTCGGCATTGCCGTGACCAGGCTCAAGCCGGGCCTGGTGCCGCTGACTTGCCATCCCCAGGAGTGGGCCGTCTTCGCCGAGCTGTCCGGCGTCTCGGTGGATGCGATGGTGAGCTGCGGCAAACAGTCGTTCCGCGAGAGTGTGCTGTTCACCCATCGCGGCCTGAGCGGGCCGGCCATCCTGCAGATTTCTTCCTACTGGGAACATGGCCAGCGGCTGCACCTGGACTTGTTGCCCGACCTCGACATGCGTGAGGTGCTGCGCGAGGAGTGCGGCAGCCAGATGCTGCTCAACAACTTCCTCGCCTTGTATCTGCCCAAGCGCTTTGTGGAGATATGGTGCGGCCAGCTGGAGCAGAAGAGCCTGGCGGCCAACAAGCCGCTCAAACAGTATGGCGAGAAGGAGCTGCAGTGGCTGGCAGAGCGGCTGCACGACTGGCAGATTATGCCCACCGGCACGCTGGGCTATGCCAAGGCTGAGGTGACCTGTGGCGGGGTGGACACGCATGCGCTGTCGTCCAAGACCATGCAGGCCAACAACGTACCCGGCCTTTTTTTCGTGGGTGAGGTGATGGACGTGACGGGCTGGCTGGGCGGCTACAATTTCCAGTGGGCGTGGGCGTCAGGTCATGCTGCGGGGATGGCCTGCTAGCAGGGGATTGAAGAACTGCTGATGTGACTGGCTGCCATCTGGTCGCGGTCGCTCCGCTCAGTGCGGCTTGCAGCTGGCCATCCTCGCTACGTTTTTAAATCCCAGCCTGTGTCGTACTCTGTCAATTCGCGGCAAATCTGCGTAATCTTGCATTTCCATTCCCGGCTGGTTGATCAACATGGCAGTTGAAACCGAACTCAAGCTGCGCATTTCCCCCGCGCACATGGCGCGCCTCAGGCGCCACCCTTTCCTGCGTAGCCTTTCCAGTGGCCGCCCGCAGAGCCGCCGGCTGTACAACGTCTATTTCGATACGCCGGATCGTTATCTGCATCAGCATGCCATGGCCTTGCGCCTGCGCCGTAGCGGGCGGCAATGGCTGCAGACGTTGAAAGGCGGTGGCGGCGTGCAGGCCGGGCTGCACCAGCGCAATGAATGGGAAATGCCAGTGCCCGGCGATGCGCTGCAGCTGGAGGCGCTGGAGCAGGCCGGGGGGATGCCTTTGCCGGGCAAGGTGCGCAAGGCATTGCGTGCGGAGTTCGTCACCGATTTTACCCGCAGCGTGCGCACGCTGAATTTCTCCGGTGCGGTGATCGAACTCGGCATGGACAGCGGTGTGATCAAGGCAGGGCGCAGAACGCATACCATTTCCGAGCTGGAGCTCGAGCTGAAAGCCGGCCAGCCGGCACAGCTGTTCGAGCTGGCGCTGGCCTTGCAGGAGATCGTGCCGTTGGAGGTGGAGGGTATCAGCAAGGCGGAATACGGCTACCGCCTGCGTGACGGTGTGCAGCCTGAAGTTGCCCGTGCCGGTGCGGTCGTGTTGCAGCAGGATGCGACGCTGGCCCAGGCCCTGCAGGGCATGATCTGGTCATGCCTGGCGCAGCTGCAGGACAATGTGCCGGGTGCCGTGGCGCGCCTGGGCGACGAATATCTGCACCAGATCCGTGTGTCACTGCGCCGCCTGCGCGTGCTGCTGGGCATGGCGGCTGCGGTGCAGGAGGATGCCGAGCTGGCCTCGTTGCGCCAGGCGCTGGCCGATCTGTCGGTGGAGTTGGGCAAGCTGCGCGAATGGGATGTGTTCGTCGGCGCGACCTTGCCGCCGGCACGTGCGCAACTGGCCGGGCTGGCCGACATGGGTGGCCTGATCCGTTACGCTGAGGGCATGCGGCGCCGCCAGTATATGCAGACGCGCCGCTGCCTGCAGGCTCAGGGATTCCAGCGTCTGTTGCTGCGCTTTGGCGCATGGATGCTGGGCGGCTACTGGACACAGCAGGCGTGGCAGGATGAGGCGGGCGGCAAGCAGACGCCTCTGCACCAGTTTGCCCGCGCGGTCCTGCGCCGCCACAGCAAGCGGACGCATCGGCTCCATCTGCAGCTGGCGCAGGCGCCCAGCCCGGAACAGCTGCATCGCTTGCGCATTGCCTGCAAGAAATTGCGCTACAGCGCCGAGCTGTTTGCGTCCCTTTACAGACACCACGGGGTCAAACGCTACCTGGCCTCCCTGAGTGCGGTGCAGGATATGCTGGGTTACCTGAACGATATTCATGTGGCACGGCGCCTGTTGGCTCAAGTGGGCAGCGGCAAACGCCATGAGACCTGTGTGCTGATCCAGGGCTGGGTCGAACACGACTATGCCAGGCATCTGCAAGCGCTGCGCAAGGTATGGAGGCAACTCGAACGGCAGCCGGAATTCTGGGCGGCCTGAGCACCCTGGTCGTGTATTGCTGCCAAAAAAGGCGTAGAGTTATGCCCTACGAGGATACTGCTTCACCACAACGAGACGCATACCGAATGCGCCGAGCCTGAATTGCCATACGATGCCCCGGAACTACTTGAGCAGCAAAATTGATGACTTGAGAATCAGCCTGGTCGGCGGCCTGATACTGGCCGGATTGACCGTCGTGACGGGCTATCTGGTGTACCTGATCATGCAGCACCAGGCAGAATCCATCCTGGTGCGTAGTCTGGAATCTTCGCTGCAGAACAACCAGCGCTATTTCGCCAGCCAGATCGAACAGAACATCAGTGCCACACAGGCGCTGACCACCCGCCCCAATCTGATCCGCTTCCTGCAGCAGCTAAGAAGCCAGGTCGACCATGGCAAGGAACATGTGGCACTGCGCGATATTGCGCAGTCGCTGCAGCGCATGGGCTACGAGGCGGCGGCCATATACGATGCGCATGGCCATGAGACGGGGCGCTTGGGCAACTTCATTTCTGCCCCCGAGCTCAGTGTGCCCCTGAATACGCCCATCCCCGCTTCATTGCTGTGGGACATGCAATATGTGCTGCATACCAGTGCCGAGATCCGCGACCAGCAGGGGCAGCATCTTGGCCAGATTATCGTCGAAATCAACATGCCGCAGCTTGATGAGGCCATCAGTGAGGCCAAATCCACGGGTAAATCGGCCGAGCTGGCGGTGTGCGGGCCGCTGCAGGCGGATATGCAGTGTTTTCCGCTGACCATTGCGCGCGGCGTGACACCACGCATGCCGCGAATTTTCAGGGGACATGAGCTGCCCATGAGCTTTGCGCTGGATGGCAAAACCGGTGTTGTCACCACGTCCGATTACCGCAAGGAGCCTGTTGTCGCGGCCTACACGCCGGTCGGGACGATGGGACTGGGGATGGTGCTGAAGATTGATGAAGCGGAATTGTACGGCCCGGTGCATGAGCAGCTGAAGATCATCATCCCGTTGCTGATGGTGCTGGTGGCCGGCGCGATGATGCTGCTGAGCTGGCTGGTGACACCGCTGGTGCGCAAGCTCGTGGTATCCGAGCGGGAAACGCGCGAAGCCAACGAGCGCCTGCGCGAGAGCGAGACCAAGTTGAAGGTGATGCTGGACTCGTCGGAGGTGGGCATTGCCTGGGCCAGCGAGGAGGGTGTGATCGAATACGCCAATCCGAAATTCATCAAGATGTTCGGCTATACGCTTGCCGATGTCCCGACCGTCGAACAGTGGTATCTGCACGCCTTCCCGGAGCCGATGCAGCGGGAAAAAGCACAGAAGCTGTGGGAGGCAGAAGTGATCAGGTCGCGGCAGAACAAGACTCCCATGCCGCCGATGGAGCAGACCATTACCTGCAAGAACGGGCAGGCGATCCATGTCATTCTGGCCGGCTCGTGGGCCGGCTCGCGCCTGCTGGCGACCTTCAGCGACATCACCGAGCGCAAGCTGGCGGAGGAAACGATCCAGCACCAGGCCAATTTTGACCCATTGACGCAATTGCCCAACCGCCGCCTGTTCATGGACCGCCTGGAGCAGGAGATCAAGAAGTCACATCGTTCCGGTTTGCCGATGGCGCTGATCTACCTCGATCTGGATCGCTTCAAGGAGGTGAACGACGGCCTCGGGCACGATACAGGCGACCGCCTGCTGGTGGAGGCGTCACACCGCCTGCTGCGCTGTGTACGCGAAACGGACACCGTGGCGCGCATGGGCGGCGATGAGTTCACCATCATTCTGGGTGAGCTGGAGGATAGCGCCACCATCGAGCGTGTCAGCGTGGAGATTCTTGCCGCCATGGAAGCCCCTTTCGTGCTGAGTGAGGAAAAGGTCTATGTCTCGGCCAGTCTCGGCATCACGCTGTATCCCAACGATGCGAAGGAAGTGGAGGCACTGCTCAAGAATGCGGACCAGGCGATGTATGTCGCCAAGAGCGAAGGGCGCAACCGCTGCCACTACTTCACCCGGGCCATGCAGGAGGCCATGCAGCAGCGACTGCGCACGACCGCCGATCTGCGCAAGGCCATCGCCGCACAGCAGTTTTTGCTGCATTACCAGCCCATCGTGGATCTCTCGAACGGACAGATACACAAGGCGGAAGCATTGATACGCTGGCAGCACCCACAGCTGGGACTGGTCAACCCGATCGATTTCATTTCCATCGCCGAGGATACCGGCATGATCATGGAGATCGGCAACTGGGTGTTCCGCGAGGCAACGCGGCAGGTGGCCTTGTGGCGCAGATCCCTGCATCCCGAATTCCAGGTCAGCATCAACAAGTCGCCGGTGCAGTTTCACAACGAAATCGGCAAGCATTCCTCATGGATCTACTACCTGCAGAAGCTGGGTCTGCCGGGCCGGAGCATCGTGGTGGAGATTACCGAAGGCCTGCTGCTGAACACGGATACGGATGTGACCGACCAGCTGCTGGATTTCCGCGACGCAGGCATCCAGGTTGCACTGGATGATTTCGGCACAGGCTATTCGTCCTTGTCCTACCTGAAGAAACTGGACATCGATTACATCAAGATAGACCAGGTCTTTGTGCGCAACCTGACGCGCGGCTCGGACGACCTGGTGCTGTGCGAAGCGATCGTGGTAATGGCACACAAGCTGGATCTGAAGGTGGTGGCAGAAGGGGTGGAAACGCAGGAGCAGTGCGACCTGCTGAAATCCATCGGTTGCGACTATGCGCAGGGCTTCCTGTTCTCGCGACCCGTGCCGCCCGAGCAGTTTGAGGCATTGCCGGGACTGCAGTTGCTCTCCGCCTGAATCAGCCCAGCATCGCCTTGAGCCTGGCCAGTCTGGCCATGCCTTCATCCTTGCTCACTTCCGGTGCAGTGCCGGCTGGTACTGCGCCGGCATACACGATGTCATCGGTGGGCAGCTCCTTGAGGAAACGGCTGGCTTCGCAGGTCTGCCACTCCTTGCCGCGCCTGCGCTTGAGGCAGTGGCTGATGTGCAGTGAGCGCTGCGCGCGCGTGATGCCGACATACATCAGGCGGCGTTCTTCCTCGATCTGCTCCGGGGTTTCGCTGCGCTCATGCGGGATGATGCCTTCCTCCACGCCGACCAGGTACACGTGGCCGTATTCCAGGCCCTTGGCCGCGTGCAGGGTGGAGAGCGACACGGCATCCACCTGCTCTTCGCGTCCTTCCAGCAGGTTCATCAGGGCGATGGTCTGTGTCATCTGCAGCAGCGTCTTTTCGTCGGCAGCCGACTTGCGCTTGATCCAGCCGATGAAGTCGCTCACATTGGACCATTTTGTCTCGGCCTGGCGCGGCTCATGGCTGTCGAACAGCCAGGCCTCGTAGTCGATGGCATTCATCAGGTCGGTCAGCACCGGGTCGCATTCTTCCTTGCCGGCGCGCTCCTGCATGCGGTTGATGAAGTTGCAGAAGGTGATCAGCTCTTCGTGCTGGCGTGGCTGCAGCTGCTCTTCCATGGCATGTTCAAAGGCGGCCTCGAACAGGCTGATGTTGCGGGTGCCGGCGTAGCTGGCCAGTTTCTCCAGGGTCTGGTTGCCGATGCCGCGCTTGGGCGTGGTGATGGCGCGCACGAAGGCGGGATCGTCATCGGGGTTGGCGATCAGGCGCAGGTAGGCGACGATGTCCTTGATTTCGGCGCGATCGAAGAAGGAGGTACCGCCGCTGACGGTGTAGGGCACGTTCTGCGCGCGCAGCTGCTCCTCGAAGATGCGCGACAGGTGGTTGCTGCGATACAGGATGGCGTAGTCGGAAAATTTTGTGTTGTGCTCGAACTTGTGCGCCAGCAGACGCAGCACCACCGACTCGGCCTCGTTTTCGTCGTCCCTGGCGGCGAAGATGCGGATCTGGTCACCCAGGCCGTGTTCGCTCCACAGGCTCTTCTCGAACAGCTTGGTATTGTTCTTGATCAGGTGGTTGGCGCTCTGCAGGATGCGCTGCGAGGAGCGATAGTTCTGCTCCAGCTTGATCACGCGCAGGTTGGGGTAGTCCTTCTGCAGGTTGTGCAGATTGGCGGTGCTGGCGCCGCGCCAGGCATAGATGGCCTGGTCGTCGTCGCCCACCGCCGTCAGCGCGGCGCGCGAGCCGGCGAGCATGCGCATCATCTGGTACTGGCAGTCGTTGGTGTCCTGGTACTCGTCCACCAGCAGGTAGCGCAGGCGCTGCTGCCAGCGCAGCAGTGCTTCGGGAAATTGCTGAAACAGGTCCACCGGCAGGCGGATCAGGTCGTCGAAGTCCATGGCCTGGTAGGCGCGCAGCGTTTCCTGGTAGCGCGCGTAGAGCAGGGCGATGCGCTGTTCGGCCTCGGTCTCGACCAGGCTGGTGGCCTGCTCGGGCGAGATGAAGCCGGCCTTCCAGTTGGACATCATGCTTTGCGCCATGCGGATGTCCTGTTTGTCCGGGCTGCCCAGCAGCTCGCTGATGATCTTGGCGGTGTCGGCGGTGTCGAAAATGGAGAACTGCTTCTTGTAGCCGAGCAGGTGCGCTTCTTCACGCAGGATCTGCATGCCCAGGGCGTGGAAGGTGCAGATGGTCATGCCCTTGGCGTCCTTGCCGGAGAGCAGGTGGCCGACGCGCTCGCGCATCTCGTTGGCGGCCTTGTTGGTGAAAGTGATGGCCGCGATATTGCGCGGGTCGTAGCCGCACTTTTCCACCAGGTAGGCCAGCTTGTGCACAATCACGCGCGTCTTGCCGCTGCCGGCGCCGGCGAGCACCAGCAGGGGGCCATCCAGGTAGGTGACGGCTTCGCGTTGGACAGGATTGAGTTTGCTTAGCATTTGGATTGAATCTGGTGCCCGGGACCGGAATCGAACCGGTACAGAGGTTTCCCCCCGAGGGATTTTAGGTTATTAAGTAGTTTTGGTTTAGTTAGGTGCTTGCGGATCTCTTTGTTCCGCAAAAATGCACTTTTTGCGCCTGGTAGCCCTTATCGGTTGCGGCGTTTCTTTTTGGGAGCAATGTGAGCGCGGATTGTACCCTAGTTGTGGTGCTGGCCTCGTTGTTGCTTCCCGGCCTTGTAGGACGGCGGGTGATTGTCTGGAGCATAATGGGCTGTTGCAGGATGGTCGCTATAGGTTTAATCTGGAGGCCTATTCGATTAATAAATCAACAAAATTTCTGTGGCGAAGTCAAAAGACAAGAATCCAACAGTCCAGATCGGATTTTGGCACGCGGTCAGAGACATCTTTGTCGCATCGATTAATAAGGGTCAGTTCCCACTTGCGGTAATGGCAGCGATTGGTGTGCTAGTAATCTCTAAGATGCCGTCGGAGGATGTTAGTAAACTGGTGTTTGAAGTACTGGGCATGTTGCACCGCTCGGAACTGGTTGGCTATTTCCTGTCTGTATTTGGTTTTGGTGGCTGGTACTTCCATACAAAATGGCAGCGCCAAATGATCACAAATGAGATGCGTCGCATTAGTGAAGTGCGGACCATCGCACAAGGCTCGAAAATTGGAAATGGTTTGATCAAATCAAGCGAGGAGGCTCTATGAGTTACCTATTGCTTAGCATAATGCTATTGGCGGTATTTCATTTTGTGTACGAATCAATTGTCGCTCCATCTTGGCGGTTGTCTATCAGGTTCAGACTATTCGCTTTGCGTGATGAGTTGCGCACCTTGAAAATGAACCATGGTGAGCAGCTAGACAATAAGCATTTTAATTATCTGCAGGACTCTATTAATTCAATCATTCATGCATTGCCGAGAATTGAGGTGACAACTGTCGCCCACATTAAGCTGGCGATTGAGAGTGATCCAGAATTAAAGGCTCGGCTGGTGGCTCGTCAGAAAATACTGGATGACTGTGTGTTTCCTGAAATGGGGGAGATTCGCAAGAGGAGTATCAAGCTGTCACTAGAGGTATTGGCGGCAAACAGTGCTGGATGGGTGATTTATTTTATCCCGTTTATGTACCTGGCTAGCGTATATAAGTCACTTGAGCGTAGGGTGCGAGCTCTGATCTCTTTGTCTGACCCAGATCTTGCAAAGGTTGCGCCTGAGATCAAACATGACGGATGTTTTGCAGCATAAAGTGTCTGATTGATCGGTATCTGCATATAAGTAAAAGTGGCGGTGCGCCATTGGATGTGTGCGTATAACCAAGAAACGCAATTCAATTTGTTATATTTTAATAATGGCTGCTCCAACACCCCAAAGAAAAGCGAGTGAACTCATTGAGTCAATCAATGTGATGCTGGCTTCTGGCGTGAATCAAGAGCGGCTCAATGAGGTTGTTGATGAAGCCAACAAATTGAAGGAAATTGGCTGCTATAACGAGGCTTATACTGTCCTAGGTATGATTGCTGCGTTGCGTGCGGACCTAAGAGAAGTTGATAGGATGTTTAGCGCAGCAATTAAGTGCAGTGGTAGAGACTTATGGACGGTCAGGAATTATGCATCGGCACTTAATAACCTTCATCGTTGCGGTGAGGCAGTTAAATACGTTGATGAAGTCGTAGAACATATCCCGGACGATATCTCTCTTCTTTATGAAGCGATCAAGTTTCATAAAGAAGCTTTCGATGTGGAAGGTGTCCGTAGTCTGGAAGCTCACTGCAAGGCTTTGGGAACCCCTTTTGTTGATTCAAAACTGGAGCTTGAGTTGAACGCTATTGAGGATATCATGAGAACCAATAGCGTGACATGGGATCAACTCGCGTCACGTGTTGAACTCGCAACGGACGTTGTGTACGAATCTGGGTTAACTCAACAATTTAATCGTAGATTAGTAAAGGATGGTGTGATCTTTTACGAGATCGGAATCCCTGATGACATTGAACGCGTCTCAAGGATTGAAAATTTGATTAATGATCGAATTGCTGAAGAGTCATACTCTGTAGTTGATGATGTCCTTTTCATTACCTGTTCACAACATGAGCGTTAAACCAATTGACTTCTTGAACAGTGCGACTTCGCTTGCTAGCTCTGGCAATGATGAAATGACACAAAGAAATGTAATTTCCCGCGCCTATTACGCTGCTTATCATCGAGCCTGTGAGCTAATTGAACCTGAAAATTCGGATGAAAATATTGGGGTGCATGCGCGATACATCAAGCAGCTCATGATGGGAAATAATGGTTCCATAGAGCGAAAAATTGGCGGGAAGATAAAATCTATGTACTCCCGCCGGAAAATTGCTGATTACTTTATTCGGGACGAATTGAAGTCAGATGCAAGTGCGCTACAGCTAAACGCGGCCAAGGATTTGTTCTCGGTAATCGCGGGTGAGGAATTGAAGCCGCCCCCTCAGTCTACGCCTAATAATGGGACTACTCAGCAAAGTAAGCCGACGTTAAGAATCGTAAAATAATTCACAAGCTGCTGGCGTAGAACAACTAAACAACCACCAGCTTTAGCTGGTGGTTGTTTAGTTGTTCTGAAATCGTTTTTGAATTGCCTAAGGTTGGCGAGTGCTACCGACGTATGGTGCCCGGGACCGGAATCGAACCGGTACAGAGGTTTCCCCCCGAGGGATTTTAAGTCCCTTGTGTCTACCAATTTCACCACCCGGGCGAAGTATAAGGCTGCGCGTACAAGCCTAGTGGCCAATGGCGCAGGCGCGCATTATACAGAGGATGGCTGAAAGCTGCCCGGATGACATGATTTGCAGCGAAAGTAAAATTGCTGTCGCGTTTTTATTGACACGCGGACGAATATCCCTATAATGCGGACTTCGTTTTTTGCGGGAATAGCTCAGTTGGTAGAGCGCAACCTTGCCAAGGTTGAGGTCGCGAGTTCGAGCCTCGTTTCCCGCTCCAAATTCCTGGGAAAGCTTGTTCGGCTTTCCCATAATTTTTGTATCATGTAGCCGTGTTTTTGTGGTGCGATAGCAAAGCGGTTATGCCCCGGATTGCAAATCCGGTTAGCCCAGTTCGACTCTGGGTCGCACCTCCAGTCAGCAGGCGTGCTGCATATGCAGCGCCCAATGCGGGAATAGCTCAGTTGGTAGAGCGCAACCTTGCCAAGGTTGAGGTCGCGAGTTCGAGCCTCGTTTCCCGCTCCAATCCCAAGGGGAAGGCCTGGCGCCTTCCCCTTTTTCTTGCCCAGTTCAGCGGCATTCCAGAATGCCAGTTTCCCCTGTTCCTGCTAGAGTTATGCCCATAACAGTCGAAGTCACGGCGATCAGGGAGCGGGTTGGACGGCTATGGCAAAACATGTAGGCAATTTCCGCACACGCTTTGAAATGCAGCGTGAACTGGGGGAAGGGGCGATGGGCACGGTGCATCTGGCCTATGACACCTTCTTTCAGCGCAACGTGGCGATCAAGCGCATCCGCTCCAAGCTGTTCGACGATCCCGAACACGGCAATCTGCACCGCAAGATGTGGCTCAACGAAATCC
>DATDDN010000092.1:0-7883 GCA_036523795.1 Gallionellaceae bacterium | reverse complement strand
GACATAATCGGCAGGCTGCATTGCTCATCGCCCCTCCGCCTCAGTCAATCCAGTTTCAAGCGCTCCAACAGGATTCGCAGCGCCTTGCCGCGATGGCCAAGGCGGTTCTTTTCCTCGTGCGTCAACTCTGAACTCATCCTGCCCAGCCCGGGCAGCCAGAACATCGGGTCATAACCGAAACCGCCGCTGCCGCGCTCCTCGTGTGCAATCTCGCCGTGCCACTCGCCTTCGGCGATCACGGGCTGCGGGTCTTCGGCATGATGCACCAGCACCAGCACGCAATAGTAGTGCGCGCGGCGGTCGGTGACACCCTGCATGACCTGCAGCAGCTTTTCGTTGTTGCGTGCATCCGACTTGGGGTTGTCACCGGCATAGCGCGCGGAATACACGCCCGGCGCACCACCCAGAGCCGCCACGCAGATGCCCGAATCATCCGCCAGCGCCGGCAGCCCGCTCAGCTTGCTGACATGGCGCGCCTTGGCCAGGGCATTTTCCACGAAGGTGCAATGAGGCTCTTCCGCCTCCGGAATGTTCAGTTGCGCCTGCGTCAGCACTTCTATGCCCAGCGGGGCCAGCATCGCCTGGAATTCACGCAGCTTGCCGGGGTTGTTGGAAGCGATGACGAGTTTTTTCATGTTCAGTGCCTGTTCACCCGGACCTCAGGCAGCCAATGCCGCGCGTTGCATGTCCAATAGTTGACCAATTCCGTGCTTCGCTAGTTCCAGCAAGGCGTCCATTTCCTCGCGCGAGAAAGGATGGCCTTCGGCCGTGCCCTGCACCTCGACGAATTTGCCGCAGCCCAACATCACCACGTTCATGTCTGTGTCGCAATCCGAATCTTCCGCATAGTCGAGGTCAAGCACGGGCGTGCCCTGGTAGATGCCGACCGAGATTGCGGCCACCGCATCGCGCAGCGGGCTCTCCGCGATCACGCCCTTCTGCAGCAGGAAGCTCACCGCATCCTGCAGCGCGACAAAAGCGCCGGTGATGCTGGCCGTGCGGGTACCGCCATCCGCCTGGATCACGTCGCAGTCGATCTGTATGGTGCGCTCGCCCAGCTTCGCCAGATCCACCACGGAACGCAAGCTGCGCCCGATCAGGCGCTGGATTTCCTGCGTGCGGCCGGTCTGCTTGCCGCGCGCCGCCTCGCGGTCCATGCGGTTGCCAGTGGAGCGCGGCAACATGCCGTATTCCGCCGTCACCCAGCCTTCGCCGCTGCCCTTCTTGTGCGGTGGCACGCGCTCTTCCACGCTGGCGGTGCAGATCACCCTGGTGTCCCCGCACTCGATCAGCACCGAGCCTTCGGCATGCCTGGTGTATTTGCGTGTGATGCGGATATTACGCAACTGGTTGGGCTGACGCTGGCTGGGGCGCATGAGTGGACTCACAGGAGATTGAAAACGCCGCGCATTATAACGCGTGCAGGTACGGGCCTATCTTTCATCCAGGACGGCGAACACCGGCTCACTGGTGTCGTGATTTTCTTCGCCCTCCCCCCAGCGCGCCACCACGGCCGTGGTGTTGTCGGCCCCATGGCTCTCGCGATACAGCGCCACGCCCGTCAGGTGTTCTATCGCGGCGCGCAGCGGCGCCACCGCAAGAGCGCGCGCCATTTCGGCGTCGGTGAGCGGCCCCCACAGGCCGTCGCTGCACAGCAACATCACATCGCCCTGCTGCAGGGGCATGGCATGAGTGGTCTCGACGAAGAACTGTTCGTCGGCCCCGCCCAGGCAGTTGGTGATTTTGTTGCGGTCTGGGTGGGTGCGGATTTCATCCTCGGTGATCAGCGCCCAGTCCGCCCACTGCCGCACCACGGAATGATCAGCAGTCACCGCCGCCACGTTGCCGGCACGCATCAGGTAAAAGCGGGAATCGCCGGCATGCGCCCAGCACACCTCGCCATCCTGCACCAGCGCCGCCACGCAGGTGGTGCCGGGATTGCCGTTCAGCCCCTGATGCTGGGCAAACTGGATGATGGTCTGGTGGGCATGACGCATGATGCGCGCGAGAAACTCCTCCGGCTCATGCACTCGCGGCTTGGCCGCCACCGCAAAGGCCTGCATGTACACCTGCACGGTGATCTGCGCCGCCAGCTCGCCGTGCGAATGTCCGCCCATGCCGTCAGCCAGCACCAGAAGCAGGGCCTCGCTCGTATAGGCATACGCCACGCGATCCTGGTTGTATTTGCGACCGCCCTGGTGGGTCGCCTGGTAAACGGCAAAATTCATCTAGACTTGCGGCAAGTTTCTGGTGGCAAACATCAAAATAAACAGGCAGTAATCTGGGGCCAGTCGTAATCGTAATATAATGTGCGGCATTCGGCCCATTTTTATTTCCGCCTCGATTCGGAGAAACAATGATCTACAGCATGACCGGTTTTGCCGCAGCCGCGCTGGAGCTGGAGACCGGCTCGCTGTCGCTGGAAATCCGTTCGGTCAATCATCGTTACCTGGACGTCCAGCTGCGCATGCCGGATGAGCTGCGCCAGCTGGAATCCGCCCTGCGCGAGGCCATCGCCGCTCAACTGAGCCGAGGCAAGGTGGATTGCCGCGTCAATTTTGCCGCGCGTGCTGCCGGCGGCGTCAACGCGCAGTTGAATGAAGCATTGCTGCGACAGCTGGCACAGTGGAGCAACAATGTGCGCACGGTGTTCCCGAACGCGCGCGAACTGAGTGTCGCCGACGTATTGCGCTGGAACGGCATGCTGGAAAGCCCGGCATCCGGCACGGACGAGCTGCGCAACAGCGCCCTTGCCCTGTTGCAGCAGGTGCTGCAGGAATTTTCCGACTCGCGCGCGCGCGAAGGCGCCAGGTTGAAGGACTTCCTGCTGCAGCGCGTGGGACAGATCGACGCCTTGCGCCAGGCCGTGGCGCCGCGCATTCCCGCGGCCATCAAGGCCTACGAAGAAAAACTGGGCCAGCGCCTGCTCGACGTGCTGGGCAGTGCGGACAACGAGCGCCTGCACCAGGAACTCGCGCTGTTTGCCAGCAAGGTCGATGTGGACGAGGAGCTGTCGCGCCTGCATACCCACCTGGCCGAGATGCAGCGCGTGCTCGACAAGGGCGGCGCTGTGGGCAAGCGTCTCGATTTCCTGATGCAGGAACTGCATCGCGAGGCCAACACGCTGGGCTCGAAATCAGTCGACGCCGAGGTCTCGCGCACTTCGATGGAAATGAAGATCCTGATCGAACAGATGCGCGAACAAATTCAGAACCTGGAGTAAAGCATGAGTGGAAACCTGTTTATCGTGAGCGCCCCGTCCGGGGCCGGCAAAACCAGCCTGGTCAGGGCCTTGCTGGGCATCAACAAGGGCATAGACCTGTCGATTTCCTACACCACCCGCGCGCCGCGCCCCGGGGAGGTGGATGGCAAGGATTACCACTTTGTCAGCCGCGACACCTTCCTCAAAATGGTGCAACAGGGGGACTTCCTGGAAAGCGCCGAGGTCTATGGCAACCTGTACGGCACCTCGCAGTCCTGGATCAGCAAGCAGCTGCAAAGCGGTCGCGACATCCTGCTCGAAATCGACTGGCAGGGCGCCGCCCAGGTGCGCGGCAAATTCCCGCGCTGCATCTCCATCTACATCCTGCCCCCTTCGCTGGAGGCTCTCGCCACACGCCTGCAAGGCCGCGGCCAGGACAGCGCCGAGGTGATCGCCCGCCGCCTGCAGGCCGCACAGGAAGACATGGGCCACGTGGCCGAATTCGACTATGTTATTATTAATGACAAGCTGGACGAGGCTCTGCAACAATTCAACGCTGTCGTCATCGCCGCCGGGCTGCACCGTGACGGACAACTGGCACGTCAGGCGCATTTGATCAATCAATTACAGAAGCAGGAGTAAATCATGGCCCGCATTACCGTGGAAGATTGCATGCAATACATCCCCAACCGTTTTGAACTGACCCTGGCCGCCGCCTATCGCGCCCGCCAGCTGGCCAACGGCGCCAGCTACCTGGTTGACGAAAGCAACGACAAGCCCACCGTCGTCGCCTTGCGCGAGATCAGCGACGGCAAGGTCGGCGTGGAAATCCTGAACCGCGGCATGGCCTGACCTGCCGCAGCGCCGGCCGCTCTGGCCGGTGATTCTCTCCGTACCCGACTTTCATGTCCGATGCCGCAGCGCTACTACAGGATGTTTCAGCCTACCTGAAACCGGAGGATGTTGAAAACATCCAGCGCGCGGTCGAATTCAGCAGATCTGCCCACCATGGCCAGTTGCGCCAGTCGGGTGAGGCCTATGTGTCGCACCCGATTGCCGTTGCACGCATCCTGACCGGCCTGCACCTGGACCCCCAGGCCATCGTGGCCGCCCTGCTTCACGACGTAGTGGAAGATACCGACGTCTCCCTGGAAGATGTCGCCGGCCAGTTTGGCAAACCGGTGGCCGATCTGGTGGAAGGCATGAGCAAGCTGGACAAGCTGCAGTTCGAAACCAAGGAAGATGCGCAGGCGGAGAACTTCCGCAAGATGCTGATGGCCATGGCACGCGATGTGCGCGTCATCCTGATCAAGCTGGCCGATCGCCTGCACAACATGCGCACGCTGGATGCCGTGTCACACGAGAAATCCGAACGAATCGCGCGCGAAACCATGGAAATCTACGCGCCGATCGCCAACCGACTGGGCCTGAACGACATCTACCACGAGCTGCAGGACCTGAGCTTCAGGTACCTGCACCCCAACCGCTATTCGGTGCTGTCCAAGGCGCTCAAGGTGGCGCGCGGCAACCGCCGCGAGGTGGTGGGCAAGATACTGGACGCCATCCGCCAGCGCCTGGACGAATACAAGATCCATGCCGAGGTCAAAGGCCGTGAAAAGCATCTGTACGGCATCTACCAGAAAATGCAGGCCAAATCGCTGGCCTTTTCCGAGGTGCTGGACATCTACGGCTTCCGCGTGCTGGTAAACGATGTCGCCGCCTGCTATGTCGCAGTGGGCGCCCTGCACAGCCTGTACAAGCCGCTGCCCGGCAAATTCAAGGATTACATTGCAATCCCCAAGGCCAACGGCTACCAGTCTCTGCACACCACCCTGTTCGGCCCCTTCGGCACACCGATCGAAGTGCAGATACGCACCGTGGAAATGGACAGCATCGCCCATGCCGGCGTGGCCTCGCACTGGCTGTACAAGACCGCCGAGGCGCCCATCACCGAACTGCACGTCAAGACCCACCAGTGGCTGCAGAGCCTGCTGGAAAGCCTGAGCCAGAGCGGCAACTCGATCGAGTTCCTGGAGCACCTGAAGATCGACCTGTTTCCGGACGAGGTCTACGTATTCACCCCCAAGGGCAAGATCCTGTCGCTGCCGCGCGGCTCCACCTCGGTGGATTTTGCCTACAGCGTGCACACCGATATCGGCAACCGCTGCGTGGCAGCCAAGGTGAATTTCGAACTGGTTCCGCTGCGCACCGAGCTGAAGAACGGCGACCGCGTGGAGATCATCACCGCACCGCATGCGCACCCCAATCCGGCGTGGCTCAGCTACGTCGTCACCAGCAAGGCGCGCAGCCAGATCCGCTACGCGCTGAAGACCATGCACCTGGACGAATCGGCGGCTCTCGGCGAGCGCCTGCTCAACCAGGCGCTCAGCACACTCGGACGCAAGCCCGCGGACATCGACGAGGCGCACTGGGAGCGCCTGCTCAAGGAAACCGGCGCCAAGTCGCGCCAGGACGTGTTTGCCGACATCGGCCTGGGACGCAGCCTCAACATGGTGATTGCGCGCAAGCTGGCACGGGTGGGCGAAGACAGCGGCGGCACACTCAACACCAACCAGAACGTCATCACCATCCTCGGCACCGAGGGCACGGCGGTGCAATTCGCCAAGTGCTGCCGCCCCATCCCCGGCGACCCCATCATCGGCGTGCTCAAGAGCGGCCAGGGCCTGGTGGTGCACACGCACGATTGCCCGGTGCTGCGCAAGGGCAAGAGCGCTTCGGACGAGTGGCTGGACGTGGCGTGGGACAAGAACATCAACAAGCTGTTCGAGGTCAGCATCAAGCTGGTGGTGGTCAACCAGCGCGGCGTGCTGGCCAAGGTGGCGGCGGCGATTGCCGACGCCGGCTCCAACATCGAGAACGTGCAGTTCAACAACGAGGGCGATTACACCTCGCTCTATTTCTGCCTGCAGGTCAACAACCGCCTGCACATGGCACAGGTGCTGCGCGCGCTGCGCCAGATCCCTGAAGTCGTGCGCATCTCGCGCATGAAGACCGGCCTGCCCTCAGGCCAGGTCAAACAGCAGTAATTCCGCCTGCGCAGCGGCCGCCACGCCCAGCGCCTTTTCCCCGCTCAGCATCGCCGCATCCCCCGCATCCAGCGCCTGGCCATTCAGCGTCACGCTGCCGCGTGCAACATGCACGTAGATCCTGCGCTGCGGCGCAATGCCATGCTCCAGGGTTTCCCCGGGCGCCAGCACCGCCGCATGTATGCGCACGTCCTGGTGGATCACCAGACTGCCCGCCTCACCCTGCCTTGAAGCCAGCAGGCACCAGCGCCCGCGCTTGTCCGCCAGGCTGAATGCCTTCTGCTGATAACCCGGCGTGAGCCCTTGCGTATCCGGCATGACCCATATCTGCAGAAAATGCACGGCCTCGCTCGCGGAAGGGTTGAACTCGCTGTGGCGCACACCGGTCCCTGCGCTCATCAGCTGCACCTCGCCGTAACGAATCTGCGTGCCATTGCCCATGCTGTCCTTGTGCTCGAGCGTACCTTCCAGCACGTAGCTCAGTATCTCCATGTCGCGGTGACCATGCGTGGGGAAGCCTTGGCCCGGCTGCACCGTATCCTCGTTGATCACCCGCAGGCTGCCGAAGTGCACATGTGCGGGATTGTGGTAATCGGCAAAGGAGAAGCTGTGCCAGCTCTCCAGCCAGCCGTGATCGGCATGGCCACGCTCTGCCGCGCGTCTGATCGTCAACATATCCGCCTCCTTACTCAGATTGCACGCTGTCCGCCGTGCCGGTACAGCAGTTCCAGCATGGCTTGCGCCTTGTCCAGTGTTTCCTGGTATTCCGTATCCACCTGCGAATCGGCCACCAGCCCCCCGCCAGCCCAGCAGCGTATTACGCCATCGCCGTACACCAGCGTGCGAATGACGATGTTGGTATCCATGGCGCCGTCATAGCCGATGTAGCCGATGCTGCCGCAGTAGATGCCGCGCCGGTGCGGCTCCAGCTCCTCGATGATTTCCATGGCACGCTGCTTGGGCGCACCGGTGACCGAGCCGCCGGGAAAGCAGCCGCGCAACAGGTCGAGCGCATCACATCCCGGTGCCAGCTTGCCCACTACAGTGCTCACGAGGTGATGCACTGTGGCGTAGCTTTCCACCTCGAACAGGCCGGGCACCTTGACCGATCCCTCGACGCAATTTTTGCCCAGGTCATTGCGCAGCAGATCCACGATCATCAGGTTCTCGGCACGATCCTTGGGATGAGTGCGCAAATCCTGTATCTGCTGCGCATCGGCTGCTGCGTCCGGCAGTCGCGGACGCGTGCCCTTGATCGGCCTGGTTTCCACCTCGCCCTCGCGAACCCGCAGAAAGCGCTCCGGCGAAGCACACAGGATCTGCACCTGCGGCAGGTTCAGGTAGGCGGCGAAAGGTGCGGGATTGAGCTGGCGCAGGGTGAGGTAGGCGTCGAATGCATCGCCGCTTGCGGAGGCGGAAAACCGCTGCGCCAGGTTGATCTGGTAGCTGGACATCGCCGAAGGCCTCGCCGATCTCCCTCATAAGTTCGGCGATCATCACAAGGGCCACGTTATTGTCCATGGTGGATTGCAGCAGGCCAAGCGTGGTCGAAACCTGACCGAGTGAAATCGCTGCTCCGTGCCCGGGGTCCGCGAGGCCGGCGTTGCTTGGCCCGGCGAGCAGCATTTGTGATT
>DATDDN010000091.1:0-39267 GCA_036523795.1 Gallionellaceae bacterium | reverse complement strand
GCAAGGAGCACGGAGCACAGGACATGAGGCATACCTCATTGGTAGACGAATGTCCGAGCACCGCGCGACACCGCGATTCGCTCGCGCAGCCACTTTTCCGGCGCTTTCTTATTTGCGTTCCAGCAGGGCGATGACTTCGTCGTGCCGCCCCTTGATGGCGAGACTGAGCGCGTTCATGCCGGACTGATGCTCGATGGCGGGATTGGCGCCCTTGGACAGCAGGAAGCGCACCATGTCGGCATGGCCGTTGTTGGCGGCCTTGAGCAGGGCGGTCCACTTGTCCTGGCTGACGGTGTTGACGTCGGCGCCAGCGGCCACCAGGTGCGCCGCCGGCAGCAGGTGACCGCGGGTGGCGGCCTGCATCAGCGGGGTCCAGCCGAAGTTGCTGGCGGCGTTGGCATTGGCGCCGCTGCGCAACAACAGGCTGACCACGTTGCCGTAGCCGTTGTACGCAGCCCAGTGGATGGGGCTGTAGCCGTTGATATCCTGGGCATGGATGCTGGCGCCATTCTGGATCAGCAGGAAGGCCACGGCCTCCCTGCCGTTGAAGGCGGAAATCATCAGTGGCGTCCAGTTGCGCTCGTCGCGAATTTCCAGGCTGATGCCGCTGCCCAGGAACATCTGCACCGCGCGCATGTTGCCGGATTCGGATGCCTGCATGAACCCCTGCGGCGAGAATTTGTAGCCGAGTTCTTCCACCCCCTGGCGCTGTTTCTCCGTGATCATGCTCCACACATCCTTGTCCGATGCGGTCAGCTGCCGGGTCTGCAGCTGGCTGAGGCGCAGGATTTCCGAAGCGATCTCGGGCGGGAAGCCCTGGCGTTGCCCGTTGCGGGTGTCCATCATCAATTCGCTGAGGTACTCGTCCATCGCCGGGGTATTCCACAGCTTCATGACTTTCTCGAACACGCGCGGGTAATTCTGTTCCAGCCCTTTCGGGTAGTACTCCGCGTGGCCGTCCAGCAGATCGAGGAATTTGTCGTTCATGGCGCGCTTTCTTGTTGCACAGGTTGGTCCGGTTTTATGCAACGGTAATACTTTTATGTTAGCGCATTTTGCCGGCGATTACTCCCTCTTTGCGCTGAAGAAAGCTACTGCGTCGCCTTGTTCGCGCGTGCGCCTGAACGGCGGCAGGCTTTGCCAGATGCGCTTGCCGTATTGTTTGGAGATCAGGCGCGGGTCGCAGATCATCAGCACGCCGCGGTCGAATTCATCGCGGATCAAGCGGCCGGCGCCCTGCTTGAGGTTGATCACCGCGCGCGGCAGCTGGTATTCCATGAAGGCATTGCGTCCCTGCCGGGTCAGCTGCGCCAGGCGCGCGGCCAGCACCGGGTCATCCGGCGGCGCGAACGGCAGCTTGTCGATCACCACCAGCGACAAGGCTTCGCCACGCACGTCCACACCCTCCCAGAACGACTGGCTGCCCAGCAGTACGGCATTGCCATGATCGCGGAAGCGCGCCAGCAGCTCGTTGCGCGAGCCTTCACCCTGCAGCAACAGCGGGTAGGGCAGGTGCAGGCGGTCGAATTCCGCAGTGAGGATTTCGTGCGCGCGCTGCATGGCGCGCAGGCTGGTGAACAGCAGGAAGGCGCGCCCCTTGCTGGCTTCGATCAGCGGCAGCCCGGCCTGCACCACCGCGTCGGTATAACCCGGGCTGTTGGGCTCGGGCAGGTTTTGCGGCACGTACAGCAGCGCCTGTTCGGGGTAGTTGAACGGGCTGTCCCAGCAGGCGGTGTGCGCGTCCGACAGGCCCATTTCATTCTGGTAGTGGGAGAAGTTCTGCTTCACCGCCAGCGTGGCGGAAGTGAAGATCCAGGCACGCGGATGGCCGCTGATCTGGCGGGCGAAGATTTCGGCAATCGACAGCGGCGTGGTGTTGAGCTGCACCGAGTGGTGGAACACTTCCAGCCAGCGCACGGAGTCTTCCCTCTCCCCTAGCCCCTCTCCCGCAAGCGGGAGAGGGGAACCATTGCTCCCTCTCCCGCTTGCGGGATAACCAGCGACTTGCCCGCTTGCGGGCTTAGGCGATTGGCTAGTTGTTACATCAGAGGGTTGGGGAGAGGGCAAGTTTCCCCGCCACTTGTCGAGCTGCTGGGCCAGCGCCTGCCCGCGCTGCCAGCAGTTCTCCAGGC
Source organism: Gallionellaceae bacterium (assembly GCA_036523795.1). Classification (GTDB taxonomy): domain Bacteria; phylum Pseudomonadota; class Gammaproteobacteria; order Burkholderiales; family Gallionellaceae; genus 39-52-133. The sequence goes on along the minus strand of DATDDN010000091.1, from coordinate 37,135 downwards.
CCTCGCTGCGCTCGGCCTGCTTCTCCAGCAGTTCGTTGAGATGCTTCAGCTGCTTGCCCAGTCTGGCCAGGGCCTCGTCGAAGCCGGGCAGGTCGCGGGTGGCATCGGCGGGCATGCGGCCTTCGCTTTTCTTGAACACCAGGCGCAGGTCGCGCGCGGCCTTTTCCAGTGCATCGCTCGCAGTGGGCAGGTGCTTGAAATCCTTGGCAGAGGTCATCGCCTCCAGCTGCGTGTCGCGTGCCAGCTCCAGCAGTTGCGAGGTGGAGATGCTTTCGCCGAAGAACAGGCTGGCGGTTTCCGGCAGCTGGTGGGCCTCGTCGAAGATCACCGTGTTGCACGCCGGCAGCAGCTCGGCCACGCCTTCGTCGCGCAGCATCACGTCGGCAAAGAACAGGTGGTGGTTCACCACCACCACGTCGGCCTCCATCGCCTCCTTGCGCGCCTTGAGCACGAAGCAGTTCTTGTGTTCGGGGCATTCCTGTCCCAGGCAGTTGTCGCGGGTGGAGGTGACCTGCTGCCAGATCATGGCGGTTTCCGGCACGTCGGCCAGGCCGCTCTTGTCGCCGCTCTGCGTGACCTTGGCGTACTGCACGATCTTCGCCAGGTGGCGCACATCCTCGCGCGTGGCGAAACGACCGTCGTTCTGGGCGCGGTCGAGGTGGTAGTGGCACAGGTAATTGGAGCGCCCCTTGAGCAGGGCTACGGTCACCGGTGCCGTGAGCGCGGCGCGCACCGTGGGCAGGTCGCGCTGGAACAACTGGTCCTGCAGGTTCTTGGTGCCGGTGGAGATGATCACTTTGCCGCCGCCCAGCAGCGCAGGCACCAGGTAGGCAAAGGTCTTGCCGGTGCCGGTGCCGGCCTCGGCGATCAGCTGGCCGTTGCGGTTGATGGTGTCGGCAATTGCCTGCGCCAGCTCAACCTGCTGCGGGCGCGCGCGGAAATCGGGGATGTGCCGGGCCAGTGCACCTTCGGGGGCAAACTGTGCGGCCAGGGTTTCAGGGGTAATCAAGGCAAGTCGGCTGGGGCAAGTAATGCAGAAATTGGCTGGAACGCCAGCAAGCGCAATTTTACGCGATGGCGGGGCAGAGCGGGTGGCATCCATCTGTATAATATTTTGCGGGCCTGTCGGCGAGTCTGGCGCTGGTGCGTTACTTCTGCGGCATGCAACCTTTCAATCCACCTCACTGGAAATAAGCCGTTCTGATGAGATTCAACCTGCCCGGCTACCCGTTTCGGGATAGTCTAGACCTGCCGAACGTCTGGGATTTCCTGGCGATTCCGTTGGTGCTGTCCGGCTTTCTGCTGATCGCCTGGGGCAGCCACCAGATGACGGTGCCCTACAATCCGGGCGAGGTGCTGCCGATCTCGCTGGATCCGGCCAACCTGCCTGCCTACGCCCTGCGCACTACCTTGCGCATGGGGGCGGCCATGCTGCTGTCGCTGCTGTTCACCTTTACCTATGCCACGCTGGCGGCGAAGAGCGAGCGCGCCGGCATGGTGATGATCCCGGTGCTGGACGTGCTGCAGTCGGTGCCCATCCTGGGCTTCCTGTCGATCACCGTGGTGGGCTTCATCTCCTTGTTCCGGGGCAGCATGCTGGGGCCGGAAGCCGCGGCGATCTTCGCCATCTTCACCTCGCAGGCGTGGAACATGGCGTTCAGCTTCTACCACTCGCTGCGCATGATCCCCAAGGAGCTGTACCACGTGTCCAACGTGTTCCAGCTGTCGGCCTGGCAGCGCTTCTGGAAACTCGAGGTGCCCTTCGGCCTGCCGGCGCTGACCTGGAACGCGATGATGTCGGTGTCCGGCGGCTGGTTCTTCGTGGTGGCCTCGGAAGCCATCAGCGTGGCCAACCAGAACATCATGCTGCCCGGCATCGGCTCATACATTGCTCTGGCCATCCAGACCATGAACCTGGCGGCGATCGGCTACGCCATCCTCACCATGTTCATCGTCATCCTGCTGTACGACCAGCTGCTGTTCCGCCCGCTGGTGGCCTGGTCGGACAAGTTCAAGTTCGAGCTGTCCGAGGCACAGGAAGCCCCCAATTCCTGGGTGCTGACGCTGGTGCAGCGCACGCGCGTAATGCGCCGCCTGCTGGCCTTGCCGGCCTTGCTGTGGGTGTTTTCGGTGCGACTGTTTGCGCGCCTGCCGGCCAGGCCCATTCCCAGTCTGAAGCTGCGCATCAGCCGGCGCGATGTGCGCCTGCTCGACCGCGCCTGGCCCATGGGCCTGGTGGCCATCGCGGTGGGCGGCTTGCTCTATCTGGCCCACTTCGTGCTGAGTTCGGTAAGCTATGGCGAGATCGGCTGGGTGTTCGTGCTCGGCCTGATCACCGCCTTGCGCGTGCTGGTGCTGATCGTGTTGGCCTCGCTGGTGTGGGTGCCGATAGGCGTATGGATAGGCATGCGGCCGCAGCTGTCGCAGCGCGTGCAGCCGCTGGTGCTGTTCCTGTCGGCCTTCCCGGCCAACCTGCTGTTCCCGCTGGCGGTGATCCTGATTTCGACCTGGCACCTGAGCGCCGAGATCTGGCTCAGCCCGCTGATGATACTCGGCACCCAGTGGTACATCCTGTTCAACGTGATTGCGGGGGCAGCTTCGATTCCCAACGACCTGCGCGAGGCCGCGCAGAATCTCGGCATGCGCCGCAGCCAGCTGTGGAAGCGGCTGATCCTGCCGGGCATCTTTCCGGCCTATGTCACCGGCGGACTCACGGCATCGGGCGGCGCCTGGAACGCCAGCGTGGTGGCCGAGGTGGTCAGCTGGGGCAGCACCACGCTCACGGCCACCGGCATCGGTTCCTATATTGCGCAGCAGACGCAGGGCGGCGACCATGCGCGCATCGCGCTGGGCATCGCGGTGATGAGCCTGTATGTGATTGTGATCAACCGGCTGGTGTGGAAACGCCTGTACCGTTTTTCCCAGGAACGTCTGGGCCTGGAGTAGGAGAGAATTTTGGCTGAACAGAATCCCGATGTCCTGATGCAGCTGCGCAATGTCAGCCAGTCGTTTGCCGGCGCCGAGCAGGGCAGCCATCTCAACGTGTTGGAGAACATCAACCTGGAATTGCGCGCCGGCGAGATCGTTGCCATCCTGGGCAAATCCGGCTGCGGCAAGTCTACCCTGTTGCGCATCATGTGCGGCCTGATCAAGCCGGCGCAGGGCGAGGTGCTGTATCGCGGCAAGGCGATCAGCCGGCCGGTGCCGGGCCTCAGCATGGTGTTCCAGACGTTTGCGCTGTTTCCCTGGCTCAACGTGCTGCAGAACGTTGAGCTGGGTCTGGAGGCACAGGGTGTCGAGCCGGCCGAGCAGCGCCGCCGCGCGCTGGAAGTGATCGACATGATAGGCCTGGACGGCTTCGAGTCCGCTTACCCCAAGGAGCTGTCAGGCGGCATGCGCCAGCGTGTCGGCTTTGCACGCGCGCTGGTGGTCAACCCGGACATCCTGTTCATGGACGAGGCGTTTTCCGCGCTGGACGTCCCCACCTCGGAAACGCTGCGCACCGACCTGCTCGACCTGTGGATCGAGAATGCCATTCCCACCCAGTCCATCCTGATGGTGTCGCACAACATCGAGGAAGCGCTGCTGCTGGCCGACCGCATCGTGGTGTTCGACAGCAACCCGGGGCGCATCAAGGCGGAAATTCCGGTGGCGCTGAAGCACCCGCGCGACCGCGAGTCGCACGCCTTCCGCCAGCTGGTGGATCGCATCTACAGCGCGATGACCAGTGTCGCGGTGCCCGCTGCACCCATGCTGGCGACGTTGGGCCGCATCAGCATTGCCCACCGCCTGCCCGGCGTCTACAGCGCACAGATGGCCGGCCTGCTGGAGGAAATCCAGCATCGCCAGGGCAGCGCCGAGCTGCCTGATCTCGCCGAAGCCATGCACCTGGAGATCGACGACCTGTTCCCCATTGTGGACGCACTGGAGCTGCTGGATTTTGCCCGCGTCTCCGGGCGCCTCATCACGCTCACTCACCACGGCCAGTCGTTTGCAGATGCCGACATCCTGCACCGCAAGGAAATCTTCGGCGAGCACCTGCTCAAGCACGTGCCACTGGCCGGGCACATACGCCGGGTGCTCGACGAGCGCCCCTCGCAGCGTGCGCCGGAGCAGCGTTTCCTGCGTGAGCTGGAGGATTACCTGAGCGAGACCGAGGCCGAGCGCGTGCTGTCGGTGGTGGTGGACTGGGGGCGGTATGCAGAATTGTTTGCCTACGACTACAACTCGGGCATTCTCAGCACCGAGAATCCGGGCGAGGAAGCCGCACAATAGGGCAGGGCGGCGGATATCGCAGCGCAGGGCTAGCCTGAGGCTTTCCTGCGGCCTAGAATGAGCCATCAGCGAGACTCCAAGGAGAACGCCATGATGTCCTTACGCAACCTGCCCTGGCTGGGAGCACTGCTTGCCCTGCTGCTGGCTTCCTGTGCTTCAGCACCGCAAATCAAGCAGGTGTGGAAAGATCCCGCCTATCACGGCCATCCGCACCGCATCATGGTGATCGGCATGGCCAAGGAGCCGCTCAACCGGCGCATCTTCGAAGATGAATTCGTTTCGCAGCTCAAGGACGCCGGCGCCGATGCACTGGCCAGCTACGCCTTGCTGCCCGACATCAAACAGGATGACCAGGCCGCAATCGCCAGAATGGTGGCGCAGCAGGGCGCCGATACTGTGCTGATGACGCGTCTGGTGAGCAAGCGGAGCGTCAAGATGGTGTCGCCGGGCATGGTGTATTACGTGCCGACCTATTACGACAAGTGGGGTGACTACTACCGCTATGGCTACGACGCGGTGGTGACGCCCGGCTACGTGAGCAAGTCGGAATATGCCCTGATGGAAACCAATCTGTATGACGCGCGCACCGACAACCTGATCTGGGCCGCATCCTACGAAATCGAGATCGCCGGCATGAGCCGCGAATACATCAAGCCCTATGTCGCCACCCTGGTGAACACACTGACTGAACAGGGCTTGCTGCGCCGCTAGGCGCTGCGGGCGGCGGCCGCGGCTGCCCCTCGTGTTAGAATGTGCGCATGAAAAATTCTTCCGACACCCTGTACCGTTTCCTGTTTGAACATGCGCCAGTGCGCGGCGAACTGGTTCACCTCGACCAGTCGTGGAAAAGCGTGGTGGCGCGCCACGAGTACCCGGAGCGCCTGCGCAACATGATGGGCGAACTCACTGCCGCGGCCGTGTTGCTGGCCGCCACCCTCAAATTGAAAGGCGCGCTGGTGCTGCAGATCATGGGCAAGGGCGCGATCCGCCTGCTGGTGGTGGAGTGCAGCGGCGACATGGAGCTGCGCGCCACCGCCAAATGGTCGGGCGACCTGAGCGAGGGCAGCTTTGCCGACCTGATCGGCGACGGCCATTTCGTGATCACCCTCGATCCCCGCGACGGCAGCCCCACCTACCAGGGTATCGTCGAGCTGCAGGGCGACAGCGTGGCGGAAATCCTGCAGAACTATATGAGCCAGTCCGAGCAGCTGGAGTCGCGCCTGTGGCTGGCCGCCGACGGCGAAAATGCGGCCGGCATGCTGCTGCAGAAACTGCCGGAAAACATCAGGCAGAACCATTATGCCGACGTGGATGATGATGCCTGGGAGCGCGCGCAGACCCTGGCCGACACGCTGCAGCAAGCCGAGTTGTTGAAACTGCCGGCCGAAGAAATCCTGCGCCGCCTCTACCACGAGGAAGACATTCGCCTGTTCGAGGCGCAGCCGGTGACTTTCCGCTGCACCTGCTCGCGCGAGAGCGTGGCCAACATGTTCAAGATGCTGGGCCGCGAGGAAGTGGAAAGCATCCTCGCCGAGCAGGGCGGCATGGAGGTGCACTGCGAGTTCTGCAACCAGCGCTATGTGTTCGACAAGGTGGATGCCGAGCTGATCTTCGTCGAGGCAGCGGTGTTGTCGGGCAGCGACCTCAAGCACTAGGGCGTGCACGCCCCGATACGCGAAGGAGCTCCAGGTGAAATACAGACGGCTGGGAAAGAGTGAGTTGCAGGTGTCCGAGTTTGCCCTAGGCACCATGACCTTCGGCGAGCAGAACACCCTGGCGGACGCGCGCGAGCAGCTGGATTATGCGGTGGCGCAGGGGGTCAATTTCATCGACACCGCCGAGATGTACCCGGTGCCGGGCAAGGCGGAAACGCAGGGGCGCACCGAGGAGTATGTCGGCCACTGGCTGCGCGGGCGGCAGCGCGACAAGATCATCCTCGCCACCAAGGTGGCCGGCCCATCGCGCGGCTTCGACTGGATACGCAACGGGCCCAAGTCCATCGACCGCGCCAACATCCTGTCGGCCATCGACACCAGCCTCAGGCGCCTGCAGACCGATTATGTCGACCTGTACCAGATCCACTGGCCGGCGCGCAACGTGCCAATGTTCGGCAAGAGCGATTACGACCCTGCGCTGGAGCATCCGGCCACGCCGGTGGAAGAGCAGCTCACCGTGCTGTCCGAGCTGGTGCAGAGCGGCAAGATGCGTTACATCGGGGTGAGCAACGAAACGCCCTGGGGCGTGGCCGAATTCATCAAGGTGGCCGAACGCCTCGGTCTTCAGCGCATCGTCTCCATCCAGAACCCGTACAACCTGATCAATCGCACCTTTGAGACCGGCCTGCACGAGATGTGCTACCGCGAGCAGATCGGCTTGCTGGCCTACAGCCCGCTGGCCTTCGGCCTGTTGTCCGGAAAATATGTGAAGAATGCGGAAGAGAAGGGGCGCATGACCCTGTTCCCGGCCTTCGGTCAGCGCTACCGCAAGCGCAACGTGCACGCCGCGGTGGCAGCCTACGCCGAGCTGGCGCAGCAGCTCGGCCTGTCGCCGGCGCAGCTGGCGCTGGGCTTCCTGCGCAGCCGCCCGTTTGTCACCAGCACCATAGTCGGTGCGACCAGCATGGCGCAATTGCAGGAGAACCTGGCGAGCCGGGAACTGAATACCGAGCAGCTGCATGCGGTGGAGCAGATACATCTGCAGTATCCGAATCCGGCGCCCTGACCACGATTGCGTTGGATGATCGGCGCGACGCGGCCGTATCGCTTCATGCCTGCTTCATGCGTGGCCGTGATAGGCGGCGAACAGGCGTGCGGTGCTGAGGATGGGCACCGCGTAGCCTTCATGCTGAAAGCAGGAGAGCGCAAGCTGCGGCCACAGGCAGCTATCGTCGGGCAGCGCGCACAGCGCGGCATCGTCAACCGCCAGGGTGCGTGGCAGCGTGGCCAGGCCGATTGCACCAAATCCCAATGGCCCGCGCGCCGCACTCTGGTAGGCAAGGATCAGGGCGTAGCGCGGCGCGGCGCGCGCTGCATCCGCGTCCGCGTGCAGCAGGGCATTGAGATTCAGCAGCGGCACGCGTGCGCCTTGCCAGGTCAGCAGGCCGTAGGCGTAGCGGGCAGCGCCGGGTACCGCCACGAATTCGGGATATTCGAGCAGGGCATAAGTGGTGTGCGGCGGTAACGCGGCATGGCGCGCGTGCGCGTATTCGACCACGCATGCCGCTGCTTGCGTAGCCGATGCGGTATTCTCTGCAGTTGCTGTCTCTGCAGCTGAGTCGGGTTCGGTCAGGTATGCGGACTGTTCCATGCCCATCACCTAGTTCTCGGGTGGGAACGCGAATGCGCGCAACTGCCGTGCGCTGCACAGGTAGGCGAGCTTGCCTTCAATCTCCACGTAGCGGTCGACCGGGGTGTCCGGCGCGCACAGTACCGATGGCAGTCGATGAAGCGGCAATTCCACATTGATCAACACCTGCAGCTCGTTCCAGCACCAGCTCAGTTCATCATCTTCTTCACCCAGTGACGCGACCAGGAAGCGCTCGGGCGGGCAATGCGGCAGCGGCGTCATCTGTGCCGACAGTGCCACGAAACGATGCGCGCCGTCGTCGCCGGAAAGTTTCAGCAGGCCGGGCACGTCGCTGGCTTCTAGCCCTCCCTCCAGGTATCCCGCCGCGCCCACCTCGTGCTGCGGCAGGATCAGGTGCAGCGTGTCTGCGGTGAGCAGCACGTAGTTGCCCTTGGGCATGGCTTCCGCTTGGAGCTGGGTGGTCGCATTCATGGTTTCGCCGCCTTGGCCTTGTTCAATGGGTGATCGTACTGCGTATGGTCTGCAGCAATTCGTTGTCGTTATAGGGCTTGGTAATGTAAGTGGTTACGCCGGCCTGCTCGGCCATGCGCCGGTGCTTCTCCTGTGAGCGCGAGGTGATCATGATGATGGGCAGGCGGTTCATGTCTGCGCGTTCGCGCAGGTGATAGGTCAGTTCGACGCCGTTCATGTTGGGCATCTCCAGGTCGGTCAGCAGCACATCGGGTTTGAAGGTGCGCAAGGTGTCGATGGCATCCAGCCCGTCGCGGGCAGTCTCCGCGCGATACCCGGCATCCTGGATGAGCTGCAGCAGAGAATTGCGCACAGACAATGAGTCATCCACGATCAGTACGCCGGGAAGATCGTGCTGTTGTGCTTCCACTCTTGTAGTGCTGGCAGCCGAGACGGCTCGTGCCTCCGCCGAGAACAACTGGGCGAGGTCGAGGTTTACCGCAATGGCGCCATCGCCGAGGATGGACAATCCGGCCACGCCGCGCACATGACGTGCATAGCGTCCGGGGTTGTTGACCAGCAGCTCACGCGCGTCGAGCAGGCGATCGACAGCCAGAACCTGGCTCTTGTTCTCAAGCCGCACAATTACCGCAGAGTAGTCATCGAGCGGCTTGGCTGCATCCGGCAGGCCGGCCATGTCCGCCAGGCGTCTTGCCGGGTATGAACGCTTGTTGAAACGGTAAACGAGCTGGCCTCCAAGCAGCTCGAACGTGCCCATGCCGCGAGCCACTGCCTGCTCGATCTGCATCGAGGGCAGTGCAAAACGCTCGCCCGCGGCTTCAACGATCAATGACTGCACGGTTGACAGTGAGGTGGCGAAGCGCAATTCGAATATGCAGCCATGGCCGGGCTTCGAGTCGATCTGGATCGATCCGTTCATCGAGCTGACCCACTCGCGTACCACATCCAGCCCGATGCCGCGGCCGGACACCTCGCTGACGGAGTGGCGTGTCGAGAATCCGGGCAGCAGGATCAGGCGCGCGATCTCGGATTCGCTCAATGCCTGCTCTTCCGTGATCAGCCCGCGCTCGACGGCACGCCGCTGGATTTCCAGCATATCCAGCCCGCGCCCATCGTCCTGGCAGCGCAATACCACCTGCTGGCCCTGGCGTGCGAAGCTCAGCAGTATGCGTCCGGTTCTCGGTTTGCCAATTGCGGCCCTGACGTCAGGCGACTCCAGTCCATGGTCTACCGCATTGCGCAGCAGGTGCAACAACGGCTCTGCCAGGCGGTTGAGCAGATCGCTGTCGATCAGGGTCTCAACGCCCTCCAGCACCAGCACCGCGTCCTTTCCGGTGACCTGGCAGGTTGAGCGGACATTGCGCTTCAGGCGCGACCCCAGTACGCCGATTTCAGTCATTCGTGTGCCGATCACCAGATGCTGCAGGTCCTCGCTCAATCGCTGCTGGCGGGTCTGATGCCCGACAATCTGCGCAATGCTCTCTTCCACCCGCAATGCCAGGGCGTGCGCATCAGCGGCCTCTTCGGCCAGCGCGTGGGAGGTGCTGTGCAGCTCGTTGTATTGATCCATTTCCAGCGGATCAAACGCCTTTTCATCGCTGCGCCGATTGCGCGTGCGCATCATGGATAGCGTGCGCACTTCGACTACCGTCTCCAGTTCGAACAGGCGCTTCTTCACGCGCAGGTTCTGTTCCAGCAGTTCACGCGAACTGTCGACCAGCGCCTTGATGCGCGCCTCCATCGCGGAGCTGTTCACGGAGATCTGGCTGGAGGTCAGGAACAGGTTTTCGATGCGTTCGCGGCTGACGCGCAGCGCCATCTCAGGTGGCACCGTCGCACCGGAATCGGTGCGTGGCGAGGCCGGACGCCCCGGCAGATCATCGACCGATGCGGCAGGCGAGTGCGAAGGTGCAGCGTCCATGGCGACGGATGGCGTGATCCTGGTGACCGGCAACTCAAGCGATTCGCCTGCATCTATGCGATTTGCCAGGTCAAGAACGGCCTGCAACACGCCTTGTGCCTGTTGCGGATATTCGTCTGTGCCGGTCAGATAGCCTACCATCTGTTCCAGGCAATAGGCCGCGTCGAGCAGGGCGTTTGCCACCTGCGGGGTGACGTGTGAACCTTCGCGCTCGAAATATTCGAGAATATCCTCAAGGTGGTGTCCCAGCGCAGCGATGCCGCGCAGCCCGATGGTGGACCCAGATCCCTTGAGCGTGTGCGCCACACGCTTGGCGGCAACGATATCCGAGCTGTCGCCCTCTCCGGAGGTCAGATTGCGCGCGAGATCAACCAGGTAGCGCGCCTGGTTGGGTGCCTCCTGGAAGAAGCCCTCGAGAAACTTCTGGTCCACATCGTCCGGTATCGACAGGGCAACGTCTTCGGGTGTTGCCAGCACCTGGCGGCGCTGTCCCGCGCCGTCACCGGGCAGGCCAAGCTGTAGCGGCATCGCGCCCAGCATGTGCATGATTTTCAGCGCCTGCTCCGCATCCATCGGGTTGGGCGCCGTCCTCAGGTGGTCTATCAGGCCGGCGGCAGTAGATGGGTCGGCGATATTGCGCAGGTAATGCACCATCAACGGCGGCCAGGCGCGCAGGAAATCGATGAGTGCCCCGCGTTCCTCGTTGGGCAGGATTGCCAGCATCAGGCTGTTTTCCAGCACATGGGCACAGACCATTTGCAGGCCGGGAAAGCCCGCCAGCTCTGCGGCCTCGCCCATGCGTTGGGCCTGGCCGCTGTAGTGGTCGAGCGCCTCCATAAAGGCAGGGTTATCGATCTCCAGCGTGGCCAGTTCGTCCAGGTTCTTGTTGAGCCGGGCATGAGCCTGCTCGATTTCGCTGGCGAATGCATCAATCAGGTCTTTAAGTTTCATGGCGGCTCAGTTCCCTGTGTCAGTGCACACCGGATCCAGGTTGCTATGCAAATTGCGGCAGCTTGAACACGTTGACGGATTCAACCAGCTGGCGCGCGGAATCCAGCAGCGTCTGCGTTTCCTGGCTCTGCGTGTCGATCTGTTGTGCAGTGCGCTCATTGCTCTGGCCCAGGCGCTGAATGGACTGCAGCAGCAGGTCCGACATTTTTTTCTGTTGCCCGGAAACTTCGGTGATGCGACGCACCTGATCTACCAGCTCGGCGGTAATGCCCTGCGTGAGGCGCATCTGTTCGCCGGCTTGCTGTGCCTGTTCGGAACCCTGCACCACCTGGCCGATGGTGCGGTTCACGGTCGAGATCGTCTCATTGGTTTCGAGCTGGATATTGTTGACCAGTGTGCTGATCTGCTGCGTCGCGTTGCGCGAGCTTTCCGCCAGCCGTTGCACCTCTTCCGCAACCACCGCGAAACCGCGGCCCGCCTCACCGGCAACCGCCGCCTGCATGGACGCATTGAGCGCCAGCACGTGGGTGCGTTCCGAAATGGTGTTGATCAGGTTGACGATGCCGGAAATCTCCTGCGAACGTTCGCCCAGGCGCTTGATGCGTTTTTCCGTTTCGGCGATGGTCTCGCGGATGGATTCCATGCCTTTGACGGTGCTGTTTACCGTCGCGAGGGCCGTGTCGGTCGCCTGGGTGGCGCGTTCGGCGGAGCGGTTGGACTGTTCGGCCAGCGTCGCAACCTGGTTCATCGACTGCGTCGCGTCGTTCAGCGACTGCACCATTTCGCTCACATTCTTGCGCTCTTCGTGGGCGGTCTTGGATACCAGCTCGCCTTGTGCCTGCACCTTGCCGGAGACTTGCGCAACTCGATTGGCGATCTGGTTCACGCCGTGCAGAACGGTTGAGGTCGCATCGGTCAACTGGTTGATCGAGTCGGATACCGTGCCGACGATATCCTGCGACACCGGTGCGCGCGCCGTCAGGTCCTTCTGCGAGAGCTTGTCCACCGCCTGCAGAATCGCGATAACCGAGTTGTTCAGGCGTTCGTTTTCGGCCTCTGCCTTTTGACGTTCCTGTTCCGCCTTCACCCTGTCCTCATCGGCTTTTTCCCGCGCGGAGATCTGGTCCTGCAGCAGCTGGTTCACCGCGAAGCCCATGTCGGACATTTCGTCCTTGGTGTTGATCATCGCCAGAGCACCCAGGTCCGCGCCCTGGCGCACGTCGTTGATGGCCTTCTGCAGGGTATGGAGCGGGTGAGTGATGCTTCGTGTGATATTAAAGGCTGCGATAGCGGCCAACGCCAGAACTGCGATCGCAATTGTTGCAGCGATGGCTGCCACCCTGGAAAATTTCTGGTTGGCCTCGGCGGTGGCTTCTTCCGCGTGCTGCTTTTGAAGTTCCTTGTATTCGTCCAGCGCCTCCTGCCGTTCGTTCAGCGCCGGGATACCCTGCCCAAGCAGCAGCTCCAGCGCCTCGTCGTGTCTGCCCTGGTCTTCCAGCAACAGTACCTTGTTGTTGATCGGCACGGCTTTTTCTCTGGTGGCAACGATCTTTTGCAGCAGGGCACGGCCATTTTCATCCTTGGTGAGCATGTCGGCCTGCGCATACGCCGCATCGAAGGACGCGCGCGACTCGCCGATCTTCTTGCGCTCACGTGCCTGTGTGGCCGGATCGTTGCGCAACAGCATCACGGAGCGGATCACGCGCGCAGTCACCAGCACCGAGGTGCTCATGCGTTGCTGGACGTCCAGCTTCGCCATGTTGTCCTTGAACACGGCCGTGGCAGTCTTGTCTGCCTCATACATGGAGATTCCGGTGAAGGCGAGCGCGCCGAACATCAATAGCAGGATCAGGCCGTAACTCAGGGAGAGGCGTGGGCCGATCTTGATATTGCCCAGGCGCTGGGTAAGGTTCAGTTGCATGGTAATTACCTCCAGGAACAGAAGTGAAAGACAGAAACGCGATGGTGAAACGCCAGCAGGATATTCATTGCGCCCCTCCCAGGGATTGCTCGATCGCGCCCAGCAGGGATTGGGTGTCGAGGTCCAGCCACAGCCTTTCGCCAAGATGGCTTGCGCCGCGCAGGTGGGGCAGCAGCCGCTCAGGTGCGACGCCCACGTCAGTGCGCTCGTCCGCAGACAGGCGTAACCGCTCGGGCAGGCCGTCAATCAATATGCCGGTAGCATCTGCCCCATGAGAAAGGACCAGCAGCATGCGGCGGGATTCAGGGTCGTGGTCGACGCCAAGATAGCCTGCGAGGTCAAACACCGGCGTCAGCTTGCCGTGCAGGTTGGCCATGCCATTGAACCACCCGGGTGCGTTGGGCAATCTGTGGAGTGAGGACATTTCCGACAGCGCGCTGCTGTCTTCGTAACGGATCATCAGGCGCAACTCGCCAATCCGGAAACCCTGGCGTGATTCGCCCACCGTGGCCCGGGCGGCGGCCTGCTTGTTGTGGTGTTGGGTGCCCTGAGTCTCTTCGCCCATTTCAAATCTGGCAGTCAATGCCTGTATTGGCGGCATCAATGGGCTCATCTGCGTCACGGCGCACGCAGAATCCGTAGCGATGGCATCTTCTCTGGTCATGGCCTGTAGCTCCTTTGGGCTCAAGGTGTTGCCATCATGGTCGGGCAGTGCTGGCAATCTGCCACCATGCCCGCCATGTTGGTCACTTCGCGCGGTGCGATGGATTGGCTAGAGGGCGCGAACCTGCGTGAGTATTTGCTCGTCGGTATAGGGCTTGGTGATGTAGCCCTTGGCACCGAGCATCTGCCCCCATGCCTTGTCGGCTTTCTGATCCTTTGCAGTGACCAGCACGACCGGGATGTCTTTGGTTGAGGCATCGTCGCGCAGCGCACGCGTGGTGGCGAAGCCATCCATGCCGGGCATGTTCACGTCCATGAATATCGCGTCGGGTTTGCTGCTCTTCACTACAGCCAGGGCCTTTTCGCCGCTATCCGCAGAGCTGACAGCGTAGCCGGCGCCACTCAACAGCGCTTCAAGGCGGTTGCGATCGGCCAGGTTGTCTTCGACCACCAGAATGGTATGTGCCATGATGTGCTTCCTTTCTTTGGTTGGTTAAGCCAAGTTAATCGTTGCCACAAGTCCGTCTGCTCAAGGTGCCGGCCTTTCCGGATCGCCGGGGATCGCGACCGTCGAAACCTGCGCGCGCCTTGGGCATGACCGCAGGTGGCAGCTCAGAGTGCGCGGGCTTGCGACAGCACTTGCTCGTCTGTGTAAGGCTTGGTGATGTAGCCCTTGGCGCCGAGCATCTGCCCCCATGCCTTGTCGGCTTTCTGATCCTTTGCCGTGACCAGCACGACCGGGATGTCTTTGGTCTTGGCATCATCACGCAACGCACGGGTGGCGGCGAAGCCATCCATGCCCGGCATGTTCACGTCCATGAATATGGCATCAGGTTTGCTGCTTTTCACGGCCGCGATCGCCTGGGTGCCGTTTTCTACGGAGCTAACCAGGAAGCCGGCTTCGCCCAGCAGTTTTTCGAGGCGGCTGCGATCAGCCAGATTGTCTTCAACGATCAGGATAGTGCGTGCCATGGTGTTTCCTTTCTATGGTTGAATGGTCAGTTGTACTGTGGAGCAATGTGTTGCCGGACTGCACCGCTCTCCGCGGATTTTTCGATGTATTGCGAGACGACTTGATACAGATGAGCCGGATCAATCGGCTTGGTCAGGTAGGCATCACAGCCCGCCATCTTTCCCTTGATACGGTCGAAGGGCGAAGTCTTGCTGGTCAGCATGATGACGGTCGGCTTTTTGCCGTTGACGGTTTTTTCTTTTATGCGGCGGCAGGCGTCATAGCCATTCATGCCCGGCATGAGCACATCCATCAGGATGCAGTCGAAGGGTGAGGCGGCAGCGGTGTTGAGGGCGGCCTCGGCGCTGTCGACATCCGTAACGGTCAGGCCGTGTGTCTCAAGCAAGGAGCGCAGCTGTGCACGCACGGCAAGACTGTCATCGACCACAAGTACCGAACCGAGAACAGATTCGGTTGCCGGCATTTCTGTGGAATTGATGGGGGCCTTTTCCAGCGCATCTGCCAGGATCATGGGCAAGGCTGTCCATTGTATCGGGCGCTGCACGACGGTGCGATCCGGTGCTGCTGGTGCATCGACCCAGATCATTACCTTGCTCTGCAGCCACGACTGGCTGTGAGCCCATCTGTTTGCACGGGTGTCGGCGCCATCGATCATCACGACATCCGCATTTTCTGCATCTGTATCGTCCAATAGCTTGATGCGGGGTTGGCGGCGCTGCGACAATTTGACGATGGCATCCAGCAATTGCCGTTCGGCGTTTGTGAATCCCTGCACCAGCAGCTTCAGTGCGGTATCGGCAGGCGTCGCTGCTGCAGACGCAATAGCAGCCTGCTGAGAAGGCAAGTTCCCCATGTTGGAGACCCCCCAAAGAAAACCGATTTTATTCCAGAGACGTAAGATGCAACGTGAATTGCACTACGCGTTAGAGAACAAGGCGCTTGTCGGTCACGCTCGTAACACGTAGCGACCGCCGATGACCTCGGAGAAGGTAGGGGAGGAGGAAAGTCGCGCAATGATCCGCGCGCTTTGTATGATTGGCGATCCCGCTGTCATAGTGCCGAAGCTCTCTTAGACCGGTGACTTTGCGCCCCAGCCTTTCGACTGGTTTGCCCTTGTACAATCTTTGCAGAAAAAAAGTGCACGACGTAAATCATTCGTGACTTGACCCTGATGTGAGCAAGGCTAGTTACAAGTTAGTTGCATGTCAAGTACAAATTAAGAGGTGGCTCGATTGTTTTTAACGATGAGTCTTCAGAGTTTCTTGGTTGGCCTCAATGAGGAAATGACAAGACATATGCAGTCTGCATAATTGCCACGGTTGCCGGCTTCTGTAGTAGAGGATTGTTTTATCGCGCGTTTGTGCCGTTGCACGATTCAGCCAGGCGGAACCCGGTCAAGTCAACCAGCTGTGATCCCCGCCTGCATGCACGGGAAACACAAATCAGACTTAATCACAGATTCCTGAAGAATGCGGAAGCAGGGCGCATGATGGAGATGACCATGCGCGGCTGAAGTGGAGTTGCTGAGTTGCCGCCGACAACAGCGGTGGCAACTCAGCTTGCAGGACAGAACCCTGCGGTGTTTGAATTTGTCAGCGGGCCGGGCCTCGTCCGGCCCGCTGATGCCAGGTTGTGCTATTTCACGGCAACGTCGATCGTGCCCAGCGCTTCAGAGCCGGCGCCAGTGTCGCGGACGACTCTCAATTTCCAGGGGCCGGGCTTGTCCAGGGACATCTTCAGCCATGAGCGGTTACGTAGCTGGCTGCTGACCTGCAGGCTCTCCACCATGCGGGTTACGCCTCCCTTCTCGAACAGCACGACGATGTTTTGCGTCTCCTCGCCTGAAGGCACCATATAGGCCATCCACAGGTACACCGATTCTCCCTTCTTCAGTGCCTGAAGGGGAACGTCGCCTGCGCATTCGTTCTTGTCCTCGCCATCCCGTTTTATGTCGCGGCATAGCTTGGCCTCCATCAGCACAGGCCCCTGGCCCTTGCCGTGGAAATAGTAATTGAGAACGCGCCTGACTTCATCGGGTGCCGGCTTCAGATCTCCAGCCGCCTGTTTGGCCTCATCCGCCGCAGCCTTGGCTTCGGCTTGCGCCGCCTTGGCTTCACCGGGTGCAGCTTTTGCATCGCCAGCTGGGGCTTTGCTCTGTGCTTGTGCCAGAACCGGTGTCAGACCCAACATCAAACTCAATATAATGATTCGCATATATGCTCCTTTATATTTCGTAAATCATGTTTGCGCTTCCCCGTGCACCCCAATACAGCTAGTGTCCCGAAGCCAAGGACATTAACCGTTCCTGAATCCGCCATGACGAGCTTGCCTGCGCGATTGCGCCAATGTGGCCGAGGGGGCGTCTATCGGCAGCCCGCTACAGGCTAGCCTGTATCACGCATCCCGCCTGTCCGCCGGTCACGCCCGCATACTGTGCCCGTGTCGCTGCACCGCATATCGCTCTTTTGCTAATAAAACAGTGGCTAATGTTTGCTTGCAGGGCGCAGGGTGGGCCTGTGCTGATTGTAGTAAGACTACTCAAAGAGATGAGTAAGGAAACTATGTATTTTTGGGAGGGAAATTACGTATTTTTGCTGATGCGAGCTGCCGGCGCGTCAGACAGATGACGCGTGTCAGCCACTGCGGCATGAGATGTGACAGATGAGCAGGGCAGGCAGGCTACACGCAACGCCAAAATGATGCGGTCTCACTGGCGCACATAGCGCAAGTGGGTGGCGGCCGGGCCAACAAGAACCTTGTCGATGCGAAACTGCGGCGCTGGCTCGCGCAGGTTCTCAAAGAGGCGCCGCCCGCCACCGAACAGTACGGGTGCCAGGGCGATCTCCAGCTCGTCGACGACCCCCAGGTTCAGGTACTGCTGAATCACGTCCGCCCCACCCGCGATACGAACATCGCGGTCGCCGGCGGATTCACGCGCCAGTTCCAGCGCATGCTCCGCCCCGTCGTTGATGAAATAAAAGGTAGTCCCACCGGGGCGCACCCAGGGTTGGCGCTTCTCATGGGTCAGCACGTATACCGGTGTGTGGAATGGAGCCTCCGCCGGCCAGGCGCGCTCGCCTTGCTCGAACATCCGCTTGCCCATGATGTTGGCGCCGATGCGTTGCGTGGTGCTGCGAAGCAGGTCGTTGACCGGACCGGTCTCTCCCCCTGGTCCGAGCTTGAGGTTCTCGCGGAAGTACTGTTGATTGAAGATCCACGCCATCAGCGCGCCCCACTTGGCGCCCCAGCTCTTGTACTCTGGCGTGTCCCAGTTCTCAATGCTCATCCCTTCCGGTGCCATGTAGCCATCGAGGCTGAGTCCAATGTTGACGAATACTTTGCTCATGATTTTCCCCTCGCAGGTTCGTATGTCGCCAAGGTGCATGCTCTGGTGCCGCCTTTCAGCCTCGCTGGGGCGCCTTGTCAGGCGAGACTTTCATTTGACAAATAACCTCGATAAAAATCCCTTGTGTGCGGGCGGGCTCGACAAAACAACAAATTGCTCTTTCGAGACGTGTGGGCAATCCTCATCATGTTTAAAACCGACAAGTGTTTTGGCAACCTTCAATGGGATTTCAAAAATGTAATCGACATCTGCGTTTTCCCCACCTTCGGCTTGTTGCACCTCTTCCATTTCCATTCTTATTGGTGGCAAGCACTCTGGAACATCTCCTGCAACATCCAGGCCCTTGGGGCCATTCTCGCCTTGGTGAGAGATCCACCATTTGCGATTACCGCCAGACCAGAATTCCGATGAGCTGGCCATCACATGCTCTTCAACGAGACAGAAAAGCACATCGCGTTCACGAGAAATATCTGCCAGCCTTTTTGAGCCGATGATCGGGCTATCGTACTTGTTGCACCAGACAATGCGCCAGCCTGTATCAAGTTTTGCCATTGATACAGGTGACTCAGGAAATTCTTCCGTCTCACCCGTAGGCGACAGATTCAAATCCTGCAGCAGTCTTTCTGCATCCTTCTCGTGCACCGCACACCAAGTTATAGAGAAACCCATTCCTAACCCACCTCCCCATCGAATGTCGAACGTTCGCGTTAAGCGGCGCGCGGTTTCATCGCGCGTGCGATTTCAAACGCGTTGTTATGCCAGCCAACCAACAATATGTTGCAGAAACAACCGCGCCCGTAACCGCGCCGTAAGCCGCAAAAATCAGTAAAGGAACAAAAATATGAGCTTCATTTCTCACCAATAAATAGACGGCTCCGGAAATTGATGCCGCCCCAATAGGTATGGAAAGCATGAATAGGAGCCAGAACTCTAACCTGCTATGGCGTTTTAGATAACGTGATAGAGGGACTCCAATCAAGATGCTTGCCATATAGCAGATTAACGCAACTGCAATATACATAGCCACGAAGACTGGCCAAGCTTGGAGTCCCGTGTAGTCTTTCTTGGGTGTATTGTCCTCGCCTAGGATAAAAGCCAGCAACATATAAGCCAATGCTCCTGCCAAAGGGGCAAGAATGATTCCTAGTCTTGGCGATTTTCTAATGCGCATATTATTTGTAGGCACAGCGTGGAGTCTACTTCAGCCTCGCAATCAGGTTCTGCATGTGGTTCTTCCATACAGGAAAATCTTTCCTGTCTTCCTGCCACAGCTCTTGAAGTTCCGACTTCGGGCCATTCAGGACGCGTGAGACAGCCCTCGCGGCAAGGAGTGCGAGTTTGGCAATTTCTTCCTTTGGTTGCTGCTCTAACCAGGATGAAAGTTCCCTGGGAAGAGCCCTGTTTGCTTTACCCCTCGAAGCCGCAACAACTTCCGCAGCAGCAACGGCGGCGGAACATTCCGGGGCCTCAAGATAGCCATCGGTCAATGCTGCATTGAGTGTGGCGGATATGAGAGAACTACCCTTAGATCGTACGCACTGACCAACCCAGTCAAGAGCATCATCATTATCGAAGCTGCCAGACTCCCACGCGCCGGCCTTGGCGTATGGAATGAATGCTGAGAGAACAGCAAGAGTCAGAAAATCGCGACGGTTCATATTGTGGCTAGCTTGGAGCTAAGGAGCGCGCCGTAGGCGCGTCCCAGCGACCGAAGGGAGCGGACTTGAGCACAGGTTAGAGAGCATTTACCTTCCTCTTTTGATGGCGGTGGGCAAACCGGATGCCGATAAAGCCAAGAAAAAAAGAAATGCTGCCAAAGAGTACCCAAAACAAGCCGGCATATGAATCAGCCAATGCCGCAGCGCCAAACAATAAAGGTGGTGCCGAATAAAGGGCCGGGAATAATAATGGGCTGCCGATTTTAATGAAGCGCTCCAAACCGAAGGGCACTACGGCAGCAAGAATGAGTGAGGCTAGGCAAAACAGAAATGAGCCGGATGGGTTGGCCTTAAATGACCAGATCGCGCCAAATGCGAGCGTGAACATGAACCCTCCGGACACGAGAGCTGCTAATGCTGCGAGGGTGATGAGTATGCGGCGCATGTGCTCTCTAACGTGGAGCTAAGGGGCGCACCGAAGGCGCGTCCCGCTTGAGCGTTAAGTTGGGCTGCTCACTTGTCTTCACGAAACGTACCGTCAGCAAACCTTGCCCACCCTTTTTCGTAAACACCAGTGTCAAGATTAAAAATACTTTCAAATTCCTGCTCAAGCTCTCCTTTTGAGTTAAAAAGATAGCCATGAACTTTACGCAAGTTTAGCGCCTTAATCTGGGAATCGTCATCCCAAGGATGTTCACCGTCATAGTAGTCGCCAAATGACATTAAGGCGCTGTATACACACCCACCTTCTGGATTGAAACCTACTAGGATTGCGGTATCAGATATTTTCAAGGATTTCGGCATATTAATTATGCCCAACGTGAAGCTAAGGGGCGGCGCGCTTTTGCGCCGTCCCAGCGACCGAAGGGAGCGAACTTGAGCGCAGGGTTAGGGTATGGAGGCAAGCACAAAGTTGAGTTTTCATAGTTATTCTCCTGCAACTTTCTGCTTAATTGGGCGCTGGTCTATTTTCCATTCAATTTCCCTCTCAAACCACTCGCCGTTTTTGTCTTCAATCAGCTCAATGAGTATTACTCTGTCTTTCTGAATTTCCTTGACTGTAATGGCAAAATTACTTACTGGCGTTCCAACTACAGCTGTATAGAGATAACCGTCCTTTGCTAGGAACTCTGCACTATTGCCGGTTGGCTTGATGTCTATGAAATGGAGGGACAATTCGTCGAGTTTGAATTGTTCAAGCGCTCCATGCCACCAATGTGCCTGAGCGTATAGAGGTATTTGCAGTATAAGAACCAACAATACTTGATCTAACCGAACCTTGAGATTGGGCGAGTAATAAAGTGCATGGCTGGCTAACATACGCATTGATACCCTAACGTGAAGGTAAGGGGCTGCGCTTTAGCGCAGTCCCAGCGCAGCAAAGCGGAGCGACTTTGACCGTAGGGTTAGAAATTTTTCGGGTCATTGCGTAAATAAGCTAGCGAAACCACTGAATCCCAAAAAAATGAAGCCACCTCCGACAACTGAAAAAAGCCCTACAGTAAGCCAGTACTGAAGGGGAGAAGATTCACGTGAGACACCTCTGCTATAACCGCCCTTATAAACGATACCGGACGGGATATAACCAAACTGAACGGACAAGGCAACAGAGAATAGACCAATCGCACCAAAACAAAGGAAAGAAATGGAAAAGCCGACAACAGCAACTGGATTTGCTCTGAACACCATAGCAAACGCAAACGAAATAATAGCAACCCACAAAATAATTTTGCCAAGATACGTGAAACGGTTCTGCGGAAAGACAGGGAAGTAGTCTGCGGGATAGCCAGCTTCGTCATCAGCATCCATATGGGATTTCCTTCGCACTAGCAATGTTGTGGCGATCACTACGTAGCCGATTATTACAGCGAGCAGATAGATTGGATGTGCATCTCTCAACAGGAATAACCCGAAGATGCAAAGTAAGCCGAGGCCGCCGAGTTGGAAGATCATTTCTAACGTGGAGTTAAGACGCGCCGATAGGCGTCGGCTTGAACGTAAGGTTAGGAATTGACTTTTATCAAACCTACAACTTCAAAATTGACCGGGGAGCCAACCATGAAGTTAGATTGTTTGATTTGATTTTTAGCGCCACATTCTTTGCATGTAACGAAATAAGGCGAACCATCACCTTCAATACCGTTCTTGCTTTGAATTGGTTTTTGACACGCTGCACATTTATGAGGATCAATCATGGCTGAGATTACCTATAAAGAAATGAAAGAACGCGGAGGGGATTTGGGCATGCCATTTATGCAAAGGAACGGATAAGTGGTGTCAACTTGAGCTTGACGATGAGCGCGGTGCTGTGTGTGAGCGTCATGGTGTAATAGTCCCTAACGTTAAATTAAGGGGCGCGCGCTTTGGCGCGTCCCGCTTGAATGAAAGGTTAGGGTGGAAATAAATGTTCAATGAACAACCTTTGTATCGTTCGGGATACCAAACGTTATTTGGCTTCCCGAAAGGGTCTCAAATCCTTCGGCTGATAAACCATCAACAACGGCTTTTGGTACTTGTTGATTTACCGCATAGTCATGACCAGACGGTGGGTTTTCAATCAAAGAAAGATTGTCGATTCTCACCATCAAGACTGGCTTGGACGCTTTTTCTTGAGGATAGTCTGCCCACATTGGCACTAGCCATATCTTATCTTCGTAACGCAATGCATCGAAAGTCAGCAATTCATTGCCACACGGAACAAGCACAGATAAAAGTTGTTTCATTGGAAAACCCTAACGTGAAGTTGAGGGGCTCGCCCGCTTCTGGGCGAGTCCCGCTCGAACGATGGGTTGGGCTCTATAACTCATGAGCATACTTTCTTCTGAAAAAGATATTTTCCAGAACTGTTTATCGCCACAATAGTTAACATCAGCGGGCTCATTAGGCCCCAATATATCGATATAAATGTAATAACGAATATTAACAGTCACGCCCTTGTTTTCAACGGAGACAACAAAGTAGTCCTTGGTTCCTGTTGGGAGTTTATCGGGTGTATAGGAATATACGTATGTATCAGGGCTAGTAACATCAGTTAATAGTAATGTTCCCTGTTTGGGAGATTGGATTACTTTGACAGACGCGCCATAAGAGAAATTATCTTTACCTTTAAATTGGGCCATATATGAACCCGCATTATAAGTTGGGAAAACATCCGTTTTTCCATGGGCCATCTCACAGACACCCAGGATGTTCTTGGTTTCCTGCGCACTATTTCTGACAACGTCAGCCTGAGCCAAAACTATAGGTGTTGCATGGACTGGCACATCAGGAATATCCATAGTGAACATATTTTCCTCCGGTACCGCTTTGTTAAGCCCAACGTGAAGGTAAGGGGCCGCGCTTTTGCGCGGTCCCAGCGCAGCGAAGCGGAGCGAACTTGACCGCAGGGTTAGGTGCCAACATGGCGCAAAACGATGTCTCGGTACAACCACATGCCAACGAGCATTAGGAACCCGTTGCAGGCGACGAAGCACATGACACACCAAATGATGTCAGCGGCAACCAAGAATCTTGGACGAGCTTTCCAGCGTTCATAGATTCGCCGTCGAAATGTTGGGGAAAAGACGTACCGCCACCCAAGGCCCCAGTTGAACACAAAGTCTACTGTCAGGCCGATGCGAAGTAGTGCGTCCAAGCTCACTGTTGGCACCTAACGGCAGAGCTCATTTGCGCGAATGAAGCGCAGCGGAATGAGCGTCAAATGGAGCGAATTGTTAGGCCGCATTTGTGCCGAAAGGGGAACGTAACATACCCGCCTCATATTCTTGCAGAACCATCCTTGAGCTTGTTGCAATTAAACCTCCTTGGTTTGTTAATCCGATAAGCACTGGTATGGCCTTTTCATTCCCATTGGCTAGAAGCTCAGCAGCCGCCCAACTGCGCACATATGGTGATTGATGTTTCAGCAGGGCTTCTATGGACCTTAATCCTGCCTCACCAAGCGAGTTCAGCCTAGAGATAGACTTTGCCATTCTTGAGTGAAGTTCACGATCTAATTTCGGGGTCGACTCAAAGTCACCTTTCTCTATAGCGGCTTCGCAAAACTCAGCAATGATTGATGAAACTTTAATGCCTGTCATATTTGGCCTAACGTAAAGTTGAGGGGCGCCGCGCCTTTGCGGCGTCCCGCTCGAACGCCGGGTTGGGCTTGAGTTTTGCTGCAAGCTTGATATCGCGCTGCATATGTGACTATTTGACCCCTGCGAACCTAAATGTAAATAGCTTGGAACTCGGCGTCTTTGAATTTTGTGGCACTTTTGCAGATGTATTTATTGAAATGTCCTTAAATCCCATAGAGGATAAAAGGTAGCAGTAGTCCAGCAGCCAATTGAAGGGAATATCTGGTGACGCATTGACAATGATAGGTGCATTTCTGCTCGTATTCGCAAGTTCCTTTAGCGTAACCTCATGCGGATAACCGTATCGAATGCCATTGACGACTTCTTCGAGACCACCACCTTTGTTTGATCGCAACTCAACGACTACAGGATTCGCCGAGGAATTAACTGACCAACAAAAAATAAACGCTGACAGGATGTACTTCATTAGTCTTCCCAAGATGACCAACGTGGAGCTAAGCCGCCGCCCCGCTTCTGGGCGGTCGGCTTGAGCGTAGGGTTAGAGGTTTCGACTCTCATATGAAAACCAACTCTTTCTTTTTGAATGATGAAGCGCGCAAAGGAAATATAGCAATGACACGCCAACAAGTAAGACGAGAGAGAAAATTAGTGATTGAAGTAATAATCTTTCTTGCGGCGGGAGCGGGAAGCCTGGTATTTGCATTGATTCCAGGAAATATGGCAGCTGTGTTGATGTTATTGCTGCTGTCGGAGTTAGCCCTGCTATCCATTTTGATATAGGAGATGGCAATGCTTTTGAAATTAATTTTTCAATCGGCGGCATATCGTAAATTTAATACCTCTAACGTAGAGGTGAGGGGCGGCCGGAGCGCGAAGCGCGGAGGGAACCTGCAAGCGCAGCTTGCAGGCCGTCCCTCTCGACCGCCATGTTAGAGCGCATTTTTTAGCATGCCCTCAAATGCAGCCCAAGTTGGGGCAATAGTCAGCGCAACAGCGGGTTCCATGCCTATGAACGGCAAACAGACAACCTCACCCTCCGGAGAAAGGGCGTACATTTCACCGCCACCGCTCGTGGCAAAGCCGAAATAACCCGGTGCATATTTTGGAACTTCATACTCCACGTTGTACCTATTCAGTTCTTCTCGTGGCCAGAACTCGCAAAGATAGGGGTTGGCATCGAGCTCACAAACGAGTGATTTTCCTGATTCGTAGTAAGCGAGAAGGTCAGCGGATGCGGAGGCCATGTTTTGCGCGCTAACGTAAAGTAGACACCTTAAACGGTGTATATTCTGAAAAACTGAGGTGTATAATCCGACGCATCAGGTATTTCAATGTGTTGTTTATCCAGTAATAGTCCAATAGGGAGGCGCATTATGGGTAGCGAAAACACACCGCAATCTTCCAGCCAGTCCGATCCTCCCAAACTGCTTGACCAGCTGCGCGACAAAATCCGGGTCAAACATTACAGCATCCGCACGGAAACTCAATACATTCACTGGGTGAGGCGTTTCATTCTGTTTCATGGCAAGCGCCATCCGCGTGAGTTGGGGGCTAAGGCGGTAGAAGCCTTTTTAACACATCTGGCCACCGAGGGGCAGGTCTCTGCTTCCACCCAAAATCAGGCGCTCTCCGCGCTGCTGTTTCTTTATCGCGAAGTGTTGGGCATTGATCTGCCCTGGCTGGATGACGTGGTGCGCGCCAAAAAGTCGCAGCGCCTGCCAGTGGTGCTATCACGCGCCGAGGTGTCACGGGTGCTGGAGCGCATGGAGGGAACCTATGGCCTGATGGCGCGGCTGCTCTATGGCACTGGCATGCGTTTGATGGAATGTTGCCGGCTTCGGGTGAAGGATGTTGATTTTGGCCAGCGTGAGATTCTTGTGCGCGAGGGCAAGGGCAACAAGGACCGGGTGACCATGCTGCCGGAAACGCTGATACATCCGTTGCAGGAGCATTTGACCAGACGGCGCTGGCTTTATGAGGAGGACTTGGGCAAGGGGATGGCCGAGGTTTATCTGCCCGACGCACTTGCGCGCAAATATCCCAACGCGGCAACGGAGTGGGCCTGGCAGTATGTGTTTCCGTCGGGCAGTTACTCGGTTGATCCGCGCAGCGGGCGTGAGCGGCGCCATCATATCGATGAGAAGCTGCTGCAGCGCGCCATGAAAAAGGCGGTGTCGGCATCGGGCGTGGCTAAGTTAGCCACTCCGCATACCCTGCGGCACTCCTTCGCCACGCATTTGCTGGAAAACGGCTACGACATCCGCACAGTGCAGGAGCTGCTCGGTCACTCTGATGTCTCCACCACAATGATTTACACTCACGTCCTCAACAAGGGCGGCAAAGGTGTGGTCAGCCCGCTGGATAGATAAATAATCAATGATCGCCTACCTCATCCGCCGCATTCTGTATGCCTTTCCCATCCTGATCGGGGTGAATCTGCTCACCTTTGCGTTGTTCTTCGTGGTGAACACGCCAGACGACATGGCGCGTATCCAGCTGGGGATCAAGCGGGTGACGCCGGAGGCGATTGCCAGCTGGAAGCATCAGCACGGCTACGACAAGCCTTTGCTGTATAACGCCGCTGCCACGGGGGCGCAGCAGTTGACCGACACCATCTTCTTCGAGAAATCGGCCAGCATGTTCGTGTTCGACTTCGGCTTTTCGGATGACGGGCGCAGCATCAGTCGCGAGATTTCCACGCGCATGTGGCCCAGCCTGGTGATTGCCTTGCCCACCTTTTTGGTCGGCCTGCTCATCTACGTCACTTTTGCGCTGCTGATGACGCTGTTTCGCGCCACCGCGCTGGATGTGGCAGGGGTGGCGCTGTGCGTGCTGCTGATGTCGGTCTCCACGCTGTTCTACATCATCGGCGGGCAGTTCGTGGCGAGCAAGATGTGGCACTGGGTGCCGATCTCGGGCTATATCGGCGGGCTGGACGGGGTGAAGTTCGTGCTGCTGCCGGTGCTGATCGGCGTGGTGAGCGGGGTGGGGGCGAGCAGCCGCTGGTATCGCACCATCTTCCTGGAAGAAGTGGGCAAGGACTATGTGCGCACGGCGCGGGCCAAGGGCTTGTCCGAGCTGCGCGTGCTGTTTCGTCATGTGCTGAAAAACGCGATGATCCCCATTCTCACCGGCGTAGTGGTGGTGATCCCCACCCTGTTCATGGGCAGCCTGCTGACCGAGTCGTTTTTCGGCATCCCCGGCCTGGGCAGCTATACCATCGACGCCATCCAGGCGCAGGATTTCGGCGTGGTGCGCGCCATGGTGTTCCTGGGCTCGGTGCTTTATATCGTGGGGCTGATCCTTACCGATATTTCGTACACGGTTGTTGATCCGCGGGTGAGGCTGCAATGAGCAAATATTCAAATTTCACAGCCGTTCGCACTGAGCATAGGTGCGTGGCACCGAAGTCGAAGGTGCCTGGTGAATACCTCTGCTATTTAAAACTTTCACCGTTACGCTTCATGCTTCGACTCCGGGCAAAAGCCGCCCTACGCTCAGCACGAACGGTTTGCAGGAGTCTGAGGACGACATGAGTTTCTTGCCCGTCATCCTGTGGACCGATGCCATGATCTTCCTGCTCATTGCGGTGGGCGTGTCGGGGGCGTGGTGGATACGTCAGCGCCCGCATCTGCTGTTGCCCTGGCGGCGCCTGGCACAAAGCCGCGTTGGCATGGTGTCGCTGCTGGTGCTGAGCCTGTTTGTGCTGGTGGGGCTGCTAGATTCGCTGCATTACCGCCCGGCCTTGGCGGACAAGAACAACGGCCAGACGGTGTATTCGCCTGAAGTGCTGAGCGCACTGGATGCGCTGGTGGGCAAACTGCGCACGCAGAACGAAAAGACCTATTCCGCGCCGATGGCCGCCTATCTATACGCCAAGGAGAGCATGACGAATGCCGCGGGGCAGGTGGTGCGCGAATTTCCGCGATTGAAATATGGTGCGGCGCACCTGGCTGACCCGCAGCGAGAATTGGTGGGGGATGCAGTCAAGCGCGCGCTGACGGGTGCGGGCATCGGCCTCGCGCTGGGCTGGGGGCTGGTGCTGGCGATGGGCTGGCTGTTGAGCCGCTTTTTCACCAGGCCGCAGCCGGGCGCGCCGACTTATCGGGCGCATCGAGCCCTGCAGTTCACCACGGTGATCCTGGCCACGTGCATCGGCGCCATCGTCAGCCTGGCGCTGGCCTACCATGTGCTGGGCACCGACAAGGTGGGGCAGGATGTGCTCTACCTTTCGCTGAAAAGCATACGCACCGGCCTGGTGATCGGCACCATCACCACCCTGGTCATGCTCCCTTTTGCCCTGCTGCTGGGTATCGCCGCGGGCTTCCTGCGCGGCTGGGTGGATGACGCGATCCAGTATGTCTACACCGTGCTGAGTTCCATTCCCAGCGTGCTGTTGATCGCGGCGGCGGTGCTGATGATGCAGGTGGTGATCGAGACGCACCCGGAGTGGTTTGCCACTTCCGCCTCGCGTGCCGACATGCGCCTGTTGTTTCTGTGCCTTATCCTGGGCGTGACCAGCTGGACCAGCCTGTGCCGCCTGCTGCGCGGCGAAACACTGAAGCTGCGCGAGTTGGAATACATCCAGGCGGCGCAGGCGTTCGGCGTGTCGTCGCTGCGCATCATGACGCGCCACATCCTGCCCAACGTGATGCACATCGTGCTGATTTCAGTGGTGATGGATTTCAGCGGCCTGGTGCTGGCGGAGGCGGTGCTGTCCTATGTGGGCGTGGGCGTGGACCCCAGCACGATGAGCTTTGGCACGCTGATCAACGCGGCGCGCATGGAGATGGGGCGCGAGCCGATGGTGTGGTGGACGCTGGCCTCGGCCTTCGGCTTCATGCTGCTGCTGGTGCTGGCGGCCAACCTGTTTGCCGACGCCATGCGCGATGCGTTTGATCCGCGCCTGAACCGCACGGAGGCCGTGGCATGAGCGACGTGCTGAAGGTCGATAATCTGGTCACCTGCCTGCGGCAGGGGCCGCGCATCGTGGATGACATTTCCTTCGCCATTCGCGCCGGCGAGACCTTTGCGCTGCTGGGCGAGTCTGGCTGCGGCAAGTCGATGACGGCGCTGTCGCTGATGCGTCTGCTGCCGGATGGGCTGCGCATCGCGGGCGGCACGCTGCAGCTGGGCGATGTGCAGCTGCAGGCCTTGCCCGAGCACGACATGCGCGAGCTGCGCGGCGGCGAGATGGCGATGATCTTCCAGGAGCCGGGACTGAGCCTGAACCCGGTGATGACAGTGGGCGCGCAGATTGCCGAGGTGCTGGCGCTGCATGGCGTGAATGCGCCCCCTCTCCCTGGCCCTCTCCCACGAGGGGAGAGGGTACCTTCCACTGCTGAACGCAAAGATGCTATATCGTCCCCCTCTCCCCTCAAGGGAGACGGGGAAAGTGCAGGATCACAGCGCGTAGCAGAAAAATATCCCCTCCTCCCTGGTGGGGGAGGGTTGGGGAGAGGGGGCGAGCGGATAACCGCGCGCAGCATCGAGCTGCTGCAACAGGTCGGCATCCCCGATCCGGCACGCCGCCTCACCGAATATCCGTTCCAGCTCTCCGGCGGCATGAAGCAGCGCGTGATGATCGCCATGGCGCTGGCCGGGCAGCCACGTCTGCTGATTGCGGACGAGCCGACCACGGCGCTCGACGTGACCATACAGGCGCAGGTGCTGCAACTGCTGCGCGACACGCAGGCCCGCGAGGGCATGGCCATGCTGCTGATCACGCACGACCTCGGCGTGGTGGCGGAGACGGCGCACCAGGTGGCGGTGATGTATGCCGGGCAGATCGTGGAACAGGCCTCGCGCACGCAGCTGTTCGCCGCCCCGGCACATCCTTACACCAGGAAGCTGTTTGCCGCGCTGCCGGATGCCAAGCGCAGCGGCGAGACGCTGGCCGCGATTCCGGGCGCGGTGCCGGCGCTGGGTGCGTTGCCCGCCGGCTGCCGCTTTGCGCCGCGCTGCGACAAGGCCTGGGCGCTGTGCCACGAGGAGGTGCCGGCTTGGATCGTGCTGGCGGGCGGGCAGGGGGTGCGTTGCCACTTGTATGCGGAGCAAAACGCAAGCAGCGCGTTGCGTGAAAAATCTGCTCCCCCGGCCCCTCTGGTGGAACGACTAGCCATTCGACCAAGCCCGCAAGCGGGCGAGGGGAGTTCACGCATTGCCCCTGACTCTCCGCTGCTGCTGGTGTCCGACCTGCAAGTTCACTTCCCCATCCGCAAGGGCATCCTGCAGCGCACAGTGGGCGCGGTGAAGGCGGTGGACGGGGTGTCGCTGGAGATTGCGGCCGGGCGCACGCTGGCACTGGTGGGCGAATCGGGCTGCGGCAAGACGACGGTGGGCAAGGCGCTGTTGCAGCTGCTGGCACCGACAGGCGGGCAGGTGCATTTTGCCGGGAAGGCCTTGGTCGGTCTGCCTGCGCGGGAGCTGCGTGCGCGGCGCGGCAGCATGCAGATGGTGTTCCAGGACCCGTTCGCGTCGCTCAACCCCAAGATGCGGGTGGCGGAAATCCTGCAGGAAGGGATGGATGCGCTTTCCATTGGCGCTTCCGCCGCCGCGCGGCAGGCGCGCATCGACGAGCTGCTCAGCCATGTGGGGCTGGCGGTGGAGGCGAAGTGGCGCTACCCGCACGAGTTCTCCGGCGGCCAGCGCCAGCGCATTGCCATCGCGCGTGCACTGGCGGTGAACCCGGCGCTGCTGATCTGCGACGAGCCCACCAGCGCGCTGGATGTGTCGGTGCAGGCGCAGATCCTGAACCTGCTGCGTACGCTGCAGCAGGAGCTGGGTCTGAGCTATCTGTTCATCACGCACAACCTGGCGGTGGTGGAGTATGTGGCGCACGAGGTGTGCGTGATGTACCTGGGGCGCATCGTGGAGCGCGGCACGGTGCACGAGGTGATGCGCAACCCGCAGCATCCCTACACGCGTGCGCTGTTGTCGGCAGTGCCGCGCATCGACGGCACGGGCGCGGAGGTGATGCGCCTGGCGGGCGAGATGCCGTCACCGGCGCAGCCGCCGCAGGGCTGCCATTTCCATCCGCGCTGCCCCTATGCCATGCCAGTTTGCCGCTTGGATTATCCCGAGACTACGCAGCTGAGTTCGACGCATCAGGTGCATTGCCATCTGCTGGCGCATTGACGTTGCTTCATCGGGGCGCGGTAGGAGCGGCCGCTGGCCGCGACCATCAGCCATTCGCGGCCAGCGGCCGCTCCTACAACCCGAGGTTTGAGTTCATGGGTGAACAATGGAACTTGATCCGTGAGTGATCTGACAATACCCATCGCGGCCTGGAGGCCGCTTCCACCTCAATGAAAAACGCCGCGAAACCGCGGCGTTTTTGTTTGGGCGATGCAGCGTGCGTCAGCGCTCGTAGGCAACGCGCTTCATGTTGCCGCTGCTCTTGTAGCTGGTGCGGCTGGCCACGGCCTTGTTGCGAGTCTTGCTTGCCTTGGCAATGCGGCGCGGCTTGGCGGCGGACTGTGCCACCATGATGCGCATGCCGGGGCGCAGGATTCTCACGCCATGGTTCCAGCTCTTCAGGCTGGCCAGCTTGACGTGGTAGTGCTTGGCGATGCTGCTCAGGGTGTCGCCGCGGCGCACCACGTGGCTCACGGCATTGACCAGCAGCGGGTCAGTCGGCGCGAGTTCGGTGTTGAACGCCTCGAATTCCGGTGCGGCCTCGCCTTCTGTCACCGGCACCAGCAGGGCCTGGCCATTGCATTCCTGCACGCGCGGCGAGAGGCCGTTTACGGTCTTGAGCTTCTCCGGTGTGATGCCGAAGCGCGGCGCCAGCTGGGCAATCTTCTCGCCCTTCTTGGGCTGGTATTCCTGCCAGGAGACCAGCGGCTGGCTGGCGCGCTCCAGATTGGCGCGGAACACGTCCACTTTTTCCACTGGCAGCAGGATCAGGCTGTCCTTTTCCTGCAGGATCACGGGGCGGCTGTGGCCGGGGTTGAGCGCGGTGAATTCATCCATGGAAATCTCCGCCATGTCGGCCGCCACCTTGATGTCCATATGGCGCGGTGTGTTCACTGCGGCGAAATACGGGCGGTTCGGGATTTCCGGCAGGGTCAGGCCATAGCTCATCGGGTAGGCGATGATGTTCTTTACTGCCAGCAGCTTGGGCACGTAGTGGAGGGTTTCCTTGGGCAGCTTGAGATGGGCGTAGTCGGTGGGCTTGTGCAGCTTGCGGTTGCGTGCCTGTGCCTTCATCACCGATCTCTCGCCGGCGTTGTAGGCGGCCAGCGCCAGGTCCCAGGCGCCAAACTGGTCATGCAGCTTCTGCAGGTAATCGAGCGCACCGTTGGTGGCGCTGATCACGTCGCGACGGGCGTCGTACCACCAGTTCTGCTGCATGCCGAAGTGCTTGCCGGTGGAAGGGATGAATTGCCAGATGCCGGAAGCGCGCGCGCCGGAATAGGCCACCGGGTTGAAGGCGCTCTCGATCATGGGCAGCAGGGCGATTTCTGTGGGCATGCCGCGCTTTTCCACTTCCTCAGTGATGAAGTAGAGGTAGCGGCGGCCGCGCTCGGCCATGCGCGCGACGTAGTCAGGCTGGCTGGCGTAATACCTCTCGTAGTGCGCGATCAGCTTGCTGTCCATGTCCGGCATGGCGTAGCCATCGCGTATGCGTTGCCATACGTCGCGTTGCGAGCCGGGTGGGCAGGCATCAGGGGCGGCGGCTGCAGCCAGTGCAGGTGCGGCTGCGACGGCGGGGGCCGCAGTGGCGGCGGCAACAGGTGCTGCACCTGAGCTGCTTGCGGGAACGGTCGCGGCCTGTGTTGCGGCAGGCGCGGCTGGCGCCGGTGTGCTTGCTGCAGTGGCGGCAGGTGCTGTGGCTGGCGCAGAGGCGCTTACGGTTGGACTGGGTTGGGTGCTGGTGAGGCTGTTGCTGGGCGCGCTCATTTGAGCGCAGCCGGTCAATATCGAAAGTGAAAGCAAAAACAGAAGTTTACGTCGCAATTTTGGCACCTGTTCCAGGTTTTAGAGTTACGCGATGGTAGTCGAGGCAGTATCGCGGCGTCAAGGCAAAAATGCCATGGAAATCAATGGCGACGCGGCTAAGCGGGCGGCTCAGCGGGCCAGATGCAGTGTTTGCACGGCTTGGCCGCCCAGATGTCGTTGCCACATGGCGTGATATAGGGCTTCGAGATGGGCGACCTGGCGTTCGGTGGCAAACAGCGCTGCGTTGGCACGTTGCTGTGTCAGACGCTGGCGTAGCGATTGCAGCCGCCTCCGGTCCAATGCGAGGTTGAAGGCCAGCTCTAGATACTGGTCCGGGGTGGTGGTGACGAGTTCCGGCAGGCCGGCCGCCTGCAACAGGCTGCTGGCCACGCGTGCCGCCATGCTGTTGCCTGCACAGGTCAGCACCGGCAGACCGGACCACAAGGCCTCTGCGGCGGTGGTGTGGGCGTTGTAATAACGCGTGTCGAGGAACAGGTCGGCCAGACGATAACGTGCCACATGCTGCTCGTTGGGCAGGAAGCCGGCAAAGACCAGCCGTTCAGGGTGAACGCCGCGCTGGGCGGCTTCCTTGCGCAGATTGGCAATACTGACCGGGTTGTTGGAGAGCAGCCACAGTACGCTGTTGGGCAGGCGTTTGAGCAGTTCCATCCAGAGGTCGAAATCGTGCGGAGTGATTTTGTTGCTGTTGTTGAAGCAGCAGAACACAACGCCCTGTTCGGGGAGGCTATGGGCTGCTCGGCTTTGTGGCATGTCTGCGATGGCCTGCTGGTTGTCGAACAGGAAATAGCATTCGGGCAGGTAAGCGATGTGTTCGCTGAACTGGCTCTGCAGTTGGGAGGGGATGATGATGGGGTCGCCTATGAAGTAATCCATGTAGTCGGCGCCGGTGCTATGCGGGAAGCCCAAGTAACAAGCCTGCAGCGGCGCTGGGCGCTGGGCGAAGATTTCCGGGCGCGCACGGGTGGTGTAACCGGCCAGGTCGATCAGGATGTCGATGCGGTCG
Source organism: Gallionellaceae bacterium (assembly GCA_036523795.1). GTDB lineage: Bacteria > Pseudomonadota > Gammaproteobacteria > Burkholderiales > Gallionellaceae > 39-52-133. Next base: position 3,604 of record DATDDN010000091.1, on the reverse strand, counting down.
CGCTGGATGATGTCCGCAGCGGCACGGGCGTCCAGGCCGCTCAGTTCGCGGAAGGTGTCGCAGCCCTGCTCGATGTCGCGACGTAGCGGGCTGTTGTCGCCCGGGTGCAGCGAGTAGCCATACACCTCGAACTGGTTGCGGTCGTGCAGTGCGTATAAGCGGCGGGTCAGTCGTGCGGTGGGGTGGTTGCGGAAGTCGGGTGAGACATAGCCGATGCGGATCTTGCGGGCTGCCGCGGCAGGTGCGACGAGGGGGCACAAGGGGGCATGCTGTTCAGCCAGGCGATGAGCAATGTGGCGCGCCAGTTTCAGGGTGTCATGCCCGGGCAGGGCCAGGGCAAAGGTGCGGAACAGCAGGGCGGGCTCGCTCAGCTCGCTACTGGCAGCGGGTGGCTGCTGGATCATGGACGCAAATGTGGCGGTGTATTGTTCCCAGTTGTGCCAGTCGCATTGTTCGAGGTTGGCGGATTCACGCAGTAGGTAGAGCGTGCGCGGGGTGAATTCGCGCAGCTCGCCGCCGGTGAGAGCGGCGGCCTGCTGCAGGCTGCTGGCAAAGGCGGTCTGGTCGAGTTTCCGGGCACGATCGAATGCCTGCTGTGATTCGTCAAAGCGCTGCAGCATCGCCAGCGCGAGCCCCAAGCCGAACTGAGCCTTGGCCATCTGTGGCGCCAGCGTCAGCGCCTGTGCGTAGGCAGTCTTTGCGTCTTGCCAGCGGCCGAGCGCGAGACAAACTTCGCCCAGATTGAACTGCGCCTGTTCCCAGTTCGGATGCAGTTCGACCAGTTTGCGATTGTTGGCCAGTGCTTCATCCAGCCGCTGCAGACGCAGCAGCAGTGTACCGCGGTTGAGCATTGCGGCAGGAAAAGTTGGCTGGCAGGCCAGCGCCTGATCATAGCGCTGCAGCGCTGCGGCCCGGTCGCCAAGCTGTTCGTGCAACACGGCGATGTTGAGCAACAGTTGCACGTCGCTGGGTACCAGGTGCAATGCCTTGCGGAAAACCTGTAACGCATCCTGTGGCCGCCCCATGGCGCTGAGGATGACGCCTTTGGCAGAGCGAGCTTGCACGTGACGTGGTTCCAGGGCGAGCACCTGTTCAAAAGCCTGCAGGGCTTGAGGCAGCTGGTTGAGCTGGTGGTGGCAGGCGCCGAGCAGGAACCAGCCAAATGCATCGCGCGGATGATCGATGCAGTGCTGAGTCAGGAGGGGGAGCGCCTGCTCGGCCTTGCCGTGTTGCAGGTGATGCGAAGCATGGTCGAGCATGCGGGGTTAGGTTAGTTTATTGCTTGGCAAATGCGGCTACGCCTTGAACATATCTGAATCCGGGATCAGCAACCTGATATGAAAGTCCTACACGTTCAGCACTTGCTCCGGCGAAAAATCCATTGATTGAAGTTGAGCATGCAGAATTACATGCAGTACCGGTGGTGCTTGCCGCTATGTTAAACGTAGGGGCGATTGTAGTGGATCCAGAGATAACGTAATTCTGCGCACTACTATTAGTTAATGTCATATTGACCTTGACTAGAGGTGCAATGGAAAAGTCGTAGCTTACATTTCCGCTTACAGTCCATGAGGTGCTGTCTGTTGATGTTGGGTTGGTGTATCCCATTAAGCTATAGGTAGCTGTGCCGCTGGTTGGCATTGCAATAGAAGCAGTTGGTATACCGATTACATAATCAAATGGCGCCGGTGGCACGGTGCCTAAATTTGTTGAATAGCTGCCTACCCATCGCCCCCAGGCAATGATTCCATCGGTTGCTGAGAATGCGATAGTGCCACCTGCTATATCGCCGGATATTGTCGTATTAATTGGTGAGTCGATGAATGTGGCCAGCTGACCAGCCGTCGCAAATGTTGCATTCAAATTGGATGCGGAGCCAGCAAAGCCTGTGCTATTGGCAATATATGCATATCCAATCGAATAACCAGCGCCTGAAGTCATGTTAGGTAGGGTAGGCGGCAGGATGGTGCCGATGGGGCTGAGAGGTTGCAGCGGCGCAGGCGGCGTGCTCGGCTGCACCTGGCTGGGCGTCGGGGGGGTGTTAGGGCTGGCCACGAAGGCGGCATTGCCGGCGGTGACCACCAGCAGGCCGACGTTGTTGGTGAGCGAAATCGCGCCTTCACCCACGCTCACGAACAGGCCGTTGTCGCGAATCTCGGCCCTGTAGCCGGTGCCGCGGATGCCGATGGTGGCATTGGGCGTCGCGACCTTGTAGGTTTCGCGATTGACGTGGCCGATGGCGCCGGTGATGGCGCGCAGGCCGCCCTTCAGCAGGCTGAAGAAGCCCTTCTCGTTGCCATCAGTCTGGTTCTGGTAATTGAACTGGTCCACGCGGAAGACGGTGTTGGGCTGCAGTGAAACATAGCCGCCATCGTTGAAACGTACCTGCGCGCGCGCGCCGGCAGCGGTGTTGATGGAGTCGCCCGTGTTGACCTCAGAGCCTTTGATCAAAGGGCGTCGGCTGCCGTCCGGGGCGATGGCTTCCACCGAGCCCACGACAAAGTCGGTGCGGCCAGCGATGGCGGCATATCCTGCCATGGGGTAGGCGGCCGAGATGACGCTGAGCAGGATGGCCTGGCGGGTGAGCTTGAAGTTGGGGTGTTGAGGGCGCATGGTTTTTCCTCTCAATCTGTGGTCAGTTGAAATCACGACGCAGGCTGACGCTGAACAGCGTGCGGTCATATTTGTTGATGGCGATGTTGGAGTCGTTGCTGGTGTAGGCGATGCTGGCACCTATCGTCCACTGCTGGGCTGGCATGTAATTGATGCCGGCCTTCAGGTCTGCCTGGGTGTCGTTGCGCTTGGTCAGGAATAATGGGTCATCACCGCCATACATGCGGCTTTCCAGGCTGAGCGAGGCGAGCAGGGTGTACTGTGCGCTGAGTTTCATTTCGCCGCCCACGCGCCCACCGAACAGGGTGTTGCCGAGGTAGGAGGCATTGCTTTCACGCGCCTGTTCGGCACCGACATAGGCCCCTGCATAGACGATGGTGGGGGTGGCGCTGGCCAGCGGAGTGGCATAGGTGCCGCCCAGCACATAACGATCCGCATTGCGGAAGGTCTGGTCCGGGTAAGTCAGGCTGGTGTACTGGAAATAGCTGCCGACCTGGCTGCCGCTATCCAGATTGCGCTGCCATTGCCCGCTTACGCCGGCAGCATCGCGGTAGCGCACGCCATCCAGGTTGAAGCCCTGGACTTGCAGTACGGCCATATAGTTGTCGTTGCCATCGGTGCGGCTCAGGCCAAAGTTGGCATCGGCATAGCCGGTGTTGAAAGTCTTTTGCGTGCTGTTGTTGCGCTGGTTGACGTTGGCGCCGCCAACGATCGCCCATTCCGGGTTGAAGGAGTGGCGAAAATTGAGGCCGGCGCCCAGGCTGCCAAAGTTGTCGCTGTTGGCCACACCGGAGTCGTTCATGGTCATCACGGCGCCGCCAAAGAACGGCACGGCAATCTGCTTGTTGCTGGTGGCGGTGTTGACGTTGCTGTCGTGGCCCACGGTGAACTCAACGTAACCGCGGATGGAGGACGCTTTGCCGCTGCGGTCCGTTTCGATGATGTCCAGGTATTTCTGGATGGTGGCGCTGACTTCCTTGGGCGGGTTCTG